>NZ_JACGXB010000010.1:0-228670 GCF_014138065.1 Ochrobactrum sp. P6BSIII | reverse complement strand
AATCACCCTGGCGCGGGGTGGAGCAGCCCGGTAGCTCGTCAGGCTCATAACCTGAAGGCCGCAGGTTCAAATCCTGCCCCCGCAACCAAATCTTCTCACAACCATTCCATAAAGCCCGCTAACAAAGCGGGCTTTCGGCGTTTAAAGAGCGCGAAAAGACGCAGAGGGCTCAACGCAGCGTCCCTCACGCAAAACAATCCCCAGACTTGGAAATAAGCCAGAACACAACAAATACAGAAAAGCCACAGCGCATGAAAACCGGGGCTGGTGGCGTTTACTGTTGGCGATGAGAGAGGAGGCCCCACCCTGTGGTCAGACACCAGCCTCACGCCAAACAGAATGTCCATAAGGGAAAACTCCGCATATGGAACTGGGCTTTTGCGAACTGGGTGAGTGCGGCCGATGACAAGACAATGCAGCGGATGATACAATCATTCGTGCGGCGGCGTTGGTCGCCTTATGGCTCGGATGCTATTGGTACCGTAGTTCTATAAAGCCATCGAATTAGGAAGAACTAGTACATATCAACATTCATCAATGACTTGTTGACGAACCATAGTGTAATGACATTTTTGATTTTTACTTAATAAGGGACGCGCTTGAATAGCGCGGGGTGCAATGCGATCGTTTCAGGGGATATGCTCCTCTCTGCGCTACGGCTTGATCAGAGCCGGGCTGGAGCTGGCGGCTGTTCCCTTTGTACGCTCGCTATTCTCGGGTGCTTCGGGGCGAGGTGTAATCTTTACCCTGCATCATGTTCGCCCTGCACATGCGGAGCGCTTCTCACCCAATGCACATCTGTCGGTTACGCCAGAGTTTCTGGAAGAAGCTATCAGCGTCGCGATCAACGAAGGGCTCACTCCAGTTCATTTGCATGATTTGCCGCGCCTGCTTGCAGACAAGGCAGACAGACGCAACTTCGTTGCTTTCACCCTCGATGACGGTTATCGCAATAACGCCGAGTTCGCCGCACCTATATTCCGGAAGTTTTCCGTCCCTTATACAATCTTCGTCAATCCGGGGTTTGTGGAGCGCAAGCGGAGCGCCTGGTGGGAAACAGTGGAAGCCTTGGCGCGGAAAGCCTCAAGCTTTGAATTCGATTTCGGCAATGGAAGTGAGCACATTCGCTGCGAGACGTTGCACGAAAAGCTATCAGCCTTCGATCGGTTCACCGCCTTTGTTAAGGCCATAGACGAAGACCAAGCTGTAGCGCGTATCGATGCGGCAGCGCAGGTGCACGGCGTTTCACCGATTGCTATTATTGAAAAGCTGGTGATGGATAAGGCGGAATTACGCCAATTGGCGCAAGACCCTTTGGTTCATTTTGGTGCGCACACAATGAATCACCTCAATCTGCGCCGCGTCGATGAAGACCGGTTGCATCAAGAGATCGAGCAGTCCGCCGCCGCGATTGAACGCTATGTCGGGCAGAAGCCGCGTTCGTTTTCCTATCCGTATGGCTGGCCGACTGCGGTCGGGAAGCGTGAGACCTCAGCGATTGCAGATGCGGGGTTTGCTGTCGGAGTTACGACCCAGCCGGGTGTACTGGACTGTAATAGCCTTCAGTCCCTCATGAGATTGCCGCGTGTATCGCTGAACGGCTATTATCAAAGGCCGCGCTATGTGAAGGCGCTCATCTCCGGCGTTCCGTTTAAGTTCCTGAGAAACAACTGAGGACATTGTCTGCAGTTTGAAGCGGATTGGAAGTCAGATAAGCAAAAATCCCGGACGAAGCCGGGATTTTGAAAGCTGTACTGATCAGAAAACTGGAGCGGGCGAAGGGATTCGAACCCTCGACCCCAACCTTGGCAAGGTTGTGCTCTACCCCTGAGCTACACCCGCTCGCGCCAGTCGATTCTATAAAGAACCGATTCTGTCAGGCCCGCGCTATATGAACCAAGGCCGGACAGATTGCAACAGGTCTACATTGGTAATTTTGCATTGTTTTCAACGAAGCGAACCGGCGCGTGCGGATATTCGGATTGCGGGCGATTTCGCCTGTTTCACCGCGCGCCCGTTGCACTGCCCTCCATCACAGCAGGCGCATTGGGTGCGAGTGCATTACAGGATGGGGCAGCTTCCGCCGTCTGAGACGTCGAAGCGACAACATTGTCCCGCTCGTATTTATCGACATTCATTGATTTGTTTTCGCGCCAGTTGCCGCGGAGGTAAAGAACGCCAGCCATGAGCATGGTGGACAGCATGGCAACCGGAAAACTCAGCCACAGCGCGTCAACGCCTAGCCATTCCCGCAAGCCGAGCGCAACGCCCAGCCGAACCGGATACATTGATACGAAAAGGATAATGAGAGGCCATATCACCTGTCCGTTAGCGCGAACTGTTCCGAACAGGACCATTGAGACGCCAAAGGCGATGAAACCCCAGGTCGCCATTTTGCCAATATGCTGGCCAATCGGTATCGCCGGGCTTTCAGCGCCGAGAAATATTTCCATAGCTTGCCGGTCGGCAATAAGCAGCACAACGACAAGAATGCCGGTCATCAGGATCGCATAGAGCACACCGATGCGGTTGATGCTGCTGACGCGGTCCCAGTTGCCGGCGCCGATGTTCTGCGCTGCCATGGCACTGACCGCCGCGCCAAGCGCCATAGCGGGCATCTGCACATAGGTCCACAACTGCTGTGTCGCGCCAAAAGCCGCCGTCGTATCGACGCCCTCCTGATTGACGAGCCGCATCATGGTCAGCATCGCGCTCGAAACCACGATCATCTGGATTCCCATCGGCAGACCCTTGCTGAAGATGAGCTTCAGCACTTTGAGGTCCGGTATCAGAAACCGGAGTTCCTGACCCTTCAAGCGTAAGGGAAGGTCCTTTTGGTAGATGTAAAACAGCATGGCGGCGAGGCTGATATAGTTCGCGACCGCAGTAGCAAGTGCTGAACCAGATATGCCCAGTGGAGGAATAGGGCCGATCCCGAGGATGAGCAGGGGGTTGAAGGCAATATCCAGGATAACTGCCAGTCCCATGAAAATCAGCGGGGTGATCGAATCTCCACTGCCGCGCAGGGCCATCATCAGGATGGTCTGCATAAGGATGGCAGGCATGGCGATGAAAGTAACTTGCAGGAAGGCGCGAGCCAGAGGCTCGATTGTCTCCGGCGTACCAAGCAAAGTCAGGACATGTGGTGCCAGAAACCAGCCTGCAATGGAAACAAGAATGCTGATCGGCACGAAAGCTCCCAGCGTCGTGCCTGTAATAGCGCGCGCAGTTTCGATTTCGCGGCGTCCGAAAGACTGTCCGATCAGAATGGTCGATGCCATGCCGAAGCCGAAGACAAAGGCAGTCAGCAGGAACATGACAAGATTGCCGTTGGTCGTAGCGGCCAGCGCATTCGTTCCGAGCAAATGGCCGATCCAGATCGTGTCTATGGAACCATTTGCCGATTGCAGGATCGACGATCCGAGCGTCGGTAAGGCGAAGAGCAGCAGCGCTTGATTGATTGGCGCCGTCGTCAGATCCATCTGTGTCTTCATACGCCCTCAGTAATATTATGAATTACGTTTTGCGAAATGCAGCGTTTTCAAATTAAACCGAATTACCAAAATTTCTATATTTTTTGCGCGTTTGGCTTGCAACGCGCTGTCTAACTTTGAAGGTCTTCAAAAAGCGTTTTATGCAATCTTGGCTTTGACGAATACGTCATAGCGGGTGCTTTTGCCAAGAATTTGATGTGATGGTTTACGCAGGCCTGCCATTGGCTCGGCGCGCAACGGCCATTTCAACACCACGCGATTGAGTGCAGCTTCCAGCGCCACCTGCATCAGCTTTTCCGCATCCGGGTCTGTACCGACGATCTCGCGGATCTGCCGCATTTCCTTTTTGACGAGGGCCGTGTTGCCGCGTGGCGGATGCATGGGGTCAACCAGAATTACCTGCGGCTTCAAGTCCGGCAGCAGTTTGCAGGAATCGCCATGCAGCAATGTCATACGCGCAACGGTTTCGGCATATTGGCCGCCTTCCGCAGCGGCGCGCGCCAGACCATCGGCCAGCAATGCATGCATTTTCTCGGAACGTTCAATCAAGGTGACGCGAGCGCCGAGCGATGCGAGCAAAAAGGCGTCACGGCCCAGACCGGCCGTCGCATCGACAATCTCCGGCGTGACTCCGCGCGTGAGGCCAACCGCTTTGGCAAGCGCTTGTCCGCGTCCTTCGCCGGAGCGAAACCGGTGACCGACAGCACCGCCAACGAAATCGACAACCAGCTCCGATGTATCTAGTTTCTGCGACATCTGTGATCTCAGGGCCGGGTTAGAACGGGCAGGGCGCGGTGAATGTCACGTCACGCCCATCGAGATGGTGAAAGGCTAGCTTTTCGGCGTGTAGAAGCAAGCGGTCTGCTGCTGCCAGTGCTGCGCCTTCCGCATAGAATTCGTCACCGAGAATGACATGTCCTATCGCCAGCATGTGGACGCGCAGCTGATGGGTGCGGCCAGTCAGAGGAGAGAGGCGCAAACGCGTGCTGTTTTCACCATGGCTCAGAACTTGCCAACGCGTATGTGCCAGTTTGCCGTGCGCATGGTCCACGCGATGGCGCGGCTTGTTGTCGGGATCGATAGCCAGCGGCAGATCGATAAAGCCTTCATCACTATCCATACGGCCCCAGACTTCGGCGATGTAGGATTTCTCTGTGGTGCGAGCCTCGAACTGCGCAGCGACATGAGCATGGGCTTTCCGGTTCAACGACATCAGGACAAGACCGGATGTGTCCTTGTCCAGCCGGTTGATCATCAGCGCCTGCGGAAACTGCTTTTGCACCCGCGTGGCAAGGCTATCGGAAAGGGCTGGGTGACGACCGGGAACGGACAAAAGCCCGCTTGGCTTGTCCAATACCAGAAGATCCGCATCGCGATGAATAATGGAGACATATGGCTCCAGCGGCGGATTATAAATAGGGGCTACGGATGACAACTCACTCATGCTGCCTTCTAGCATGGTTCAGCCTGCACATAGAAGTGTCGCAGCTCGGGTAGGAGATGGATTTTGCTAGGAAACAAATGGCGGAGAGGGTGGGACTCTTTCCCAATTCACTGATTCAAAAGCACTTTTCGCAACACATTGATAACATTGCCCGTTTCGACGCCCCGAACGATACATTTTACGATACTTTTTGACAATGGACGCCATCACCTACTTATTGAGTGGGTGTAAAGAGCTTCTTATCGTCTCCGCATTTACCCTAAACAAACCCCTCTCACGCCAAATTGTCGGCGTGAGACGGGCCAGGACTGGAACAGCAGGTTTTAGGCGTGCAACTGCCACATCAGACAAAGGTTCGATAGTGGAGACATCCAGATGCTCTGGGCTTACGTGTCGAAAGTTATCGAACAGCGACATGAGCTAAGTTTAGGCTCGGCATCCAAAAGCAAATGCCAGCTGATCAAAGATCAAGAGCGTCACTTTATGCCTTATCCGCTCAGCTGCAAAGGTCATAGGGACAGTGTTTGCGAAGACTAGAGCGCCATCTACTCTCACCTCAGACAGTTGGAGGAAAGACTGAAATGCTGCGGCATTCTCCTGTGCGAGTTTAATCCGTTTGAGATGCTTACCGAGGAGGTCCGGGCGTCCTTTCTCATCCGTTTCTCCTCGAAACTTGTAGAGTTGTTTAGCAATCTCACTTGAAGTCTTGGCGAACTGAAGATCCTTGCATTCGAGGAGCATGACCCGCCCGTCAGAATGCCATGCAAGCACATCTATGTCGCCGGGATCTTCGGATAGTTTGCGGCCAAGAATATGTGGGAACTTTATGCTTCTTCTTGCCTGCCATCCGAGTTCCTGTAAACGCGTGACGACTCTGTCTTCAAAATTTGCCGCTTCCTTTGCGACTATGTGTTCCCTCCAACGTCGCATTTCTTTTGATGCAATGGAACTAAGGTCATAGTGACCGTAGTAGAAATTATGAAGCTGAGCGCGAAAGGCATCACGGATCATACCGGGAGCGATAATGACATCCGATTCAGGGTACGGTTCGAGCTGTAGAATAGGACGTCGTGCAACGGACAAACGACGCCTGAACCGCCATGGCTGCCGATCCTGATCCACGTAGGGTAGTAAGACTCTCTTCCACCCGTCGCGTGGCACAAGCTCGAGTGAGCTAATGAACCGGTCTGCGCAATCGACGTATTTGCCGAGATACTGAAGCAGTACTGGCTTAGGCAATGTCTCCCATGCTTGTTTGCTTTCGACTAACCGATTTTCCAGTGCCTCCAGCGCTGTGCGAAAATCTTGGAGCGAAATACCCATTTCGGCTTCCCAGGCCGCAGCGAAGCGGGGATCCGTTTGATTAGCCGCTTGTTCTTGAGTGAGTGGTTCGGGTTCGTGCAGCAAGTCCGAATAGTCGCGGCGGCTTCGATCTATTTGCCCGTTAATAAAGGACTGACCCACCGGGTTCACGATGGCGTCGAAAAACGACACATCCACCTGCACTTCGCCTGCCGGAGAGATGCGCATTTCGGGACGCATTCCTTCATAACGGATAGCGTCGGAGTAGCCACCTAAATGATGAATCATCATCGCCAGTGCCATGAGGTTGGAGAGGTCGAAATCTGCGACCTCGAAACCTACACCCAACGGGGATTCGCAGAGTGCTGCCTCTAAAATGATGCGGCTGGCTAAGCCAGTGGCGTTAGCTTCCTGAATTCTCGTGGAGATTTCCTCGCGTGATTCCTGCGGATTGGCGGAGAGATTAAGAATGGCACCTGAGGTTCGTTCCCATTTGGACTTATCAATAATGGAAGCCTCGTGGTTTTCCACCACACGCCGAATCAGGGCGGATCTCTCGAATTGCCTCAGGTGAGTACAGAACATTTCCTCGACAGCAGTGGTGATAGCATTGAGCACCCTCGTACATTCGTCGCGTCCTGTGACCGTGCCACCTGGACGAGGAAGCCCGTGCCAGCCCATTCCTAAGCGAATCGCAGCATCGTCGAAACTACTTATCTGTACAACCTTCGGCGGGACAGAATCACGAACGTGATCGCGAAAGTCCTGCGGTGCGAAAGCATGAAGTTGCCGCGCTTCAGGCGAGGGAACAATTTCACGTAATAGCGCGGCAAGATCGACCTCAATACAATCTGCGAACTTAACAACCTGCTCAAGAAAGGCTTCTATTAACGTAACTTCCGCGACATTACTGGGATGGGACAATCCTCGGAAAAACGGCAAACCGATCTCAGTGGTGACGACGCAACCGCCCTGATCGCATGATGCGTGGATTGCCCGCTTTAACTCGTCCAGTGGCGGAGAGCTGATCTCTCGTGATCTCATAACGGGAGCTGCAGGGCTCACGAGCTTCCATGTCAAAACATCCGGAAGGCTCGGGATGTGCTGCAACAATATGGGTGCAAGGCGCTCCATCCATACCATTTGCATTTCAAAAATAGGGTAGAGGTACGAGCCTTCATTAACCGGTACGGTTTCGAGCCACCATGTTCGGCTGCCCGACCTCCACACCCCGCGAAACCGCAGTTCTCGGGCATCAAGATGCGAAACATAAACTCGCTGCATATTCTGTGGTGAACGCTTGCCACCATCCTTACAGCGGACAACAACCCCCTTGCCTGCCGCATCGCGTACAGCGTGCTTGTCGAAACGGGCATGATGTTCGGCCCTGAGCCGAAGATGTGCGTTGGTAGGCACCATGAACGTGGCACGTTCGGTGCCGTCCGGCATGGCCTCATGGGGCACCACATGGCCATTGTTGCCGTATGCAAAACCGATACGCGCTAGCAGCCCGTTGATCGCCATCAACGGAAAGCCCATACGCCCAGCGTTGCCTTCAGCGAGGAGGAATTTGAGCAACTCGGCGATATTGAAGTCGTGCCGCCACCCCAACACATCGAGGTCGTAGCTGCTGATGCCTTCTACTAGCCAATGAGCCGGACGGGTAAACTCGACCAATTGTCCCCTGCCAAACCCGCAAAGGACAATCAACGAGAATCCGAGTTTGAAACCGGGTCGGGCTTTGGTGCCAGCGGCGGCGTTATTTATCGCCTGTTGTAGCTCAGCGTACGTCTTTTCGCTGGATGGTCCGGGTCGACTAAAGCCTGTCTCATGAAATCCGGTGAAATCATCGGTCAGCAGGACGAGATGGAACCACAAGCCGGGCTGAAACTCCACGGGCTCGGAGGGAACAACGTGGGAATCCCGTTTCATTTCGGTGGGAGGAATACCCAGACTCGAAATAGCGGGGTTCAAAGAAAGCTCTTCTGTCTGGGCGATTAGCAGGGCAGTCCATAGGCCGAACTTTGCCCCGGCGTCGTGACAGGTTTCAATCACTGCCCGTCGTATAGCCGTTCCAATGGCCGAAGGTATCGCCACCACGAGCTCATCCTGAAAATCGACTAGTGGCTGCCTCTCCAGCCAGCTATCGCCATAACCACCAAAATCGACATTGCGCTGCGACGGTGGCAAGCAAAACCTAACGAGCGCCTCGCGACTAACGCCAGCAAGCGCTAGATCATCCTCTGAAAAGATAACGCGCGCGGCTAGCGTTTTGAGTGTTGGAAGGCCGCTTATCGGTAGTGCATTGAGACCATATTCACTACCGCAGCAAAAGGCCTCCAATCCAGAGCGAGCGCAAACTAGGTCGGATAGAGTAAGCATTGCGCGGCAAGACCGTTTGAGCGCAGCATAGATGCCATGGCCGGGCATGTTCTCGACAGCTGTGAGCATGTGCTGCAGATGATGGCAATTTGCCTCTGCCAACCCTTCAAGCACGCGGTAATTGCGTCCATCCATATACACGCGGCCGACGAACACATCTTCAGCCGCATCTTCCATGCGCGCGAAAGTTTGTCCCACCTGCTTAAACCAACGAGCGGCGTCCTGCTTGTTCGGTTTTTTCTTTCCTGAAGAGTTAGCGATAATCAAATGCGCAATAGCCTCAAGCCTAACCGTGTTCGCCTGAAGCTCTGGAACCGTAAGCAACCCGCCTGCGGCGGCAACGCTGGCCTTTACGTCGTAAGGTTGAAAAATAGCCCCGAGGTCCTCTGCTTGCGATCTCACTAAATCGTTTAGCATCTGTTGCGTGGCAAATACGTTGTCTGGAATCTCTTGCATCTAGGAAGTATGGCTGGGTACTGATACTTCAGCAACATCATTTCGTGTGCGGCAAAAAGGACTGCGTCAAAATGATGGTTAAATGCAATTTTCGCGTTGGGTGCAGGGCAGAGCGGCTACAATTCGCTAAAAGAGGTAACTCGTGGATGTGGCTGCCTGCCCGGCAACCAAGATGAAGGGGCGATGAATTTTGTTTCGTTTGCTAGAAATGGATTAGCAATGCCACCGCATCGGGTGGATGACGTTCAAAATCACACGCTCGTAACTTCCGTCGAAGCATATTGGTCAGAACAATGGCAGCTTTCTCAGCTTGTTTGCCCGAAACCTCTCAGACCACTTTCCCCTCCATCGCAGACATTCAGCACGTCCTAAAGTGTTGGCGACTGCTGCGTTTGTAAGCCATCGTTTATGGTTTCACTGTCAGTTGTATTTTCGGCATTGAGTTCGGCCTGCCATGAAGCGATTATCGCAGTATCAGGTAAGCCGGGGTGAACGTGAATTGAAAGCCGATTAATCTGATCTTCTCGGATTTGTTTGATGACCCAGCCGCGAAGGCCGACGTTATCAATGCGTGCGAGCAGAAATTGCATCGCATCCTCGCGTGCGGCAGGGCGACGGAGATCGCGCATCAAGCGTTTCATTGATGGCTGCGTGTTATAACGCTCGCGGCGAGGCTTCGGCGAGGTGGAGTAACCGCGCTCATAATCCGAAATCGGCCAGTCATTTTCGGCCTCGGACGGGTACGGTGTCGCTGGCAGCATGACAGGTGTGCGAATTGATAGCAGCGCTGCAATGAAAACCCAGCCGACGACAACCGGATGCCTATTCTGACGTCGTGCTTGACGTGCCCGTACCAGAGCAATTTCCGCGCAGCTCTTTTGACTTCGTTTTCTCTTTTCCATGACGGGCTCCCGATTTTTTAGCTTCGGAAGAATTATGGGAGAAAAAGCCACCGGCGGCGCGTTTCAGGGCGGTTTTTGCAAACCGTCAACATTCTAACGCACAGAAACAGGGCAAAGAACGCGAAGATTAATGTCGCATGATGTTCAGGTCATCGAATTTTCGGGCCATTTGGCTCAAAGCGCTCCCCGTCAGGATTGAGTAGCCGATCCCTTTGACGCCGCAATTGATCGCGTTCGCTGATCACGACCTGCATTGACTGGCTGGTATTGGAAAGCTTTGTTTCCGCAGCCATGCGGCGGCGGGTTTCATTCTGCAAGTTGCTCTGGATGTGTGCTGCGCGTTCGCGTTCCCGGTCAATGAGGGGCTGCACTTCTTTCCAAAGAGCCTTGTGAAGTGCGGATACGCGCAGCGCGTCCCAAAAGCTCCGCAGCCTGCTGGCAATAGATCGGACCTTTCGCACTTCGGCGTCGACACTTGCGACAAGCTTATCGGATTTGCATTGCGCATCCCGAATAATGGTTCTTGCCTGTTGTTGGGCGTCGGCGACAGTCTTTTGCGCAGCCTTTTCGTACTGCTTACGATTGTTGTCGGCTGCATTCGCGGCATCCATCGCCGCAGCTACCACCGCGTTCGCTTGCTGCACGCTTTTAGCCACAGCCTTTTCTGCGTTCCATTCGGCGCGCGAAAGGCGACGTCGCGCTGGACCAAGACGGGTCAGGCCATGCACCAGGCCGACATTCATTGAATATGAATCCTGCCAGGTGCGCATTGCTTCGACATAAGCTTTGTCACCGATGGCATTGGCAGCCTTCTTTTCCTGACCGTTTTCAATTGCAGCTTCCACCGCTGCTTTCTTGGCTACTTTACCGGGGTGCAGCCTGTCCGCATGGCCAGAGGAGTGCAGGCCGTACGCGTGCAGATGCACATGCGCCTCGTCCACGTGCATGATGACGGTTTCCAACGTGCCACCGCGCGCTTCCAGATCATGCCGCAACCATTTCACGGAATCCTTGGCCCACGCTTCCACGGAAGCTTTGACGTCGGGATCGCTTCGGCATTCTTCCGGTGTCGCTGGATGTGAGAGCACGCATGTGAACAGCGAGCAGGTATCTTTGCGCACGGCCCGCGTCTTGCCATTCGCCAGCGATTCCTGAGCCTGCTCGATCATTGTATCGTGACGGCGCATGAGTTCATCGAAGCTGCTACCGTAGACGGGCACGGGGGCTTTAGGATTTTCAACGTGAAGTGAGGCTTCCGGTAAGCGCCGCGCTTCGGAAATAATTTCCGCTATGTTGAGCTTTCCGCTGCGGCCACCAGAGCGAGAGTAAGTTTCGATATGAGCGAACTGGAAGCCCATTTTCGTTATCGCTTTGGTGCAACACTGGCGGCGAGCTGGCGTTCGGTTTCCTGAACCAATTCCCACACCGATTGAAGATCGGCGCGGATTTGCATGAGCCTTGCATCCAATTCCTTACCGTTTGTCCACCCGCGCTGCTGTAATCGTTCAAAGCCACGCGCAGCCGAGCGTAGCTCATCCATGAGGTGGTTGTAGCGGGCATGATTGAGCGGAAATTGTTCAGTTGGAATTTCAAGCAGATTCATGGTCCAGACTCCTGTCATAACGGTTAGACAAGAATCGTCACCCGTCGGCGCGAATGAAACAAGGGAAAGATATAGCGACCGACTACATCTATTCGCTTCACGCCTGTGGCTGCTCATAGATATCGGCTCTCCGAGGGCCTCGGCAGGGGCCATCTTTGTAACGGAATTATCCGTTACATTTCCATTGCATCGCGCCAGATATGTAATCACTCCGCATTTGTTCAATAAATTTTGAGACAGGCAGATCATATGGGATCAGGTCGTCCAGATCATCGTCCGTGAGTTCTTCGAAACGCTCGCGATAAATGCCGCATTCTTCCAGCAGGAGAAGATCATCCTTACGGCGCTGTTCCCATGCCTCTTGCTGTTCCCGGCCTTTCTCAAGCAGCTTATGGGAATCAGCGACGTCGATTGACCATTCATGGAACGTCTTCGGAGCGTGTTCCTGCAGGATTTGCGTTACACGGTCACGAATGACGTCCAAATCGGGTTCCGGTCTGATAAAGCCTAGCAGCTTGAACAGCTTCTGACGTCGCTCATGTGAGGTGCGCACAAATTCTGAAATGAACTGTCTGGGAATTATCGTAAGAGTGTCAAGTTTAGATGACCGGACGCCTACGTCGTCCAGGTCTTCACACTCCACGCCTTGTTCGGCAAGAAGTTTCATATGGAAGGCGCGACGTCCATTGATGGCATCCAGACCATCCCTGCCATTCCTAGTCATCGGATAGCTGCTGAAATTGCTCACCACGACGAAAGGCTCGGCCAAGAGCATGGCTCGCGACTGGGGAAGCGTTTTGCAGAGGATTTGATTTTCGATTTCTTCTTTCTCGTTGCCGCGCTCATATCGCGCAGCCATGACACGACGCTGCTGACGTTCGGCTTCTTCGGCGTCCGCCAGAATGTCGGCCTGAATCTCTTCCGCCGATCCCGGTGCAGGCTTGCGCTTTGAGACCTGACAACGGACAAGCGACTTGGCCTTGCTGTCAAAACGGACTTTTTGACCGCTTTCCTTGAGCTTCATGCGCCAATCGCGGAAAAGTCCCAGAGGACGGATCATCTGCTTCTTATGCAGGGTTTCTGCAATGAAGGCGGTGCTCACGCCGTCAAGGCCTGCAATCTCATTGTATTTGCAGACGTACTTGATGATTTCCTTGGTGTCCTTGACGCGTCCTGCATCGTGCAGCATCTGATCGTCGAAATGGCTTCGGGTGGTATCCAGCCAGTTCGACCAGCCTTGCGGGCCGAATGCCTTGCGTGGTGCGGAAACGATATTGGCATGTAGATTAATGGATTGATCTTCATCGACCGTGAATTCAATCGAGCATAGAAGCACGTCGATTTCGGCGTTCGTGCTGATTGCGAAGTAGCGGCCCAGTTGCCTGTTAAAGGCCGCAAGGCGTTCTGGAAACTGGTCGAGATGAAACCGCTTGCCCGACGTTACGACCATGTAACGGGCATAACGACGGATTTTCGGATGTTCTTTCAGGAATAGGTCAAATTGCTGGAGCAATGGCTGCCGATTGCGCTGGGCGACTTCAGGAATGATGTTGACGTTGCGATATCTAGACAGACTGAAAACGGCACCGGAAATCAGGCCGACCATGGAAATGGTGTTTTCGCCTGACAGGTACGGATTGAAGCCGGATTTCTCCAGCTTATAGGCGATGCGTTCGGACTGCTTTGCAAGCTGGGCATCGGCCAGAAGGCGTTCGATGAAGTCAATGCCGGAAAGCCTGTTGAGCGCATTGTTGTGCAGCACCTCGTCATGGGTGCGCACAAGAACATTGTCGTTGGAGACGTCGAGCGAACGAGCAGGAACTGAACTCGCGAGGCCAGATGCGGGTTTGTCAATATTTTGGGCTTGAGGGGTAAAGTATGTTTGTTTGCTGGATAAGGTGATATCCAGCTGCGCATTCATTCGCGGCTATCGAGGGTCTTTACATTCGTTTGGCCGTTCAGCATCATAATGAAGTTCCTTTAAACCACTGCGCAGGGCTTCCGACCCGTTGACCGCAGTGGTTTTATTTTGTCCTTCAGCTAACGAAGCTGTCAAATATTGTGTTTTTGGCCGACAGAAATAATGTGTTGCGCCGACAGGAAATTGATCGAAATATTAAAGGGCGGCGTCTCTCCACCCCCTCCTCAAGATGCTGCAAGCGGCTACTGTTTCAGTGAGCCGCTTTTTTCTTTCATTCGTCTCCGAATGCAACATATTCGCCTGCCATGTTGAAGCGTCCGCAAGGTGCGTTCTCGACGTAGAAATGTATGCTGCCGTCATCGAAGGCCAACAGCCATACAAGTGGATCAGACTTGTATTCGCCGGATAGAGCGTCGTCGTATTGCTCATTGGCCGTGAAGTCGAGCCGTCCCCGTTTCATCGGAATGTCAGCATTGCAGAGAATTTTCCTCGCGTCCATCGGGTCAGCGGCAGTGAAACGGAGATGATAATTTTTGCCCTTCTTCTTCGTGATCTCGATGAAACACTGAGCGCGCTCGCAGTTCCCGAGATATTCGCCAACATAAGGATCGCCAGCGGCAACGGCAGTTGCGTGTGGCGTCGCAATCGATGCCACGGTCAGAGCCTTCAGAAGCAGACCACGCATATTATTCGGTCTTCGTCGCGAACGTTGCCACGACAAAATCCGAAATTGTTCTTCCTGCGAGAACCGCAGCCATTATCATCCCAGCAAAAGCCATCATTCCAAACGGCAAGTTACCAAGGCTGCTTCTGTTGCTACTCGTCGCATACACATAATATGGTATTGCGTTCCATCCCAAGATGAAAACAAAGCGCCAGAACAAGTTAGAAAAGGCTTTTATGTAATTCATCTCATCACCACCGTATTTTCAATGGCGTATTTATTTCTTTGAAAAGTTTAATCATCTAGCCCCATTCCCTTCATGAATTCACCGATCTGTTCAACAGCCTGAAGGCCTGAACGCTGATGCCCGCATTGGAGAAAATGATAAAGGGAAGCCTTATCAGGACAATTGATTCAAATATTGGCGAATATGAATAACTTCATGAACGGCCCGCGAAAGCGCCGAAATCACCAGAATAAAAGAAAAAATCATCGCAAATCCGTTGACGACTCTTGCAATTCAAAAGGCTTGCCTTTCACAACAATTTTTGGGACTGGAAATCTATGAGATTCAAGCGAATACTGAAAGAAAGGCGCAGGAATGACGCAGTGAAAAGAAAGAATACATCCAAGGAAAAACAGGGAGACTTACGAGTTAACCCCTTAAAAATCGGCTATGCTCGCGTTTCTACTGACGTGCAACGCATGGACCTACAATTGGATGCCCTGAAAAACGCGGGCTGTGACTTCATTTTCACCGACCATGGAATATCGGGCGCGACGGTCGAGCGACCTGGTTTGCGGCAAGCCATGGATATGCTTCAAGCAGGCGACACACTCATTGTCTGGCGCTTGGATCGGCTGGGGCGTTCGCTCGTCAATCTAGTCGAGCACGTGAGCAGTCTGGGAAAGCAGGGCGTCGAGTTCAGATCGCTGACCGAAAGTATCGACACAAGTTCATCGGGCGGCAAACTACTGTTCCATATGATCGCGGCTTTGGCTGAATTTGAGAGGTCGCTAATAAGTGAGCGTACTCGGGCCGGAATGGCAGCGGCAAAGCTCCGAGGCAAGCACGTGGGGCGGCCAAGGCGGATAAAGCCAGAGCAGACGCCCGAAACTAATGTGAAGCGGCATGGGTAACCTTGGCCTTTCCATGTCGATTTTTCTGACATACTCCAACCAACGCCTTCACCGAGCTGCACATCTCGGTGAAGGCGGGTTTTCATTACGTCACAAAAAATAAGACATGGAACCTTGGCCTGCGGTGACACAGCTGCGGACGACTGTTTCGGCCTTCGGCCACGGCCATGCCCACGCATGACCTGAAACGAGTCTATGCCGTCCGCTGCCGTATCAACCCATTGCCTTGACGTCGCTTGATGCGGCCCCCTTCATATGCCGAAGCGCAACTAATAGAACGCGCAACGACCGGGTTTCAGACCGTCAGCCTTCTGCGCTTCTTTCTGGCCATTTTCTCGAAATCAAGCCCCTGATACATCGACAGATCAATGTCGCTTGCAAAGGACAGCGAGGCGATGCGGCGAGCCTGCTTGTCTGTGAGCGCCCTGAAGCCGTATTTATCGTGCTCGTCTTCTCCAAGCTGATGGCCGACCTGTAACTTTCGTTCACGGCGGTCAATCTGCTGTTCGGCACTTTCCGAAATATATCCCCCACGTAGCGAGTGGAAGACCTCGTTGCGGGTATCCTTGATTCCCGCCTTTTTGAAGAGCCGCCCCATGTATGAGGATGCCGACTTGCTCGGATTATCCAGTCGCATCAATTCGGAAAACAGGAATTCTTCTCCCTTTTTTACAGCCCAATCGACGAAGCCAATTTCTTTTAGAAAGTTGTGCAGCACGAAGAAGCTAGTGCTGGCCTCGGTCTTGATCGGATTGCGCTGCCATTTACCGTTCAACTGAATAATGCCATTGGTCTGGGCCACCCAGACATCTGGGTACTTTTCCCGTATGTCCGATCCTTTGAGGTGAACGAGAAGGCCGAGGCGGCGACCGGTCAGAAAGCCAAGCAACGGCAGCATGGCATTGTCGAGATAGCCTGTTTCAACACCGGTACGCAGCAGCAACTCCACTTTCTGCCCGCTCAATGGTTCGGCTGCGACTGATGGACGGGCAGTATCAGGGTAGATGAGCTTGGCGCGCGCTATCGGTGTTGCATAATCGTACTGTGTTTGGCCGGAGTTGATCACCGTTTTGATGATCGCCATATAGCCTTCAGAGAGGGTTTTTCGTGCTAGTGGCCGCAGATGAAGGTCCTGATTGTTTTCAATGATTTCCCGCGCGGTTTTGCTGGCGTCACGTTCCTTTTCTTCGGCTGGCCAGTGTTTCAGGAGGTCGATGAATGCCTGCAAATCGGTGCCCGTATAAGTATCGACGGGGTGGTCGCCGATCAATTCAATGAACAGGTCGATACGGAAGCGCGCAATCTTGACGTCCTTGTTTGCCGATGAGGATGCGCTTTCCCGTAGCGCGAGATATTCGGCTGCTATCTCGCTGAACAATGGTTTGCTGGATTGCGAGCGCTCGCTGTAGCGTCTGTCCTGCTTGAACGCAGGGACGGAAGCTTGCTTCGATTTTTTGGATGAATGGTTGAGGGCGGGAGACGGTTGCAACGCGGACGTCGGAACGGTCGCTTCCTGTATCGATAACGAGGGAACAGTTCCCGCATCCTCGCCGTGATTCAATTCGTTCGTCTGCGATTGCTCTTCGGACTGCGATGCTTTGGTGTCGTCTAGCCATTTCTGCCCGAATGACGCAGCCAGCATATGCGCGTTGTCGGCAATCAGGCTGTTATGCGGCTCTCTACGCTCCTTTGCTTCCACCTCACGATTGATGGAAAGCAGATTGCGAATGAGTTCATGGCCTTTTTTCTCATCCTCGGTGGGCGCGCGACCGGGACCACGTATCTGATAAAGAGCGGATTTCAGGACAAAATTATAGAAGTGGCTGTCGATCTCCAGAAGATCAACACCTGTATCATTTTCGTCTCTATGATTCTGGTCTGACATTTTGCGCCCCAATGCCCGACTGATAGAGCGCATAAGGGATGCAAGCTCATCGGCTATTTCGCGGGCTTCCCGCAGTGATAGCGCGCCAAGGCTGATCCTGACAATATAACCGTTCGGGTGGATGGCGTTTTTCGGTGCGCGCATCTGGAACAGAATCGTGTTGCCGTTCCTTATGAGATAGCGCCCAAGCGCGTTAGCGGGACGTTGACTGCCTTGCTTTGATTCCGACGCTATTCGATATTTGAGCGATACATCAGACTGTACATTCAACGATACATTTCCGGCTTTCACCATGACATAACCCTTGATTTATGGGCAAGTCAGTCAGCGAATATGTAGCGAAAACAGTATCTTGGAATTGAATTGGGGGAGAGTGAAAGAGTCGCTGGCGGAGAGGGTGGGATTCGAACCCACGGTGGAGTTACCCCCACGCCGCATTTCGAGTGCGGTACTTTCGACCACTCAGCCACCTCTCCGCATTGTGCAATCCGGTAAAACGATCTATTTAATCGCACCGTCAAACAGCATCAAAAGCGAATGCTAAGTGTGTAGCGGCTCAATAGCGGGCTGATTGCAATTAGACAAGACCTAATTTGCATTCTCTCGTGAAAATTCTTGACTTTTCCCACGTTCCGAACCTATAAGCACCAGACCTTAGGCGTGGGGCAGTCCGCGCCTATTGTTTTGATTGAGGATTTCCGGGTTTCCGGGGCGTCAATCAAGGGGCTCAAGCCCTTCACTTAACCGACTGATAAAAAGACGGCCCATCACTTCGGCGCTAATGTCGTGGAAATGAGAGCCGGACCGAACAACCGAAAGGACAACAAATGTTCGCAGTCATCAAGACCGGTGGCAAGCAGTATCGCGTTGCCGCAAACGACCTGATCAAGGTCGAAAAAGTTGCTGGCGAAGCCGGTGACATCGTAGAATTCGCAGAAGTTCTGATGGTCGGCACGACCATTGGCGCACCAGTCGTCGCAGGCGCTCTCGTAACCGCCGAAGTCGTCGAACAGGGCCGTGCTCGCAAGGTCATCGCGTTCAAGAAGCGTCGTCGTCAGAACTCGAAGCGCACCCGTGGTCATCGTCAGGAACTGACGACCATCCGCATCTCGGAGATCCTCACCGACGGCGCAAAGCCTTCGAAGAAGGCTGCTGAGAAGAAGGCTCCGAAGGCAGAAGCCGCTGAAGGCGAAGCCGCAAAGCCGAAGAAGGCAGCGCCTAAGAAGGCTGCAGCCAAGGCCGAGTCGGCTGAGTAAGTAGAGAGATTAAAGGAGAACACCAATGGCACACAAAAAAGCTGGCGGTTCCTCGCGTAACGGTCGCGATTCAGAATCCAAACGCCTTGGCGTGAAGAAGTTTGGCGGCGAAGCTGTGCTCGCTGGCAACATCATCGTGCGTCAACGCGGCACGAAGTGGCATCCGGGCGCCAATGTTGGCCTCGGCAAGGACCACACTATTTTTGCAACCACGAACGGTTCCGTATCTTTCCGTACGAAAGCCAACGGCCGCACGTACGTATCGGTAGACCCGATCGCGGAAGCAGCAGAGTAAGCCGGGCCTCTTAAAACCACCGGCGTCCCATCGGACCCGGTGTATATGGCAGCCTAGCCAAAAGATCGAAGGGAAGATGGGGCCACCATCTTCCCTTTTTGCATCTGGAGGACAGACAAATGGTTGTCGACGTTTTAGAAGAAGATAGTTACGCAGAAAGCTGTACGAGCCGGAGAGAGCGTTTCGCCGATTTCTCTCCCGGTCTGGCAGCTGATCTGGAGTCTGAATTGGCTCCTGAGTTAGCCCCTGAGTTAGATTGCCCCGTCTTGGTCACCGAAAGGCTGGTTCTGCGCCCGCCGCATGTCGAAGACGTAGATGCCATTTCCTATCTTGCCAACAATCTTCGCGTCTCTGGCATGCTCACTCGCATGCCGCATCCATACACGCGTGAGAATGCCGTCGACTTTGTCGAGCGCGTGCGAAAAGGCGAGATGGGCAATTGCATCTACGCCATTACGCAAGCCGAGACCGGCATCTTTATGGGCTGTTGCGGCATTCATGCGAATAAACATGGCGACGGTCTGGAGATCGGCTACTGGCTGGGCGAGCCCTATTGGGGGCATGGCTTTGCCACTGAGGCTGCTCATTCACTGATTGATCTGGTGTTTCGGGCGACCGCAATCGACCGCCTGCATATTTCCTGCCGGGCGACCAACAATGGATCGCGTCGTGTGATCCACAAGTGCGGTTTCCAGTTCAGCAATATGGGCATGTCGGATACGCTTGCTGCCGGAAACGTGCCCGTTGAACGCTATGTTCTCGACCGGCGCACCTGGATCGGCCTGAGAAGCTGGCAGTCATAAGAACACAAGGCCCTGCGTGTTTCGCAGGGCCGCCTTGAACACATCCCGAAAAGCATGAAGCGGTTTTCGGCAGATGGTCGGGAAAATATAAAGAGAATGGGGAATGCAATGAACGACGCTTATGTGAGTGCACCCGAAAAGATTGTGGTGCGCGCCCTCGATAAGGGCGATCTGCATCGCTATCGCGCTATCAGATTGAGCGCGCTGAGCCGCGCACCGATGTCCTTCGGATCGAGCTTCGAGGAAGAAAATGCCTATTCCGACAGCGTCTTTGCGCGCCGTCTGGAGCAGGTGGATGGCAATATTATCTTCGGTGCATTCGACGGTGAAAATCTGTTGGGCACGGCAGGTATGTTTCGCCACGATCGCAAATCCGAGCGCCATCGCGGAACGCTTTGGGGCGTGTTTGTAGCGCCGGAAGCGCGCGGGCTGGAACTGGGCAAGGCTCTGGTTCAAAAAGTGATCGAACATTCGGCGGCGCAGGTTGTGCTTCTCGATGCCAAGGTGGTGGCGACGAACGAACCGGCAAAGCGAATCTATCATGCGCTCGGCTTCAAGACCTACGGGCTAGAGCCGAAGTCGCTTTTTGTGCAGGGGCAGTATCTGGATCAGGAACTGCTCTATATCGACTTCAGCGAACCTGTCTGGAAAGACAAGTTCTGATGAAATCCAAGCACTGCAACTGTTTGCAGGAAACGGGTTTTGCTGTAATTGCAATTTGGCTCGCGCAAGATGATGCGCGAGCCCGGGTTTAAGGCGCGTTTGCGCCGCAAGAGGTAAGGTTCAATGAAATTTCTCGATCAGGCCAAGATCTATATTCGCTCCGGCGATGGCGGGGCGGGGGCCGTATCGTTTCGCCGCGAGAAGTTTCTTGAATTTGGCGGTCCCGATGGCGGCGACGGCGGACGTGGCGGCAATGTCTGGGTCGAAGCGGTCGACGGCCTCAACACGCTGATCGACTATCGCTATCAGCAGCATTTCCGGGCCAAGACCGGCATGCATGGCATGGGCCGCAACATGACCGGCGGCAAGGGTGACGATGTCATTCTCAAGGTGCCGGTTGGAACGCAGGTTTTTGAAGAAGATGATGAAACGCTGATCTGCGACATTACAGAAGTCGGCCAGCGCTATCGTCTGGCCAAGGGCGGCAATGGCGGTTTCGGTAATCTGCATTTCACGACATCGACCAATCGCGCGCCGCGCCGTGCCAATCCGGGTCAGGAAGGCATCGAGCGCACAATCTGGTTGCGCCTGAAGCTGATTGCCGATGCCGGTCTGGTCGGTCTGCCCAATGCAGGCAAGTCCACCTTCCTGGCCAGTGTGACAGCAGCCAAGCCGAAGATTGCCGATTATCCGTTCACCACGCTGCATCCCAATCTCGGTGTTGCGCGTGTGGATGCGCGTGAATTCGTGATCGCGGATATTCCGGGTCTGATCGAAGGCGCCAGCGAAGGCGTTGGCCTTGGCGACCGTTTCCTTGGCCATGTCGAGCGCACGCGAGTTCTGCTGCATCTCGTTTCGGCGCAGGAAGAAGATGTGGCGAAGGCCTATAAGGTCATTCGCGGCGAGCTTGAAGCCTATGAACATGGTCTTGCCGATAAAACGGAAATTGTTGCTCTGTCGCAGATCGATACGCTCGATCCCGATGCGCGCAAGGCCAAGGTCAAAGCGCTGAAGAAGGCTTGCGGACGCGATCCGCTGCTGCTTTCCGCTGTCAGCCATGAAGGTCTGAACGATGCGCTGCGCCAGCTTGGCGCTGTTATCGACGCGAGTCGTGCGCAGGAAGCCGGAACGGCGAAAGTCGACGAATAAGGCTGAATGCGGCGAGAGGAATGAGAGCATGCTGAAGCAACTGAAAGACTATCGCCGCATTGTTGTAAAAATTGGTTCCGCTCTTCTGGTGGATCGCGCCAAGGGGCTGAAGCGCGAATGGCTGGAAAGCCTGGGGCAGGACATTGCCGCCCTGCATCACGCAGGCGTCGAGGTGCTGGTGGTGTCGTCGGGCGCTATCGCGCTGGGACGCACCGTGCTCGGCCTGCCGAAAAAGGCGTTGAAGCTTGAGGAAAGTCAGGCAGCCGCCGCTGCTGGCCAGATCGCGCTTGCCAAGGCCTATGCCGACGTGCTCGGTGGCCACGGCATCAAGTCGGGCCAGATTTTGGTGACGCTTTCCGACACTGAAGAACGTCGCCGTTATCTCAACGCGCGCGCGACCATCGAGACGCTTTTGAAACTGAAGGCCGTGCCGGTCATCAATGAAAATGACACGGTGGCGACGACAGAAATTCGCTATGGCGACAATGACCGTCTGGCCGCCCGCGTGGCGACGATGATGGGCGCTGACCTGCTGATCCTGCTTTCCGACATTGACGGGCTTTATACGGCACCGCCGCATAAGAACCCGGATGCCGCGTTTCTGCCGCTGGTGGAAACCATCACGCCGCAGATCGAAGCCATGGCAGGCGCCGCGGCTTCGGAACTGTCGCGTGGCGGCATGAAGACGAAGCTCGATGCGGGCAAGATCGCCAATGCGGCTGGAACGGCGATGATCATCACCTCGGGTATCCGCATGGGGCCGCTTTCGGCGATTGATCGCGGTGAGCGTGCGACTTTGTTCGAAGCTGCACGTGCGCCAGTCAATGCCTGGAAAACCTGGATTTCCGGCAATCTGGAACCGGCGGGTCGTCTCACTGTCGATGCAGGCGCTGGCAAAGCGCTGAAATCGGGCAAGTCGCTATTGCCTGCGGGCGTGAAAAATGTCGACGGTCATTTCGAGCGCGGCGATACGGTGGCCGTACTCAATGAAGATGGCCGTGAAATTGCGCGTGGATTGATTGCTTACGATGCCGAGGATGCACGCAAGATTGCCGGGCATAAAAGCGATGAGATCAGCACCATTCTTGGGTATGATGCCCGCGCGGCAATGATCCATCGCAATGATCTCGTGGTGCGCGGCGCAGCCGTGGCAGCCGAGACCGAAAATGCCTGAACAGGGAAAGGCGGGGAGAGGATGCTGAATAAAGTGGAAGCTGGAAGCGACATAGCCGCGATCATGGCCGAAGTGGGCCGCAAGGCGAAAGCCGCCGCAGCACCACTGGCGATTGCTGGCACGGAGCAGAAGAACAAGGCGCTTCTGGCTGCAGCCGATGCCATTCTCGAAAGCCGCGACGCCATCCTCGAAGCCAACAAGCTTGATCTGGCCAATGCCGCCGCGAGCGGAATGGCCGCTTCCTTCGTGGATCGCCTGACGCTCGATGACACGCGCATTGATGGGATCGCGGAGGGCATCCGCGCCATTGCAGCATTGCCAGATCCGGTCGGTGCGGTGATTGCCGAATGGGATCGCCCCAACGGTCTGCATATCGAGCGCGTGCGCACGCCGCTTGGTGTTATCGGCGTCATTTATGAAAGTCGCCCGAATGTAACGGCGGATGCCGGTGCGCTCTGCCTCAAGGCTGGCAATGCGGTGATCCTGCGCGGTGGTTCGGATTCGGCCCATTCGTCTGCGGCTATTCACAAGGCGCTGGTGGCTGGACTGGAAGCTGGCGGCTTGCCTGCCGATTCCATCCAGATCGTGCCGGTGACGGATCGTGCCGCGGTTGGTGAAATGCTGAAAGGGCTCGACGGCGCTATCGACGTGATTGTGCCACGCGGCGGCAAAAGCCTCGTCGCGCGCGTCCAATCGGAAGCGCGCGTGCCGGTCTTCGCGCATCTGGAAGGCATCTGCCATCTTTATATCGACAAGACCGCCGATCTCGACATGGCGCGCAAGATCGCGGTCAACGCCAAGATGCGACGCACAGGCATTTGCGGATCGGCGGAAACGCTGCTGGTGGATCGCGCGGTCGCCTCAACACATCTCGTGCCGATCCTTGAAGATCTGGCCGCCAAGGGTTGCGAAATCCGTGGCAGCGAAGAGGTGAAGGCACTTTATCCGGCAGCCATTGCGGCGAGTGAAGAAGACTGGTCCACCGAATATCTCGACGCGATCATTTCGGTGATGCTTGTCGATGGTGTTGAGGGCGCGATCCGGCACATCAACCGCTATTCCTCGCATCACACCGAAGCCATTGTCGCTGAGGATGCGGAAGCGGTTGCCCGGTTCTTCAATGAAATCGACTCGGCCATTTTGCTGCACAATGCCTCAACGCAGTTTGCGGATGGCGGTGAGTTCGGCATGGGCGCGGAAATCGGCATTGCCACGGGCAAGATGCATGCACGTGGCCCTGTCGGTGTCGAACAGCTCACTTCGTTCAAATATCGTGTTCGCGGTAACGGGCAGATTCGAAGCTGATGCGCTTTGGTTTCGGGCTTTCCGCACTGAAAGAACAGTATCCGGACGTTGACGCGAAATATTTGCGCATGCCGCATGCCGAGAAAGGCATGGCGGTTGGCCTGTTCGGCGGTTCGTTCAACCCGCCACATGGCGGTCACGCTCTGGTCGCGGAGATCGCCATTCGGCGGCTGAAACTGGATCAGCTCTGGTGGATGGTGACGCCCGGCAATCCGCTGAAAGACACCCGCGAACTGGCGCCTCTGGCGAACAGGCTGCGATGGAGCGAAGAAATCGCCAGTGACCCGCGTATCAAGGTGACGGCGCTCGAAGCCGCCTTCAATGTGCGCTACACCGCCGACACGCTGGCCCTGATCCGCGACGCCAATCCCGGCGTGCATTTTGTCTGGGTGATGGGCGCGGACAATCTGGCGTCGTTTCATCGCTGGCAGCGCTGGCGCGAAATCGCCAATAATTTCCCGATTGCAGTGATCGACCGTCCCGGCTCGACGCTGGCATATCTGTCGTCGCGCATGGCGCAGACTTTTTCGCACAGCCGTCTTGATGAGCAATATGCGCCGATGCTGGCCCGTCGCACGCCACCAGCATGGACCTTCATCCACGGGCCGCGCTCATCGCTGTCATCAAGCGCCATTCGCAAGTCCGGCACACGATCTTGATAGTTTGGTGACGGTTTAAACAAGATATATGCGAAAAATGCGAGATAATCGAAAAAGTGAACGGTCCTGTCAGGTCGTGACTCTTGAAACAAAACAGGGACTCTGCCTATCTTAGGTTTGTACGGTGCTTTTACTGCCGTATCGGGTTGTTCTTGTTAGAAAGGCAATACACTGAGAACAGCACTTGAGAAGAAGGCTCTCCACGCGCCTTCACTGGTCAGGATGAACGAGACCGATCTCGTGTCCCAGACCTTCGACGCGGCCTTGGCCAGTCTCGAAAACTCCAAGGCAGAATCCATCATCCCCATCGACATTCGCGGAAGATCAACGATCGGCGATTATATGATCGTCGCGTCGGGCCGTTCGCACCGTCATGTGACGGCTGTGGCCGACCATCTTTTGCAGGCGCTCAATGAAGCGGGCTGCAAGAATGTGCGGGTCGAGGGGCTAGACAGTGGCGATTGGGTCCTGATCGACACGGGCGATATCATCGTGCACATCTTCCGTCCGGAAGTCCGTGACTTCTACAATATCGAGAAGATATGGCTCGATGACGATTTCGACGACGAACGAGCGTTGGAAACCGTCCATTGATCCGTCGCCGCTAAGGTCTGGCAGGCGTTGCGCACATCCCGAAAAGTGTGAAACGGTTTTCGGATAGGATGTGCGTAAAGTAAACGTTTGGAGCGTTGATCCGACGCAATCAGGTCGGAAGCGCTTTGGACCCCTGCCATATTGAGGGCGTGATGCGTGTGAGTGTTTTTGCCGTGGGCCGGATGAAAGCCGGCCCCGAACGGGAGCTGGTCGAGCGCTATTTCGACCGTTTTTCCAAAGCGGGTCCGCCTTTGGGGCTTGAATTCGCCGGTGTGAACGAAATCCCGGAAAGTCGCGGCCAGACGGCAGAATTGCGCAAGACGGAAGAAGCGCAGCGCATCAATGAAGCGCTGGACAATGGCGCGGCCCTTATTCTGCTCGACGAGCGCGGCAAGGCGCTGGGTTCCGAAGCCTTTGCCGAGCGCATCGGACGCATGCGCGATGACGGCAAACGGCAGCTGATTGTTGCCATCGGTGGCCCGGATGGGCACGATCCGGCGTTGCGGTCGCGTGCTGATCTGGTTCTTGCGTTGGGAGAACTGACCTGGCCGCACCAGATCGCCCGCATTCTGATTGCCGAACAGCTCTATCGCGCTGCGACCATTCTAGCGGGGCATCCTTATCACAGATCATGAACCGGGCCGTTCGCGAAAGCGGGAGAACGGGACCATGTGGATCAAGCAACTCGATCACGTTCAACTGGCCATGCCGAAAGGCGGGGAAGACAAGGCGCGTGCTTTTTATGGCGTTCTTCTCGGCATACCGGAAGTCGCCAAGCCGCAGAATCTAGCCGCAAGAGGCGGCTGCTGGTTTGAAAGCGGCGCTTTGAAAATTCACTTGGGCGTCGATCCTGATTTCATCCCGGCGCGTAAGGCGCATCCGGCTTTTATTGTCGGCGCGTTGGAGGCGCTGGTGCAGGCGTTGACCGATGCCGGATATGCGGTGACACAAGATGAACCTCTGGCGGGCTATAATCGCTGTTACGTTTCCGATCCATTTGGAAACCGCATAGAGTTAATGGAGCCGACGGCTCCGTCATCTTGAACTGGTCCGTACCGGTTGGATAAAGTTCGACGAGCCAATGTTTGGGATCGCGGGACTTATGGTTGATGTTTCGTTAACGGTATCGGGATAGGTTGATCGGAGCCTGATTTTTGGCCCTGATTTTAGCCTTGTTTCGCCCTGATAGAACACGCATGAATCCTGTACGTCTTTTCAGCAAGCCCCGGCTGCTCGCTCTAGCGCGGGCGGGCTTTTTTGCGACCTGCGCCTTTTTGGGCGCGGTGGCCTCGCCGCAGCTCGGCTTGGCGCAGGATGCCTTGCAGCAGCAACGCGATCAGGCGGCTGGCGAATATGAGAAGCTGACCGGTGAGATGACCGTCACGGGAGACAAGCTCAAGCAGCTCGAAAGCGAGGTTGCTAGCCTCAAGAAGGACCAGGACACGATTACGGCAGCCCTGATCCAGTCAGCCAAGACCGACAAGAAATTGCAGCAGGACATCGCCGATATTGCCGAAAAGCTGGTCTCCCTGCATGAGCAGGAAGCTGGCATTCGCACATCGCTGCGGGCGCGGCGCGGGGTTCTGGCCGAAGTGCTGGCTGCGTTGCAGCGCATGGGGCTCAACCCGCCGCCTGCTATTCTGGTTCGCCCCGACGATGCTCTTGCCTCAGTGCGCAGTGCCGTGCTGCTTGGTGCAGTGGTGCCGGAAATGCGCGAACAGGTGGAAGAGCTGACGGGCGATTTGAAAGATATGCAGACAGTGACTGCGTCTATCTCGCAGGAACGCGAGAAGCTGCAACAGACCCGCACCACGCAAGCTGAAGAACAGAAGCGTCAGTCACTTTTGCTCGATGAAAAGAAGAAGCTGCAGGCCCAGTCGGAACAGGAAATGGAAGCGCAGCGCAAGCGCTCTGAAGAACTCGCGGCCAAGGCAGGTAGCCTCAAGGACCTGATTGACGGGCTCGACAAGCAGATGGCCGGTGTACGCGATGCCGCCGATGCGGCGCGTAAGGCCGAGGCCGATCGTCTGGCATCGGCCCGCGAACGTGCGGGCGAGGCGACGCCGGATGACAATCATCTGCGCGCGCAGACAAATTTCGCCTCCCTGCAGGGAAAGCTGGTTTTACCGGCAGCGGGCAAGACGTCGCGCCGCTTCGGCGACAAGGATGGTGCTGGCGGCGCCATGATGGGCCAGGTGCTGGAAACCTTGCCGTCTGCCACGATTACGTCACCTTCCGATGGCGTTGTGCTTTATGCGGGACCGTTTAGATCTTACGGGCAACTCTTGATCCTCGATGCGGGCAATGGATATCATATTGTGATGGCAGGCATGGGGCGAATCGACGTGGCGCAGGGCCAGTTTGTACTGGCAGGTGAACCGGTCGGGGCGATGGGAGATAAACTTCTCGCGAGTGTTGCGCCGATAGAGGTGGGCAATGGTGCGCCGTTGCTTTACATTGAGTTTCGAAAAGATGGAAAACCCGTCGATCCGGCCCCATGGTGGACCGAACGGCTTTCTGGAAGGACACAAAATGATACGTAAACTGTCGCTGCTGTTCGCCGGAGCCCTGATGGGGGCATCTGCCATGGTGATGGTGCAAGGCGCTCCAGCTTCGACGGCTTTCGCAGCCGCCAAGGATGCTGACGTCTATAAGGACCTGGCGCTTTTCGGCGATATTTTCGAACGTGTGCGCGCGCAATATGTGACGCCTCCGGATGACAAGAAGCTGACGGAAAGCGCCATCAACGGCATGCTGACCTCGCTTGATCCGCATTCGTCTTATCTCAATCCGGAAGCCGCGCAGGATATGCGCGTGCAGACCAAGGGTGAATTCGGCGGTCTCGGCATTGAAGTCACTATGGACAATGACCTTGTGAAGGTGATTGCGCCGATCGATGATACGCCTGCCTCGAAGGCCGGTGTTCTCGCAGGTGACCTGATCACCAAAATCGATGGTCAGGAAGTGCGCGGACTCAGCCTTAACGATGCGGTCGACAAGATGCGCGGCGAAATCGGTTCCTCGATTGAGCTGACGCTGATGCGTCAGGGCGTCGACAAGCCGATCACGCTCAAGATTGCGCGTGCCGTCATCAAGGTGAAGGCCGTTCGTTACCGCGTTGAAAACGATGTCGGTTATGTGCGCGTGATTTCGTTCACCGAACAGACGGCTGACGATCTCGGCAAGGCGATCAAGGATATTCAGAGCAAGATCCCGGGCGACAAGCTCAAGGGCTTCGTGCTCGATCTGCGCCTCAATCCGGGTGGTCTGCTCGATCAGGCCGTCGCTGTCTCCGATGCCTTCCTCGACAAGGGCGAAGTGGTTTCGACTCGTGGCCGCGATCCGCAGGATGTGACCCGCTTCGATGCCCGCAAGGGCGATCTGACTGACGGCAAGCCGGTGATCGTGCTCATCAATGGCGGTTCGGCCAGTGCTTCGGAAATCGTTGCAGGCGCGCTTCAGGATCATCGCCGTGCGACGGTGCTCGGCACGCAGTCCTTCGGCAAGGGTTCTGTGCAGACGATCATTCCGTTGGGCGAAAACGGATCGCTGCGTCTGACCACGGCGCTTTATTACACGCCGTCGGGCAAGTCGATCCAGGGCAAGGGCATCACGCCAGATATCAAGGTTGAGCAGCCGCTGCCGCCGGAACTGAAGGGTGAGGACGTCGTTCGCGGCGAATCCGAACTCAAGGGCCATATCAAAGGCAATGCCGAAGATGACAATGGCTCCGGCTCGTCGGCCTATGTGCCAGCGGAGCCGAAGGACGATATCCAGCTCAATGAAGCTCTGAAGCTCCTGCGTGGTGAAGTGGCGAATGCCGCATTCCCGCCGGATCCGAAGAAGGGCGTGTTGAACTGATCATTCCATGCTGGATCTGAACAGCCCGTTAGGACTGGATAAGAAACCGCGAAAGCGCGGGGGCGAACGCTCCCGCGCTTTTCGTTGGTCTTTGCTAGGCTTGGGCGCGGCAGTCGTGCTGGGTGTCGCAGGCGGTATGATGTTCACCGTCTGGCAGACCAACCGCGATGCTTTTCGCAAGCCTGAAAAGGCGGCAATTGCCGAGGCGCAAACGCCGCCCGACGCCGCGGTCAAAACTGGGCAGCAGGCATCGACTGCGACCGGTAACACACCCGCGCCAGGCACCGCGCTGCGCGGAACCGGGGGGCAGCAAACCGGCCCGGCAATCATCAAGGTCACGCCTGATATGCCAAATGTCACCGCCGGTTCAGCGGATGGCAATGTCGTCGTCGTGCAGAACCAGCACAAGACGGGGCAGGATCCGCGTGTTGCGCATTTGCCGGAACAGGAACTGGTCGAGCAAAGCGCGACCGGACCATTGCCAGTGCGCGGTGCGGATGGCTTGCGGCCGATGGATGCCTATGCCGTCGGCTGGTCGGGCGCGCGGGGCGCAAGGATCGCGCTGGTCATTGGCGGGCTTGGCCTGTCACAGACCGGTAGCATGGAAGCTGTAGAGAAGCTGCCATCAGAAGTGACGCTGGCCTTCGCGCCGCAGGGTAACAGCCTGCAACGCTGGATGCAGGCGGCGCGTCAGAACGGCCACGAGCTTCTGTTGCAATTGCCGATGGAGCCATTCGACTATCCGCGCATCAATCCGGGACGCAACACATTGACGGTGGATGACGGAGCCGCCAAGAACCAGACGTCGCTTTTGTGGGCATTGTCGCGCATGACCAACTATGCCGGTGTGATGAATTATATGGGTGCACGCTTTACCGGCGAGGCGGATGCCTTCGCGCCGGTGCTGGGCGAGATCGGCAGACGCGGGCTTTATTATCTGGATGATGGCACTTCGGCGCGCAGTCAGGCCGATCAGATCGCGCAAAAGGATGCTGTGCCCTATGCGGCAGCCGATGTGCTGATCGATGCGTCGCAGGACCGTTCGGCTGTGCTCGACCGTCTCAATGAGCTGGAACGCATTGCGCGCGCCAATGGCAGTGCGATTGGCACCGGCTCCGCCTTCGGCGTGACCGTCGATGCAGTGCGGGATTGGGCGAATGAGGTCAAGAAGCGCGGCATCGAAATCGTTCCCGTTTCGGCGCTGGTCCGCGACCCGGAACGACACTAGTTGTTTTTACGCATTATCCTACGCAAAACCGCTACGCACTTTTGCTGGAAATGCTGCATATCATGGAGAATGTCATGTCGAAGCACAAAGGCCCCGTCGATCCTGAAAGCTTGCCCTACCGCCCCTGTGTCGGGCTGATGGTGCTGAACAAGGCCGGTCTGGTCTGGGCTGGACATCGCATCGTCATTCCGGGCGATGAGATGGATGGCGCAACGCAACTCTGGCAGATGCCGCAGGGCGGTATCGACAAGGGCGAAGACCCGGTCGAAGCCGCATTGCGTGAGCTTTATGAAGAAACCGGCATGAAGTCGGTCTCGCTGCTTGCCGAAGCGCCGGACTGGATCAATTATGATCTGCCACCGCATCTGGTGGGGCAGGCCCTCAAGGGCAAATATCGCGGCCAGACGCAGAAATGGTTTGCCTATCGGTTCGAGGGCGATGAAAGCGAGATCGCGATCAATCCGCCGCCCGGTGGGCACACGGCTGAATTCGACAGCTGGGACTGGAAGCCGATGCAGCAGCTGCCGGAACTGATCGTGCCATTCAAGCGCAAGGTCTACGAGGAAGTCGTCGCCGCATTCCGGCATCTGGCGCCGTAATTTTCAGGCACATCCTGAAAAATGCGAGGCTGTTTCAGGATGTGCTCAAATTTTCGCACCCCTCTTGTGTGCTCGACCAACATATTGTCAACTCACTCCAGATGCGCCGGGTGACGGCGCTCTAACCGTTTGTTTTGACGCACATCTCGCCCGAAAACCGTTTCACACTTTTCGGGATGTGCTCTGGAGGGAGAAAAGCGCATGGATGTTGGAAGTCTAATCGTATTTCTTTTTGTCGGTCTCGTCGCTGGCTGGCTGGCCGGCAAGGTCGTGCAGGGCGGCGGTTTCGGCATGATCGGCAATATCATTGTCGGTGTGATCGGCGCGTTTTTTGCAGGCTGGCTTTTACCGCGCCTCGGCTTTTCCGTCGGCGGCGGTATCATTGCCTCGATCATCAATGCATTCATCGGCGCGGCAATACTTCTGATCATTCTGCGCATCGTCAAACGCGTCTGAGGATCAGTTCCATTTCTTGCAAGACCCGGCTTTGTCGAAGCCGGGTCGTTTCCTTTCCCGAAGTCCAGTGAAATGACACCGAATTCCAAACTGTCGCTCGGTCTGGTTCTTACCGCATCGGCTGGTTTCGTTGATGCGATAGCCTTTCTGCAACTGGGCGGTTTCTTCGCTTCCTTCATGAGCGGCAATACCACGCAGCTCGGCGTCGCACTTGCGGGGCAACCCGGCGTTCAAGGCTCCGTGCTGGTCTGGTTTCCCGCGATCCTCATCATACTGTTCTTCCTTGGCGCGTTTTTCGGCACGCTGACCGTGCGCGCCTATGGGCGCTGGGGTAGTCTCTATGTAATGGCCAGCGTCGTGGTGATCTTGCTGGCAGTGGGCGTGCTACGGCGCGAGGGCTCAATGTTCATCCAGCCGGTGCTGCTGCTCGCCGCCGCGATGGGTGCGCAGAATGCTGCCGTACAGCCCATAGGCGCGGCGCGTCTCGGCGTAACCTATGTGACCGGAACGCTTTTCAATGCGGCGGCGGATCTTGCCTGTTCGCTGCGCGGCGAAACGCCAAAGTGGCGCTGGTTGCAACATGTTTCCGTCTGGCTGGCCTTGATGCTCGGCGCTGTTGCCGGTGGCCTCGGCCATGCGTTCATCGGCCTTGACGCATTGTTCGTTCCAGCTGCGATGATTGTCGGCGTTATGATCGCCTATATGCGGCTTAATTGAGCAAGCCTGCTCTCAACTGAACAGCGATTTTTCGCCTTCCACCAGTTCGGAGATGAGAGCCGATACGGCTGTCACGCGTCGCAATGTGCGGGCGGATTCATGATAGGCGAGCCAATAGGCGCGCCGGATCACCCGATCGGGCAGAACCGGCACGAGATCGGGGTCTGCGCGGGCGATGAACGAATGCAGAATGCCGATGCCTGCACCTGCGCGCACCGCTTCCACCTGTCCCAAGGCGCTCGACACCTCGAATGCCGGTTTCCAGTCGCGGCTGATTTCCGGCGCATAGGCGAGCGACGGGTTGATAACCAGATCTTCCACATAGCCGATCAGGCGATGGTGATTGAGGTCGTCTGAATTTTCGGGCGTGCCGTTGGCTTCCAGATAGCTGCGATGGGCATAGAGGCCGAGCGTATAATCGACCAGCCTGCGCGCAATGAGCCGCCCCTGATCCGGACGTTCGACGGTGATGGCGATATCGGCCTCCCGCCGGGACAGCGAAAAGGAGCGCGGTACGGGTACCAGCTGGATGGTGAGGTCTGGATATTGCTGTGTCAGCCGGGCGAGGCGCGGCGCTAGAAAGGTGACGCCGAAACCGTCTGGCGCGCCTATGCGCACCGTGCCTGAAACCGCGACATCCGCATTGCCAACCTGCGCGCGGGCGGACAACATTTCCGCTTCCATGCGCTCGGCGGCAAGCAGAAATTCCTCACCCGCCTGCGTTAGTGTCGAGCCGTTGGTGCGGCGTGTCAGAAGCGTGGTGGAAAGCGCGGTTTCAAGCGCCGTCAGCCGCCGCGCCACGGTGGTGTGGTTCAGGCCAAGCCGCTTGGCCGCACCCAGAATCTGGCCTGAGCGCGCGACCGCGAGGAATATGCGAATATCGTCCCAGTTCATAATGTACTTCGCTTGAACATGATCTTGTCCGAAAACCGTTTCACACTTTTCGGGATCATGTTTCGTACTATGAAAAATGCACAACGGATACGCTTTTCAGCGCCTTGCAATCATGAATTTGCAGAGTCAGGATAGATACAACGATGAGGGCAAGGTGTGTCCTCATAAATGGTAATCAGGGAGGTTTCTCGATGCGCAATATCGGACATTTCATCGGCGGCAAGCATGTTGCCGGTAATAGCGGTCGCACCGCCGACGTTTTCCAGCCGCTCGACGGCACGGTACAGGCCAAAGTCGCGCTTGCCACCAAGGCCGAAGTGCGCGCCGCCGTCGAAAACGCCAAGGCTGCGCAGCCTGCGTGGGGCGCGACCAACCCGCAGCGCCGCGTTCGCATCCTGCGCAAGTTCCTGGAACTCGTCGAAGCCGAATATGACAGCCTGGCCGAACTGCTGGCGCGTGAGCATGGCAAGACCATTGCCGACGCCAAGGGCGATATTCAGCGCGGTCTCGAAGTGGTGGAAGTCTGCCTCGGCTCCGCACATATGCTGAAAGGCGAATTCACCGACAATGCCGGTACGGGCATCGACACCTATTCCATGCGCCAGCCGCTCGGCGTCGTTGCCGGCATCACGCCGTTCAACTTCCCGGCCATGATCCCGCTCTGGAAGGCTGGTCCGGCGATTGCCTGCGGCAATGCCTTCGTTCTGAAGCCATCCGAGCGTGACCCGGGCGTCCCGATGCGTCTGGCGGAACTGTTCATGGAAGCAGGCCTGCCTGCCGGTATCTTCAACGTCGTCAATGGCGACAAGGATTCTGTCGATGCTCTGCTCGACGATCCGGATGTACAGGCCATCGGCTTTGTCGGTTCCACGCCGATTGCCCAGTATATCTATGGTCGTGGCTGCTCGAACGGCAAGCGCGTTCAGTGCTTCGGCGGCGCGAAAAACCACATGCTCATCATGCCCGACGCCGATATGGACCAGACCGTCGATGCGCTCATCGGCGCTGGTTACGGCTCGGCAGGCGAACGCTGTATGGCAATTTCCGTGGCTGTTCCGGTCGGTGAAGACACCGCCAACCGCCTGATGGAAAAGCTCATCCCGCGCGTTGAATCGCTCAAGATTGGCCCGTCCACCGACAATTCCGCCGATTACGGCCCGGTTGTCACGCAGGCCGCCCTTGATCGCATTCGCGGCTATGTCGATCTCGGCGTCGAAGAAGGCGCGAAGCTGGTTGTCGATGGCCGTAACTTCAAGATGCAGGGCTATGAAAATGGCTTCTACATGGGCGGCTGCCTGTTCGACAATGTGACGCGCGACATGCGCATCTATAAGGAAGAAATCTTCGGTCCGGTTCTTTCGGTCGTTCGCGCCAAGAACTACGAGGAAGCGCTGGCTCTGCCGAACGATCATGAATATGGCAACGGCGTCGCCATCTTCACCCGCGACGGCGATGCGGCTCGCGATTTCGCAAGCCGCGTTCAGGTCGGCATGGTCGGTATCAATGTGCCGATCCCGGTTCCGATCGCTTACTACACTTTCGGCGGCTGGAAGGCTTCCGGCTTCGGCGATCTCAACCAGCACGGCCCGGATGCATTCCGCTTCTATACAAAGACCAAGACCGTCACCTCGCGCTGGCCGTCTGGGGTTAAGGATGGAGCTGAGTTCGTCATCCCGACGATGAAATAACCATTAGTTTGCAAACGAAACCCCGCCTTCAAGGCGGGGTTTTTCTTTCGCCGGTGGTTTCCGGTCTTTTGCGGTAGGATTCCTTGTCCGACTGTGCTACGGCGACGCTGTCCCCTTTCCTGAACGCAAAACGCTTCAGCAACGAAGAGACCGTTTCCTATGGCTGTCAGCTCAAAGCATATTCCCGCTCCCGATCTTCATCGGGTGCGCCGCGCCCTCCTTTCCGTTTCCGACAAAACCGGCCTGATCGAATTCGCCAAGGCGCTTCATGCGCATGGCGTCGAGATCCTCTCGACCGGCGGTACGGCCAAGTCCATTGCCGCAGAAGGCATTCCGGTTCGTGACGTTTCCGAAATCACCGGCTTTCCCGAAATCATGGATGGGCGCGTCAAGACGCTGCATCCGGCAGTCCATGGCGGTCTGCTCGCCGTGCGCAACGACCCGGAACATGTTGCCGCAATGGAAGAGCACAAGATCGGCGGCATCGATCTCGCCGTGATCAATCTCTATCCGTTTGAGGAAGTCCGCTTCCAGGGCGGCGATTACGACACCACGGTTGAGAATATCGATATTGGCGGCCCGGCGATGATCCGCGCTTCGGCCAAGAACCACGCTTATGTCGCAACTGTCGTCGATCCGACAGATTATGACGAAGTGGTCACCGAGCTTGAGAAGCATGGCGGTTCGCTGCCGCTCGTTTTCCGCAAGAAGCTTGCTGCCAAGGCCTTCTCGCGCACTGCGGCTTATGACGCGGCGATTTCCAACTGGTTCGCTGAAGCCATCGAAGAAGAAACGCCGGTTTGGCGCTCGGTTGCAGGCAAGCTGCATTCGGTCATGCGCTATGGTGAAAACCCGCATCAGACCGCTGGTTTCTATCTCTCCGGTGAAAAGCGCCCGGGCGTTGCCACGGCAACCCAGCTTCAGGGCAAGCAGCTTTCCTACAACAACATCAACGATACCGATGCAGCTTTCGAACTCGTTGCCGAGTTCGACCCGGCGCGCACGGCTGCCGTCGCCATCATCAAGCACGCCAATCCGTGCGGCGTGGCGGAAGGCGCATCTATCAAGGATGCCTATCTGAAGGCATTGGCCTGCGATCCGGTGTCGGCTTTTGGCGGTATTGTTGCGCTCAACAAGACACTGGATGAAGAAGCCGCCGAGGAAATCGTCAAGATTTTCACGGAAGTCATCATCGCTCCCGATGCAACGCCGGGCGCACAGGCCATCGTTGCCGCCAAGAAGAACCTGCGCCTGCTGGTGACGGGCGGCCTTCCTGATCCGCGCGCAAAGGGCATTGCCGCGAAGACGGTTGCCGGTGGCTTGCTGGTTCAGTCGCGCGACAACGGCGTTGTCGATGATCTCGACCTCAAGGTCGTGACCAAGCGCAGCCCGAGCGAAGCCGAACTGAACGACATGAAGTTCGCCTTCCGCATCGCCAAGCACGTGAAGTCGAACGCCATCGTCTATGTGAAGGACGGCGCAACGGTTGGTATTGGCGCAGGCCAGATGAGCCGTGTCGACTCCGCACGTATCGCTGCCCGTAAGGCAGAAGATGCGGCAGAAGCTGCCGGTCTCGCAGAACCGCTGACCAAGGGCTGTGTGGTCGCTTCCGACGCGTTCTTCCCGTTTGCGGACGGTTTGCTTTCGGCTGTTCAGGCGGGAGCCACGGCTGTGATTCAGCCCGGCGGCTCGATGCGTGACGAAGAAGTGATCGCTGCTGCCGATGAGCATGGCATTGCCATGGTGATGACCGGGATGCGTCATTTCCGCCATTAATTCATTGGTTTACAATCTGAAAACGAGCCCCGAAACGAAAAATTTCGGGGCTTTTTGTTTTCATTGAGTTTCGAATTGTTTCGTTTTACATTCGTTTGTAAGCGGACGCGCAAATGCGGGCATGCTTTGCATCAGAAGGAGGGTGCCCACGGCACAGGCGGAGCGTTTCATCACCTGATGTAAACTGAATAGGTTTTACAGAAAGATATTCGACGGGAGGATACCGTGAGTACGAAGCAATTTATCGGTTCCATTGATCAGGGAACCACCAGCACACGCTGCATCATTTTCGATCAGCAAGGCGATATCATCGCCATGGATCAGCGTGAGCATGAACAGATTTACCCGAAAGCTGGTTGGGTCGAGCACAACCCGCTTGAGATCTGGCGCAACACCCAGCATGTCGTTGCCGAGGCGTTGAAGAAAGCCAAGCTGACGGCAGCTGACATTGCCGCTGTCGGCATTACCAATCAGCGCGAGACGACATTGCTCTGGGACAAGGCCACCGGTCAGCCGCTTTACAATGCGCTGGTCTGGATGGATACGCGCACTGCCGACCTCGTGGCACAATATACGAAGGAAAGAGGCGCTGACCGGCTGCGCGCCAGAACCGGGCTGCCGATCGCCACCTATTTTTCCGGGCTGAAACTGCGCTGGATTCTCGACAATGTTCCGGGCGCCCGTGAAAAGGCAGAGGCTGGCGAGGCGCTGTTTGGCACCATCGATACATGGCTGGCCTGGAACCTGACCGGCGGCCCGAAGGGTGGCATTCATATCACCGATGTCACCAATGCCTCGCGCACGCAGCTGATGGATATTGCCAGCCTGCAATGGGATCAGGAAATTCTGGACCTCTTCCATATTCCCCGTGCCTGTCTGCCGGAGATACGCTCCTCAAGTGAAGTTTATGGCGAGATTACGGTTCGATCCCTGAACGGCGTGAAGCTTGCCGGTATTCTGGGCGATCAGCAGGCGGCGCTTTTCGGTCAGGCCTGTCTTGAGCCCGGTGCGGCCAAGAACACCTATGGCACGGGCTGCTTCATGCTGATGAATACGGGCGACAAGCTCGTTTCGTCCAATTATGGCCTGCTGACCACCGTCGCCTACAAGCTTGGCGATGCGCCTCCCTCTTACGCGCTGGAGGGTTCCATCGCTATCACCGGCGCACTGGTGCAGTGGCTGCGCGACAATCTTGGCATCATTCGCAACAGCAGCGATATCGAAACACTCGCCCGCACCGTTGACGATAATGGCGACGTCTATTTCGTGCCTGCATTTTCAGGCCTTTACGCACCGCATTGGGAATCGTCGGCGCGTGGCGTTATTGCCGGGCTGACCCGCTTTGCCAATAAGGGCCATATTGCCCGTGCCGCGCTGGAAGCGAGCTGCTATCAGGTGCGCGAGGTGCTGGAAGCCATGGTGAAGGATTCCGGCGTCAAGATCAGTGAACTGCGCGCCGATGGCGGTATGACGGTCAACGATTTCGTCATGCAATTTCAGGCCGATATTCTGCATGTGCCGGTGGTTCGCCCCAAGATCGTGGAAACCACGGCGCTGGGTGCTGCTTACTCGGCTGGCCTTGCCGTCGGCTACTGGAAATCCACGGAAGATGTCGTGGAAAACTGGCAAGTTGGTTATCGCTGGCATCCGAAGATGCGGAAAAAGGAGCGCGAAAGCCTTTTCGCTTCCTGGGAAAAAGCGGTGCAGCGTTCCCTGAATTGGGTGGATTGAAGCTGAAGCTCGGTCTTTGAGGCCAGGCAGAACAGAGAATTACAAAACTTTTTTGGCAGACCGGTGGGCATTACGCGTCCGCCGGATGGATTTCTGCACATTGATTTTTCGGGATAAGATTATGACAAGTGGCTTTTTAGGGGAATTTCTCGGCACGATGGTGCTGATCGTGCTTGGCGATGGGGTCGTCGCAAATGTACTTCTGGCGCAATCCAAGGGGCAGAATTCCGGTTGGATCGTTATTTCGGTTGGCTGGGGTCTGGCCGTGCTGTGCGGCGTGATGGTCGCAGTTGCGGCGGGCGCTGCTGGCCATCTCAATCCTGCCGTCACGCTGGCTTTTTATGCGGCGGGGAGTTTTCCGGCGGTCGAAGTCATTCCTTATATCGCCGCGCAATTGCTGGGCGCTTTTGTCGGGGCAGTGCTTGTCTATCTTGCCTATCTGCCGCACTGGAAGCCGACCACGGATAAGGCGTTAAAGCTCGGCGTGTTTTGCACAGCTCCGGCAATTCGCAACATTCCGGCCAATTGCGTAACCGAAATCATTGGCACTTTCGTGCTCGTTTTCGTCGTCATCGCCATCGGTGCCAAGGCTGTTGGAGCCGATGGGGTTCTCGGTCCTCTGATGGTCGGTCTTCTCGTCTGGGCGCTTGGCGTTTCGCTTGGCGGACCGACAGGTTATGCCATCAACCCGGCACGTGATCTTGGCCCGCGCATCGCACATGCCTTGTTGCCTATCCCGGGCAAGGGCGGATCGGACTGGTCTTATGCCTGGGTGCCCGTTGCGGCACCGATCGTTGGCGCTCTGCTTGCCATTAGCGCGGCCAGCGCTGTTGGCATGATGTGAATGAAATCACGGAGCTGGCGCGATCATTTTCGCGCCAGTTTTCACGCGGGGCGCTCGGCTGGGTAGGGCGTCATTTTGGTAAGATAGAGACCGGCGGCGAAGAAGATCACCAGCACCGCCATTCCAATTGCCGCCGACCCGCTGATGGCCGTAACGGTGGCGACCAGAAACGGGGCCAGAAAGCTGGTCGCACGACCCGCCAGCGCATAAATGCCGAAATAGCGGCCCGATTCTTCCGGCTGAATGCTGCGCGCAAACCATGAGCGCGACGATGCCTGTACCGGGCCAAAGGCTGCGCCGATCATCAGGCCATAAATCAGATAGGCATGTTCTGCTGGCGTCGAGAAAAGCCCCTGTGCTGTACTTTCCGCAAATGGAAGCAGTCCGAAGAATGTGTGATCGCGCCCTGTCGATACGATGCCGAGCGTCGCGAGCAGCAGCAGCACCAGCGACCCGATGACCACGGCTTTTGAGCCAAAGCGCGTATCCACGCGGCTGGCGGCAAGGCAACTGAAGATCGCCATCACATTGAGGATCATGCCGAACAAGCCGATCTCGGTAATCGACCAGTGAAACATGGCGGCGGCATAGCCTCCGCCCAGCGCCAGCAAAGCATTGACGCCATCTTGGTAGACCATGCGGGCAATGAGAAAACGCATGATGCCGGAACGCTGGCGCACTTCGCGTAGCGTGGCTTTCAGTTCCGAAAGACCGTGCCGCATCGCCTTGAAGAGAGGCTCACCCCGCGCCGAATCCGGCGTGAAGAGGAACATCGGCAAAACGAAGACCAGATACCAGAGGGCAGCAAGCGGGCCGGTGATGCGTGCATCTTCGCCGGTTGCCGGATCAAGGCCGAAGAGCGGGGCAATGCCGATGATCGTTTTGCCGGTTTGCGGCGATCCGGCAAGAAACAGCACGACGAAGATCAGCACGATCATGCCGCCGAGATAGCCAAGTCCCCATGCAATGTTGGAGATACGTCCGATATCCGCGTGCGGCACGAGGCGCGGCATCATGGAATCATTGAAGACGATGGAGAACTCGGCAGCAATCGAGGCGATTGCAAAGGCCAGCAACACCCAGAACAGGCTCGCACCCGGTGCGGCGAACCAAAGGAGCGAGAGGCTGACGATCTTCAAAACGGCAAAGAAGCCGATCCAGGGTTTGCGTGCCCCCGTACGGTCCGAAACAGCGCCCAGAACTGGCGACAGAATGGCGATGACAAAGCCTGCTGCGGCGATGCCATAGCCCCATGCAACCTGACCGGCTTCCGGGTTCGCCGCCATGCGGGAGATGAAGTAGGGGCCGAAAACGAAGGTCGTGACGACGGTGAAAAACGGTTGCGCCGCCCAGTCGAACAGCATCCAGCCCCATATGCCGCGACGAGATGCGTAGCTGCGTTCGCTGACTGCCTGATCGGTCAAATGCCACTCCCTTGCGAATGTGGCCGGAGCTTATACGGCGAGCGGCAACCTCACAAGAAATGAAAAGGGCGGCTTTGAAGCACATCCCGAAAAGTGTGAAACGGTTTTCGGATAAGATGTGCGGAAGAAAAAACCGGAGCGGCGATCTGATGCAATCAGATCGCCGCTCCAAGCCGCCCTTTCGATAATCCCGGTCGCTGTTTACTGCGCCAGATCCGACATCAGTCCCGCAGCAACAGCCAGACGCGAGACGGTGAGGTCTCCACCTTCGGTGAGCGCGACCATGCGGTTTCTCACCTGCTCGATCCGGACGCCGTCCGCATCGAGCCACGCCACAGCCGGGTCTTTCTCCTTGGCGAAGCGCTTCAGAGCGGCGATGGTGATCCCGCGCGCGGCCTGCGTGATGGTCTCGCTGGCACGCGACAGGGCCAAACCGTCATAATAATCGGTGACGGGAATGGACCGTGCCGCATCTTCGATGCGTCCGATGCGGAAGGCTTCCGACACGCCGAAATAGGCCTTGGCCGTTGCCACCAGATCGGCTTCCGCCAGATGCGCGATCAGCGCGATATCCGGCATGATGCCCGCAAGCTGGAGATTGGCGAGACGCTGGGCCAGCTTTTCTGGCGCACCCTTTTCAACGAAGGCGGCCTTGTCGGCACGCACAGCATTGCGCAGGAATTCCGGCATCAGGCCTTCGAACCGTGGTTCCAGTTCGGCACGCGCCTTGACGATGGTGCCAACCAGCTCGGTGAGGTTTGCGCGGGTCGTATCGTTGCGCAGAACCCAAGCTGTCGTCGCCTGCAACATTTCGCCAACGAGATGGTAGAACTGGTTCTGCACATCGCCTGGCACCTTGTTATCCAACGCGTCGATGGCGTCGTAGATCGCATCGATCTCGAAGCCATCACGCACGGCGACATAGGCGCGAACGATATCCGAAGGCGACTTGCCCGTCGTATCGGCCAGACGGCTGATGAAGGTGATGCCGCCGCGATTGATGACATCATTTGCCAGCAAGGTTGCGACGATTTCCCGCTTCAGGCGGTGGCCGGAGATTTCCTCTGCATAGGTTTTTGCCATGCGCTTCGGGAAATAGCCGAACAGCAGCGACTGGAAGTAAGGCTCGTCGGGAAGTGCGCTTGCCACCAGATCGTCGGAGAGCGACAGCTTGGCATAGGCCAGCAAAACCGCGAGTTCCGGACGGGTCAGCGGCTGGCCAGCCTTCTGGCGCTCAGTCAACAGCGCATCCGAAGGAAGATACTCGACCTTGCGGTCCAGAAGCTTCCGGTTTTCCAGCTCCGCCATGAAGCGTGCCTGATAAGGTAGCTCGGCCAAACCCTGACGCTCGCTCAGCGAAAGCGCCAGCGGCTGGAGATAGTTGTTGCGCAGCACCAGTTCCGAAACATCGTCGGTCATGCTGACCAGAAGCTTGTTGCGGGCGGGGCGCTTCAGCTTGCCTGAACGCATGGCTGCAGCCAGCGCAATCTTGATGTTGACCTCAACGTCCGAGCAGTTGACGCCAGCCGAATTGTCGATGGCGTCAGTGTTGCTGCGGCCGCCAGCGAGCGCATATTCGATACGTCCGCGCTGGGTCATGCCGAGATTAGCACCTTCGCCGATCACACGGGCCCGCACATCCGAGCCGGTGATGCGGATGGCATCATTGGCGCGGTCGCCGACCTGTGCATCCGTTTCACTGGAGGCGCGGATATAGGTGCCGATGCCGCCGAACCAAAGAAGATCAACCTGAGCTTTCAGGATAGTCGTCATGATTTCCTGCGGCGTCGCCGTGGTCTTGGCAAGGCCGATTGCGGCAGCTGCTTCAGCAGACAGTGTGATGGTCTTCTGGCTGCGGCTGTAGACGCCGCCACCCGACGACAGCTTCGAACGATCATAATCCTGCCAGCTCGAGCGCGGCAGTTCGAACAGGCGCTTGCGCTCGGCAAAGCCGTCAGCCGGAACCGGGTTCGGATCGATGAAGATGTCGCGATGGTCGAAGGCAGCAACCAGCTTGATCTGCTCGGAAAGCAGCATGCCGTTACCGAACACGTCGCCCGACATGTCGCCCACGCCGACAACCGTAAACGGCTCGGTCTGGATATCCATGTCGAATTCACGGAAATGCCGTTTCACAGCTTCCCAGCCGCCACGGGCGGTGATGCCCATGCCCTTGTGGTCGTAACCGGCGGAGCCGCCCGATGCGAAAGCATCGTCCAGCCAGAAATCATGCGCCTGACTGATGGCATTGGCCGTATCGGAGAAGGTGGCCGTGCCCTTGTCGGCGGCGACGACGAAATAAGGATCGGCATTGTCGTGACGCACGACATTTTGCGGCGGCACCACATCGTTGTCGTGAATATTGTCGGTCACCGAAAGAAGCGTCGAGATAAACACCTTGTAGGCGTCACGACCCGCCTCAAAGACGGCGTTGCGGTCACCGCCCACTGGAAGGCGCTTCGGATAGAAACCGCCCTTGGCGCCGACCGGCACGATCACGGCATTCTTGACCTGCTGCGCCTTCACAAGGCCCAGCACTTCGGTGCGGTAATCCTGTGCGCGGTCCGACCAGCGCAGACCGCCACGTGCGACCGCGCCGAAACGCAGATGCACGCCTTCGACTTCCGGGCCGTAGACGAAGATTTCGCGATACGGACGCGGGTCTGGCAGTCCGTCAACGAGACGCGGATTGAGCTTGAAGGCAAAGGTCACGCGCGGCTTGCCGTCACCATCCAGCGTATAGGCATTGGTGCGCAGCGTCGCTTCAATCAGGTTGCGGAACCGGCGCAGGATCTGGTCGTCATCGATGCTCGGCACGCCCAGAAGCGCTGTTTCGATGGCGTCGATCAGCTTCTTTTCAGCCGTATCACGGCGCTTCGCCACTGGGTTGAAGCGCAGATCAAACAGCGAATAGAGATCGCTGGCGATTTCCGGATAACGGTTGAGCGCGGCTGCGATGAAGCCCTGCGAATAGGCGATACCCGCCTGTTGCAGATAACGGCCATAGGAGCGCAGGATCATGATCTGGCGCGCGGTCAGGCGTGCCGTCTGTACCAGCGCATTATAGCCGTCATTGTCGGCAAAGCCGTCCCAGACGGTGCGGAACACGTCTTCCAGCATTTCGCCGTCATCTGTGAGATCGACAGGAGCGCCATAGGCGTTGACGAGCTGCATGTCGTGAACATAGACCGGCGCACCGTCTTTACCGGCTTGCGGCAGGTCGATGGTCTGTTCGCTGACGACGCGGAAGCCCATATTTTCCAAAAGCGGCACGCGCTGCGACAGCACGACCGGCGCTCCGTGATGATAGAGCTTCAGTGAAACCGCATCTGGTCCATCGGTGCGATAGCGGTAGAAATCCACGAAAAGCGGCGCTTCCGGGCTGAGACCGGCAATGCGCTCGGCATCGACCAGCGCTTCCGGCGCGGTGAAGATTTCGCGGTAGGATGGCGGGAAGCTTGCGGCCAGCGCCACGACGCCTGCATCGGCATTTTCCACGCTTTCACGCACCGCATCTTCCCAGGTGCGGACCATGGCGCGGACTTCCGCTTCCAGTGCTTCGCGGTCGATATGCGGGGTGGATCGTTCGTGACGGCGAATGACGAACTGAACGCGCGTCAGGCCGTTCTGCAGGAAAACCGGGTGGAATTCAAAGCTGTCACCGCCATAGACGTCAACGAGATAGCGGCCGATCTTTTCACGCACGACCGAGTCGTAACGATCACGCGGGATATAGACGAGCACAGTCGCGAAACGACCGAAACGGTCGAGACGGGGAATGGCACGGACACGCGGACGCTCGCCAAGCGCGAGGATGAGTTCGGCATTGGCCGTCAGGCTTTCCGTGTCGATCTGGAAAAGCTCATCGCGCGGATATTCTTCCAGCACGTTGATCAGTGCCTTGCCCGAATGGTCTTCGCGGTTGAAGCCCAGATGCTTGATGACCGCATCGGCTTTTGAGCGAATGAACGGGATGCTGGCAACCGAGCTGATGTAAGCGACCGAGGTAAACAGGCCGACGAGGCGCAATTCGCCCACGGCTTCGCCCTTCGGTCCAAAGATCTTCACGCCGATATAGTCGAGATAGGAGCGGCGATGCACCAGAGACAGCGTGTTCGCCTTGGTGACGATCAGCGGCTCGCTGCTATCGAGGAATTCCGTGACCTCGCGCGGCGTTACCGTGTCGTCGTCATCCTTGCGCAAGACGCGCACTTCATTGTCGCCAAGGACGCCAAGTGGCTCCTTGATGGCGACGAGGCTGCGCTTCTTGCCCGAGCCTTCAAAGGCCAGCTCACGCATGCCGAGGAAGATGAAATGATCGTCGCGCAGCCATTCGAGGAAGGCGATGGCTTCCGGCATGGCGGCATTGCCGTTCAGCTCGTAAGCGCGCTTGTAATCCACAATGGCGTCATCAAGACGCTTCAACATCGGCTTCCAGTCGCCGACGGCAAAACGCACCTGACCGAGAACGCGCTTCAGCCCGTCCGTCAGATCGGCCTTGGCCTGCTTGCCAAGCGCGGGGAGGTGAATTTGCACAAGGCTGACGCGCTCAACGCCCTTGGCGGGTGCGAGCTGCGATGCTTCGCCGAGAATGACCAGTCCATCCTTTTCCCGAGCAATATCGAGAACCGGGTGCACGACCATGAAAATCTGGCTGACGTGATTGTTCAGCTCGCCCAGAATGGAATCGAGCAGGAACGGCATGTTGTCGTTGACGATGGTGATGACGCTTACCGGGCGATCGTGACGTTCGATACCGTTATCGACGCTGATGATGCTCTTGCCCTTGCGGTAGGACTCAAGCGCCGCATAGCCGTGGCGGGCAGAACTGTCGAGAGCTTCGGCGTCGTAAGCAGCCAGATCTTCTGGCGGGGCCCACTCGAAGAGGAGCTGTGAGAAGGCTGCCAGCGCCTTCGGCTTCCCCCCCTTTTTTTCCTCTTTGCTTGCCTTGGAATTCTTAACTTTGCTCGACCGATCCTGCTTTGCAGTCACGTCGGATACTCCTGTCATGATGGCAATGCGCGCCAAACTAGCAGATTAGACATTTGTTTCGATGACAAATCGCTGCGAATAACGAAAAATTTCCCGAAAAGTCAGAAAAATGGCATCTAATCCATTTAATTTGGAACAAAATATCGAAAACTTCGGGCAATTTTTCTAAAAATACCGGAGAAATTCACCGTGCACTACAAAACGGCGTCCGCTGGCGTCGGAAATGGCTCTGCTTCGCCACAATTCAGACCAAAGTCGTAGATGATTCTGAGATGCTGGAGCGGTTCCAGTTGGAACGGAATCGTGGAACCGCTCCATCCATTTTTTACGCATTATCCTACGCAAAACCGCTACGCACTTTTGCTGGAAATGCTCTGGAGCCGTCAAAGTTCGATCAGGTGATCGTCCAATTCGTTAATATTGTCAGCGCCTGCGGGGAAGTGCTTTTCCAGAAGCGTGCCCGCCTGACCGATCGCCATGACGAAGCCTTCCGCCATTTGCGAGCGCGATGCGTGATGGATCAGCGTTGCGACAATGGCGTTCCATTCGTCCTGCTCGACACGCGCATGAATACCCGCATCGGCAATGACTTCGGCATAGTGCTCAGCCATGGAAACGAAGAGCAGAATGCCGGTGCGGTTTTCCGTGATGTGTACGTTGCGCGCCAGGAATTGTTGCAGTGCGTTGAGATGGGCGCGCTTGTAGCGGATACGGCGCGGCACCAGCAGCATGCGGATCGATGGCAGGAGCCAGAGAACCAGCATGGCCGAAATGAAGGCGGCCAAAATGGCAAGGCCAAACATCGGCAGGCTGATATCAAACCAGTACCAATGCGCGAGCAAGGCGGCGATGACCGAAGCGAGCAGAATGCCGCAAGTCGCGACAAAACCGGCTGCAAAGAAATAGTCGTCGCTGCTGCGCGCCAGCACGGCATAGATTTCGCCGCTCGTCTCGGCTTCCGCCTGCCGGATTGCCTCGGCAATGCGGGTATGGTCTTCAGCGCCAATCAGCGTGTGGTGCTTCATCGTCGCGTCTCCCTACCAGCTACCCGAGGCGCCACCGCCACCCGATGAACCGCCGCCGCCGCCAAAGCCGCCGCCGCCACCGCCGGATGACCAGCCACCACCGCCGCCCCAGCCGCCGCCACGACCACCGGAGCCGCCGCTTGAATTGGTGTTGATCGTCATGCCCAGCCATTCATAGCGACCGGGGCCAAGCTTGCGTCCGAAGATCGGGGCAAGCACGGCAAAGCCGAAACCGCCAAAGAAAATCAGGCACCAGAAGGTGATGAAGATGACGGCAACCCAGTCCACATCGTCCGAACTGGTTTGCGCATTGCGCTTGGCGCGGGCTTCAAGCTCGGCAGCGTCGCCGGAGAGAACGGAGAGAATGCCGTCCACACCCTGCACAATACCGCCGCTATAATCGCCGGTGCGGAAGGCGGGAATAATGGTGCCGTTGATGATAACGCTCGAAAGCGCATCGGTCATGGTGCCCTCAAGCCCGTAGCCGACCTCGATGCGCACCTTGCGGTCATTCGGCGCGACAACGAGCAGGATACCGTTGTTTTCCTGCTTCTGGCCGAGAGCCCAGCTGCGGAACAGGCGGTTTGAATAGGACTCAATATCCTCGCCATTGAGGCTCGGCACCGTCACCACCACGACCTGATCGGACGACTTGGCTTCGAAGTCCGCCAATTTCTGGGTCAGTTGCTGACGCTCTGCCGGGTCGATGATGCCCGCATTGTCCACCACGCGACCGGTAAGGGCCGGTGTCTGCTTGGCAGCATCCTGCGCATAGGCAACCGAGGTCGGTTGCAGTGTCAGGACAGCGGAAAACAGCAGAACGATGCATGCAAGCAGGTATCGCGGCCAGTGAAGGCCGCGATGATGACGCGAAAATGCTGTGCCCGCCGCCACGGTAGCGACCGTCAGTTAAACTTGACTTGCGGTGCTGCCTGGCTGCCAGCATCAGCGCTGAAGGTCTGCATCGGCTGGGCGTCGCGATACCAGATCCAGGTCCAGATCATGGTTGGCATGGTCCGCAGTGTCGTGTTGTAGACGCGAACCGCTTCGATATAGTCGCGGCGCGCCACAGCGATGCGGTTTTCCGTGCCTTCGAGCTGCGATTGCAGCGCGAGGAAGTTCTGATTGGCCTTGAGGTCAGGATAGCGCTCGACCACCACCATCAGGCGCGACAGGGCGCTGGTGAGATTGGCCTGATTGTCCTGGAATTGCTTGAAGAGTTCAGGATTGTTGAGCGTTTCCGGCGTGATCTGCACTTGCGTCGCCTTGGCGCGCGCATCGATCACCGCTTGCAGCGTGTCCTTTTCATGGGCGGCATAGCCCTTCACGGTCTCGACCAGATTGGGCACGAGATCGGCGCGGCGCTGGTACTGGTTCTGCACCTCGCTCCAGGCGGCCTTGGCCTTTTCCTCATTGGTCGGGATCGTGTTGAAACCGCATGCAGAAAGCAGCGGAACAAGAACGGCAAGACCAAGAGCAATGAAAATACGGCGGAAAGAAAAAGAAGAGGCAACCGTCGCAGCCGACATGGGTTTCTCCTGAAAAAGGACGCTTTGCCAAGCGCCCGAACACTGATGTCGTAGCCCGAATATTCGCAATCACGCAAATGCGAGCCGTCAAATCAATAAGATAGCGTAATTTCGCGCCTCGTCCAGTCCGTTTGGTGAGAGTATGCCATGCACGTCAACTCTATGTTGACTTAGTCAACACTTTAGATATTGATAGAGTCAACATAGGGAGGCGCCGCGCCATGGCGTATGCAGGGATGACGAAACCGGAAAAACGAGATGACATTGACGCATTGCGCGCTTTCAACCGTGTCTACACGCGCCGCCTCGGCCTGTTGAACGCGCATCTCGACAAAAGCCCGTTCACCTTGACCGAGGCGCGTATTCTTTACGAAATCGCGCACCGTTCCGCGCCGACGGCGGCGGACATCATGCGAGCACTCGGACTTGATCGCGGCCAGTTGAGCAGGACATTGAAGCGCTTCACCGAGCGCGGACTGATCGAGACGGAGCCGCATCCGGAAGGCGGTCGCAGCCGCCCCATTTTGCTAACTGAAGCTGGCCGCAAGACATTCAGCGCTCTGGAGCGCAATACCTGCGAGGCCGTGGGCGAACTTCTCGATGGTTTAAATCCTGACCGCCGCCGCGATCTGCTGACAGCTGCCGGTTCGATCATGCGGGTTTTCGAAGAAGGTCAAACCGGGCAGGTGCTCCTGCGTGATCTCAAAGCCGGTGATCTCGGCTGGATCATTCATCGCCAAGCCGTTCTCTACACGGGAGAATATGGCTGGAACAATGATTACGAAGCACTCGTCGCCCGCATTCTTGCCGATTTCACGCAGGCTTTCGATCCCGCCCATGATGCGGCATGGGTGGCGGAAATCGACGGTCGCATCGTCGGCTCGGTCTTTCTGGTCAAAGGCGACCAGCCCAAACTTGGCAAGCTGCGTCTGCTCTATGTAGAACCGGATGCGCGGGGCGCGGGTGTCGGAGCGAAACTCGTCAACGCCTGCATCGAGCGTGCACGTGCTGTCGGCGATGAGCGTCTCACACTCTGGACGAATAGTGTTCTGACGGCTGCACGGCGTCTTTATGAGCGCGCCGGATTCAGGCTTGTCGAAGAAGCGCCGCACCATTCCTTCGGTGTCGATCTGATCGGCCAGACGTGGGAGTTAAACCTCACGGCAAGTCTTTCTGGACAAATGAAGGCCCGTGCATAAAAGAAAAGCGGCGGATTGCTCCGCCGCTTTCTCAAAACGCAAATTGCGCGAAAGATTATTCGCTTGCAGCAGCTTCTTCAGCCGGAGCAGCTGCAGCAGCAGCGGCTTCTGCAGCCTTGGCAGCGGCTTCTTCTTCAGCCTGCTTGGCCAGAGCGATACGCTCCTGAGCCTTCTTGCCTGGCTCACCCTTGGTCGGGTTGCTGCGAGCCGGACGCTTGGCAATGCCAGCCTGGTCGAGGAAGCGCAGAACGCGATCGGTTGGCTGTGCGCCCTGAGCGATCCAATGCTGGATGCGGTCGGCGTCGAGCTTTACGCGTTCAGCGTCCTTGGCCAGCATCGGGTTCCATGCGCCAACGGTTTCGATGAAGCGGCCGTCACGCGGGCTGCGGACGTCGGCAACGACGACGTGGTAGTAAGGACGCTTCTTGGAGCCAGCGCGGGCGAGACGAATCTTGAGGGACATTTTTTCTTTCCTTTAGACAAATTGTTCGGCCCTGACGGGCTATCGGTAGTTCTGCCCGTCAGGGCAATGGATCGAGCCGTTATCGGCTATTTATTTTCCGCTGTGATTGGCAGCGGCATGCTCATGATGCCGAATGACTTCCTTCACGATGAAGTTCAGGAATTTTTCGGCGAAATCGGGGTCGAGATGGGCATCGACAGCCAGAGCGCGAAGACGCTCGACCTGACGCTTTTCGCGAGCCGGGTCAGCCGGGGCGAGGCCCCGTTCGGCCTTCAGCACGCCCACTGCCTTTGTGCAGCGGAAGCGTTCGGCCAGCATATGGATCAGCGCCGCATCAATATTGTCGATGGAGGCACGCAGTGACAGAAGTTCGGCGGGTGCAGTGTTCTGTTCGTCGCTCATAATGCTCACTTCTTCTTCGGCAGACCTGGAAGGCCGCCACCAAGACCCGGAAGCTTGGGTCCGCCCAAACCGGGGAGACCGCCGCCCGAAAGTCCAGGCAAACCGCCGCCTTTCGTCAGACCGGCTGCTTCCGCCTGCTTGGCAAGCGCTTCAAGCTGCTTCGGGTCCATCTTCGACAGATCCGGCATGCCGCCGAGGCCGCCCATGCCGCCGCCCAGACCGCCAAGGCCCATCTTGCTGGCAAGACCGCCCATCATCTGCTTCATCATTCCGCCCTTGCCTTTGCCCATGACTTTCATCATGTCGGCCATCTGGCGGTGCATCTTGAGAAGCTTGTTGATGTCGGCGGCGTTGGTGCCCGAACCCTTGGCAATGCGCTGCTTGCGGCTGTGCTTCAGAAGGTCCGGATTGGCGCGCTCAGCCTTGGTCATGGAACCGATAATGGCGAGCTGGCGGTCAAAGACCTTGTCATCGAGGCCGGCTGCAGCAACCTGATCCTTCATCTTGCCCATGCCGGGCATCATGCCCATGATGCCGCCCATGCCGCCGAGCTTCTTCATCTGGCCCAGCTGGTCGGCGAGATCGTTAAGATCGAACTTGCCGGACTGCATCTTCTTGGCCATCGCAGCGGCTTTTTCCGCATCGATGTTTTCAGCAGCCTTTTCGACAAGCGAAACAATGTCGCCCATGCCGAGAATACGGTCGGCGATACGCTTGGGATAGAATTCCTCAAGCGCATCCATTTTTTCGCCGGTGGCGATCAGCTTGATCGGCTTGCCGGTGATGGCGCGCATCGAAAGGGCTGCACCGCCACGACCGTCACCGTCCATACGGGTCAGAACGATACCGGTGATGCCGACGCGTTCATCGAAATTGCGCGCCAGATTGACGGCGTCCTGACCGGTCAGGCTGTCGGCAACGAGCAGAATTTCATGCGGGTTGGCGGCCTTGCGGATATCCGCCATTTCCACCATCAGCGGCTCGTCAATATGCGTGCGACCGGCGGTGTCGAGAATGACGACGTCATGCGCGCCAAGCTTGGCGGCCTGAACGGCGCGCCTGGCGATTTCGACAGGCGACTGACCGGCAATGATCGGCAGCGTGTCAACACTGGTCTGGATGCCGAGCTGGCGAAGCTGCTCTTGCGCGGCCGGACGGCGCGTATCGAGCGAGGCCATCAGCACTTTCTTGCGCTGGCGCTCGGTGAGACGCTTGGCGATCTTGCCGGTGGTGGTCGTCTTACCCGAGCCCTGCAAGCCGACCATCATGATGACGACTGGCGCTGGCGCATTCAGATCGATGGAGACGCCTTCGGTGCCAAGCATTTCGATAAGCTCGTCATGGACGATCTTAACGACCATCTGGCCGGGCTTGATGCTTTTCAGGATTTCAGCGCCGACGGCCTTCTCACGAACGCGGTCGGTAAAGGAGCGAACCACTTCCAGCGAAACGTCGGCTTCGATGAGCGCACGACGCACTTCGCGCAGCGCTGCCGTCACGTCGCTTTCAGAGAGAGCGCCGCGTCCGGTGAGGCCGTTCAGGATGGAGCCAAGACGCTCCTGAAGTGATTCAAACATCGCGTTTCCTTATATCCGGGAGTAGGCGGGAGGCTTATCCGGGATAGATCGTCCCGCGTGTCTGCCAGTTCAAGAAGCACCCAAAGCGATACAGCACCCGAGGGCGCAACGCGCTGTCGGATGTGGACCTCCGGGATCGCTTTATACCATAATGGGTCCCGGTCGGTGGCTCGCGTTCTGAAGATCGCGGATAGATTGAGGGGTGGATTAGGGCTCGAAAGGCTGAATGTCAAGCAAAACTCGGTCATTTTGCCGTTCTTTCACCCGATTTAGCGCATATCCGCCGATGACATTACAGTGTGGGAATGGCAAATTCCCGCATAAGGCGAATCAATTTCGCGGAACAGTTCACAGCAGATCACTCACTAAGGAGAGAAGAATGGCGTTGACTGCCAAGGGCCGGATTTGGGCGGCGACAGTTCTTGCAGCGGGCATGTTTGCGGGTGCAGGTGCGGCGGAAGCTGCACAATGCGGCAATAATGCTGCCGGTTACAATGCGTGGCTGCAGCAAACCCTGAAGGAAGCGCCGTCGCGCGGCGTTGGCAAGGCGGGCATCAGCGCGCTGGCCAGCACCAAATATGCGCAGGCCACCATCAATGCCGACCGCAACCAGAAGAGCTTCAAGCTCTCCTTTGAAGACTTCATGAAGAAGCGCGGCGCGGATACGATCATCAAGCGCGGCAAGGCCATGAAGGCGCAGAACGCGGCTCTCTTCGCCAATATCGAAAAGCGCTACGGCGTTCCTGCTGGTCCGCTGATCGCGATCTGGGGCATGGAAACCGGCTTTGGCAACTATCTGGGCAAGCAGCACACGGTTTCGGCCGTTGCAACGCTGGCTTATGACTGCCGCCGTTCGGATTATTTCACTGAACAGCTCTATGCTGCTCTCAAGCTCGTTGATCAGGGCGATCTCAGCCCGCAGGCTGTCGGCGCCATGCATGGTGAAGTTGGCCAGACCCAGTTCATGCCGGCAAATGTCCTGAAATACGGCGTCAGCGGTTCGGGCAGTGCCCATTTCGACCTGAAGAACAAGGCGGACGCTCTTCACTCGACCGCCAACTTCCTGGTCGGTCACGGCTGGAGCCGCGGTGCTGGCTACCAGCCGGGTGAGCCGAATTACGGCGCGATCCAGGGCTGGAATGCAGCGCAGGTTTACCAGCGCGCCATTGCCGTCATGGGCAAGGCTATTGACGGGAATTAGAGCGCATCCCGAAAAGTGTGAAACAGTTTTCGGAAAAGATGCGCGTTAAAACAAAGAATTAGAGCGCCGATCTGATTCAATCAGATCGAAACGCGCTCTAAGAATAACGACGGAGCGCTGTTGAAGCGCTCCGCATGTTCTGGAACTAAAAAAGCCCCGGTTAAACCGGGGCTTTTTATTGCCGTCTGGCAAGATTTACAGAATGGGTTCGCCGGCTTCAGGCCGTTTGAAGTCGCCCGTCTGGTGATCCATCACCCAAAGCTCGCCGGTCGAAATATCGAACCATGCGCCGTGCAGGCTGAGCTTGCCCTTCTTTTCCAGAATATCGACGCAAGGGAAGGTGCGCAGATTATTGAGCGAATAGCGGATCGAAATGCGCTCCAGTGCTGTCTGGCGCTCGGTCGGCGTCATCAGGCTGTTGCCGCCGACGGCTTCAGCCGCTGGCGCAATCAGGCTCATCCACTTGCCGATGAAGTCGCCGGGCGACAGAGGCGCGCTTTCTGTATCGAGCGCAGCCTTGATGCCGCCGCATCGTCCATGGCCCATGACCACGATGTGCTTCACCTTGAGGCTTTGCACAGCAAATTCCAGCGCAGCCGATGCCGCATGAAACTCGCCATCGGGCTCGTAGGGGGGGATGAGATTGGCAACATTGCGCAGGACGAAGATTTCGCCGGGCGCAGAGTTGAAGATTGTTTCGGGAGCAGCACGGGAATCGCAGCAGGCAATAACCAGAGTTTCCGGTGATTGTCCTTTTTCCGCCAGTTCGCGATAGCGCGCGGTTTCCCGTGCGAAATGCTCCGTCATGAAGGTTTTGTAACCCGAGAGGAGTGTGTCCGGAAGATCAGCCATGGCGTTCCAATATCCTTATCGAAAACCGAGATCAATCAAAATGATCAGGCCCATATCGTCATTCGCAGACCGTGTGCATCATGCTCGGCATGGGCAGGATGTGCTCGGGCTTCGCCGTGCGTATAACGTCTGGCTACGAGAAACATGGCGCAGGCGTCGAGAAAGTCATCATCTTTCGCGCCTCGTGGAGCGCGCAGACTGACAAAATTTTCCGGCAGGCCACAGCGAACAAGCAAGGCTTGGCGTTCCGCCATGCCTTCCGGATTGACACGGCTTTTGATTTTCTTGGGCAGCGTCATGGCGCTCGGACCACCGGGTCTGCCGTTCAGCATGGCGAAGGCGAGTTCGGGGTGAGATTCGATCACACGCTCGCGCAATTCAGGCTCGCCGCGCAGAACTGTGTCGAGTTCGCGGATTTTCGGGAACAGCCCGAAAGCTTGCCGGGAAACCTTGCGTGGCGGATCGGACCGCTCCAGCGAACGCGCGCAGCTTTCGCGATAGTCTTCGGCATAAACGGCTTCGCGTGGCGGAATGGAAAAGAGGCTCGACTGTCTGGCACCAAGATGCACCCGCGCTGCGCGTTCGGCTGCCCTTGTGCCTGTTTCTGGCAGCCCGATTGGCATGTCGACCGCGATAGTGGCATTGTCCGGCAGCGCGGCAATCAATGCGGCAAAGCTACGGAAGACGTCGGCACGCATGCTGCTGCCTTCGCCCGACACAACGATCCAGCCGCCCGGGCAGCCATCGACGCCAGCAACAGGCGTCGCTTCACGCGTCAAGCGCGCAATCCCTTGGTCGGGTGCACAAGACGACGCGTCTGCACCATGGCCATGGGTGTCGCGAGGCTGGAGGCGTCGGCTTCCAGCATCAGCTCATCGGCGCCGCGTTTGGCCGACCGCGCCATGATTTCGAAAACGGCAGCTGTTGTGCTCTGCAAGGTCTTTTCTTCCGACTGGCCGGAAAGGCGGCGTGCGAGAAACACAGCCGAAGTCAGATCGCCAAGCCCGTTTGTCGGACCATCCACACGGCGATGTTCGGCCATCAGCGCCATGGTTGGCGTCAGCAATATATTGCCTATGCTGCCCGCCATCAGCGGGAAGGCGGACGTGACCAGCATGGTGGCCGGTCCGGCGTCCAGTGCAGCTTCCATCAGCGATTTGTTGTCTTCCAGCGGCACGCCGGTCAGCCAGGACAGCTCGAACCGATTGGGTGTTGCTATATCGGCAAGCGGCATGAGCTTATCGCGGATGCCGATGGCGGTTGCCTCCGGCACATAGAGGCCTTTCTCGTCACCAATCACCGGATCGCAGAGATAGACTGCGTTCGGGTTTTGGGCCTTGACGCCTTTGACCAGCTCGGCGACAGCTGCGGCCTGTTCCGGGTGGCCAAGATAGCCGGTCAGGATTGCGCCGACTTCACCGAGCCAAGGAGCGCGCTGAAGATCCTGCATCAGGCGCAAAAACTCTTCCGGCGGCGGCACGATGCGCCCGGCAGGCCCATGGCCGGGGTGCCAGGGCAGGACCACGGTTGGCACGGCCCAGACTGGAAATCCCAGTGTTTCCAATGCGAAGACAGCGGCCCGGTTGCCCACCGAACCGCGCACGACATGGCTTGAAATGACAATAACGGTTGTCGCGTCCGAAGGCGCAGAAAGCGTCATGTTAGACCTAGCTTTGCATGAGATAAATGAGGAGCCAGACGATGATCGCCAGCGTGATGAGAAGGCCGAGGGTTCGTCCGATGCGGGTGGCCCAGATTTCGATACGGTCGTTTTCCGGCGCGTCCCCGGCGGCAAGGTGATTGGCGGTGCGGGCAAAACCGCGACGGACGAGGCCGTCCGCCCCGATCTGTTCGCGCTCCAGCCGATCCAGAATACGGCGCGCTTCTTCCTGGCGCTCGCGTCCCGGACCGCCGGCATCCTCGCCAATGCCAGCCTGCTGGCGTTCACCCATGATCTGCCTGCCTCGCCGAAGTGACTCGCAAAACCCGGCGTAGCATTATGCTTGCAACGTGGTTCTGCAAGCGGAATAGTTGCATTCTATGAGAGCTTTACGACGAGTTTGCCGAAATTGCCGCCTTCAAGCATGGAAATAAAGGCTTTCGGCGCGTTTTCGAGCCCTTCCACAATGTCTTCGCGATAGCGGATTTGGCCGTCAGCGATCCATTTTGCCATATCGTGATAGAAGGCGGGGCGCTGATCGGCAAAGTCGCGTTGGATGAAACCGCGAATGGTCAGGCTCTTGGACAGGATATCGCGCATCAGCACTGGCAGGCGGTCGGGACCGTCAAATGGACCACTCTGGTTATATTGCGCGATGAGCCCGCAAACCGGCACACGGGCAAAAGGATTCAGCAACGGGAAGACCGCTGCAAAAACCTTGCCGCCGACATTCTCGAAATAGACATCGATACCGTCCGGGCAGGCCAGCGCCAACTCTTGCGCAAAGTTCGGGCTGTGATGGTCAACGGCAACGTCGAAACCGAATTCGTCAATCAGCGCCTTGCACTTGTCCGCGCCACCCGCAATGCCGACCGCCCGTGCGCCCTTCAGCTTGGCGATCTGCCCGACAGCAGAACCAACGGGACCGGTAGCCGCTGCAACGACAACGGTTTCGCCTTCCTTGGGTTGGCCGATCGTCAGCAGGCCGGAATAGGCGGTGAAGCCCGGCATGCCAAGGACGCCAAGCGCTGTAGTCAGCGGCGCTTGCTCAGGATCAAGCTTGCGCAAGGTTGAAGCATTCGCCACCGCATAGCTTTGCCAGCCGGAATGGGACAGTACGAAGTCGCCCGGCGCAAAGCCTGCGCTTTGGCTTTCCACCACCTCGCCCACCGTGCCGCCTTCCATGACGGACCCGATCTCTACCGGTGCGGCATAGGATTTGGCGGCACTCATGCGACCGCGCATATAGGGGTCGAGCGAAAGATAACGCAGCTTCAGAAGCACCTCGCCTTCGCCAGCGCGCGGAACTGCTGCTTCTTCAAGCCGGAAGTTTTCCGCCGTGGGGCGTCCATCGGGACGGGATGCAAGCACGATGCGCTGGTTGATCTTTTCGCCCATGGGGTAACTCCTGTTGTTGAGGACCGGCGTTAAACCGGAACGGTATGCGATGCATCCGGTTCCGCAACGGTTACTCACTTTTGAAGACGGTTTGATGCAGAAATGCTAAGGGATGATGTAAGCAGGTATTTGTAAATCCATTCGTTCTGAGGCCAAAGCAAAATGACCCAAGATACGTTGTTTCTTCTGACGCCGGGTTTCAAAGATCCGGCCTATCCCGGACAGGAATTCTACTGCTGGCATTGCGCGCTGATCGAGGGCGTTCTGGCGTCGTTTCCGTCGCTCGGTGGAGATTTGAAGATCGAGCGCATCGCATTTGCCAGACCGCGCGAGACGGTGATCCAGCTTGCAGGTGAGGAAAATCAGTCGCTGCCATTGCTGGTTTTGAAGGACGGCGACCGCTCGCCATTCGAAACGGGCACTTACCAGGGGCGCTCGCTGATTGCCGATCCGCACAAAATTCTGGCAGCGCTGACGGAGCGGCACGGTTTCCCGCTGCCGCATCCGTGACCAAAAGGAAATAGCTTAGACGTAGCTGCCCAGCGCCACGCGGCTGAACTGCCAGTTGATTTCCGGCAGTTCGGAAGCCGGGAAAGACAGCACGATCTGCTTGGACGTGACAGGCCCGCGGAAACCAGCGAAGAAGATCGTATCTTCCAGTTGCGGCGCGACTTCGAAACAGGAGAAAACCCATGTGTCGTCCCGGTCAGCAGACAGGACGATCAGGCCATTTTCATCATAGGAAATATCGACCGTGGGGTGCAGATGGAACCGCACCGCAATATTGTCACGTCCGTTGGATTTCAGCGGTCGCCCGTCGCCGCGATAGAAGCGGTCGGCGCCCTGAATGACGCTGCCATTGTGCGAGAGTACCAGCCGGCGCTCATGATAAATGCCGAATAGGCGCGCATAGCCGTCATGGCTCGCCACAAAGCCCTGACGGCCCATTTCCTCGATGCGGTCGCGCTGCACGCGCGTTGGCCCGGCAATGATCGGCGTGCCGATCATATTGGAAAGGCCTGCATTGAGACTAAACCGGCATGACGATGTGTCGTTGATGGTCGCTGTCGAATGGGCGGCGGTCGAACGTCCCAATGGACGAAATTCCGGCGGGCCGAAACGGTCGATGCCGGAATTGACGATATAGCGCTGGCGTCCGGAGGACATTTCAAAAGCGAGGCAGCCCGCATGGGCGTCCCGCGAAGCGGTCACCGGCGGCGGCAGGCCCGTATCGGCGATGATTGTCGTCGATCCCATGGAAAGACGTTCATAACCGGAATAGGGCGCGTGGGTCAGTGGTGACCCAGCGGTTTCATCATGGCGTAGCACGGAAATGATGCGCTCCGGCATGGTCGGTCCGACGCCGTTGAACAGCGCAAGGCTGCCATCCTGATGTCGGAAGAAGCGCAATGCGGGCAGCATGCGCTCAACTGCCTCGATCAGGGCCTTTGGCGGGGATTCTGTGCCGTTGGCATAGGTCTGGCGCAGGGGCAGAAGATCAGCCAAAAGCTCCAGCACCGTAACCGGATTGCGCGAAATATGCCCGCCATCGGGCAAAATCTGGCGCTTCAGCTCATATTCGAGATTGCGTCGGGCCGCACGCGCGGTCGGTGGCGAAACCGGCAATGCGAGGGCCGCGAAAGCCAGCGCGATGCGCGCCCGCAGCCGCTCTTCGCCGTCGTCCATCGCGCCCGCCACAGTGCGCAGATAGCGGACCTGCATGGCGAGAGAGCGCATGAACTTGCGATAAGCGGGCATTTCTGCGCCGGAGAGGATCAGATTGGAATGTTGCAGCCAGGCGATAATACGCTGCGCCGTCACTTCCGGCGCCCAGGCGAGACCACCAATGCGCTTGCCGAACATGCGCATCCAGTCATCGACAAGTGCTCGCGCATTGGCGGTTGCCAGTTCGCTGTTTGCGCTTTTCAGATGACGCAGCCAGCCGAAACTTTGCAGCGCGGCTTCCCATTCGGGTGTCGGTGGCTCGACGGCAAAGGGCGAAAGCCCGCCGGTTTCGACAAGGCGGCCCGCAAGCGCAAAGCGCCCGTGATAAAATTCCTGCGCCAGCTGCGGGTCGGCGACGCGCAGATCCGGCGGTGCAATCAGGATACGGTCGGGCGTAAAGCCGGTGAAGCGCCAGCTGTAAAGCGGCCCCATACGCAGGCGGCGACTAAACTTGCGCCACGCCTGTGCAACGGCCAGTCCCCAAAGGTGAGGGGTTTCGCTGAGGGCGACTGCCACCCGGTCTTTCTCCGTATCGTTTGTCATTGTGTTTACGCATTATCCAACGCAAAACCGCTTCGCACTTTTGCTGGAAATGCTCTAATCCTTCAGGCCGGATCAGAATTCCGGCCTTCTTTACAATTCTATAGAATGGTGAATCGAGCGTTAACCATAACGGGTATCGCTGCCCGTTATGACAATTTTTACGATTTGCTCGGCTTGAAGCGGGCTAGATCAGGCTCACGAGCGCCGCTTGAAGCGTGCTGCGAAGAAACCGTCCATGCCCGCCATATGCGGATCGCCGTCGAAACGGTCCGCTGGCAGATCGGCTGGCGTGGAGCGCAGATAGCCTTCGCTGGTGAACAGCCCTTCAAGACCGGGACAATCATCAAGGGTGATCGGGTGGGGTTCCAGCATCGGATTTTCCGCCGCCTTGCGAGCCATTTCCTCGCCTTCAAGCGGATGCAGCGAGCAATTGGAAAAGACGATCACGCCGCCCGGCTTCACCAGCGTTGCGGCATGGGCCAGCAGTTTGCCCTGAAGGTCGGCAAGCTTGGTGATATCTTGCGGCGTCTTTGTCCAAGGAACGTCGGGATGACGACGCACCGTGCCGGTGGACGAGCAGGGCGCATCAAGAAGAACAGCATCGAAAAGCTCTTCCGGCGCGAAATCCATCAGGTTGGTCGCAACGGTCTTCGCCTCGTAACCAAGGCGTTCCAGATTGCCGCGCAAACGCTTCAATCGGTTTTCAGACAGATCGAGCGCGGTTACATCGGCACCTTGCTGCACGAGCTGGGCGGTCTTGCCGCCCGGTGCTGCGCAAAGATCGGCGACGCGTTTGCCTTTGATGTCGCCCATCAGGCGCGCAGGCAGACTTGCCGCCACATCCTGCACCCACCAGTCGCCTTCGGCAAAGCCGGGAAGATCGGTCAGTGCGCCTTCAACGGTCTGTACGCGAACGGAGCCGCTCGGCAACGCAATGCCGCCGAGTTTCTCGGCCCAGACTTTGGGATCACCCTTCACGGTGAAATCGATCGGCGGCTCATAGGCATGCATGGCGAAGATGGCTGCGGCTTTTTCCGGGCCGTAAGCATCGACGATGCTCTTGGAAAACCATTCAGGCACATTGCCTTCCGGTAGCAATGTGTGTGCGAGCGCGCGTTCCTTGTTGCGCGACAGACGGCGCAGCAATGCGTTGACCAGACCGGCATATTTGCGGTTGCGCGGATCGCCATTGGCGGCTTCCACCGCCAGATCCACCGCCGAATGGTCGGGAAGGTCGAGATAGAAAATCTGCGCGACGGCGACATGCAGCAGGTGCTTCAGTGCGACGGCGTTTTCCGGCAATGGCCGGTCGAGACGCTTCGAAATGGCCCGTTCGATAGCGCCGCGATTGCGCAGGCTTGCGCCCAGAATTGCGCGCACCAGCGCGCGGTCACGCGGTTCCAGCGCCAGATATTGCGGGTGGCCATGGCTGTTGTCGGTCAGTCCGTCGAGCGAGGTGTTCTTTTCAATCACTGCACCCAGCAGACGCGCCGCACATTGGCGCGCCGGCAAGCCAGGACGATCCACCACATTGCTCTGTACTAACGGCTTGTTGTTTCCGCGTTTTGGCGCGGGTTTCTTATCGTTCACGCTGTTCTACTTTATCTGGCGCGGATCTCATCCAAAAACCGCTTGGCGCTTTTTGGGATACGCTTTTAGGACCATGGGCCCCGATAGCCGGAACCGCCACTGTTGTTATCGCCTGCATTACCCCATGGACCACTACTTTGGGAAGGGGCAGCAGCGCGGGGAGCCATTCCGGCTGAGCGAATACCCATTTCTCCGGCCAGCTGTTCAAGCGCTGCGATACGATTATCGGTGTCCGGGTGGGTCGAGAAAAGATTGTCAGCACCGCGTCCGCTCAACGGATTGATGATGAACATATGCGCGGTTGCCGGGTTGTGTTCGGCATTTTCATTGACGGTAACCTTGGCGCTGCGCGCGATCTTGTTGAGCGCAGAAGACAGCCACAGCGGATTGCCGCAGATTTCCGCGCCGCGCTTGTCGGCAGCGTATTCGCGGGTACGGCTGACGGCCATCTGAACGATCATTGCGGCAAAGGGCGCGACAATCATCGCCAGAATAGTGCCGATGACACCAATGACGCCATTGCCATTTTCACGGTTGCCGCCAAGAAAGAAAGCGAAGTTGCCGAGCATCGAAATGGCACCGGCCAGCGTCGCCACGATGGTCATGGTGAGCGTGTCGCGGTTCTGCACATGCGCCAGCTCGTGCGCCATGACGCCTGCGACTTCTTCCGGCGTCAGGCGCTGGAGAAGACCGGTTGTGGCGGCGACGGCTGCATTTTCGGGGTTACGCCCGGTGGCAAAAGCATTGGGCTGGTCTTCGTGAATGATGAAGACCTTCGGCATGGGCAGACCGGCATTGGCGGCAAGCCCGCTCACCATGCGGTAATAATCCGGGGCTGTGCGCTCATCCACCTGCTGCGCATTGTACATGCGCAGCACCATTTTGTCGGAGTTCCAATAGCCGAACAGGTTCATGCCGATCGCAAACACCAGCGCGATCATCATGCCGCCGCCGCCGCCCAGCAAATAACCGATGCTCATGAACATGACTGTCATGAGAGCAATCAGCATGGCAGTTTTCGTCATATTCATGCGTCGTGGTCTCCAATTCAGCGAGAGTTTATCTCAAACAGGGTTTTGCGTCCCTACTATTCCTGCCTATATGATGGGTATCAAAAGCCTGCGCTTCAATAATAGGACTTCAGCGGATGACCGATAAACGCAACGAAACCGACATCGACGAGAACGCTGCGCCGCGCAAGTTTGACGATCTGCCTCCGGCTGCCCAGCGCGCCCTCAAGGAAGCGGAAGAACGCCGCGCTGCCGAAACGAATGCCAAAGCCCCGCGTGAAATCGGCGGGCGCGGCGGTAAGGACCCGGCGCGTTTCGGCGATTGGGAGATCAAGGGGCGCACGATCGACTTCTAAGCTCGTAAGCTTGGGATATTCCCGCTCCTGCGGCCTGCAAATCGCGTTCTTCTGCGCTTCCGGTGCTCATGTACTTAAGTACACTCCGCTCCGGTCCTCGAAGACCACGATTTTCGGCATGCAGGACCGAAAATCTCACCAAGCTTTGGCGGTAGCAGGATAAGCAAGAAGGCCGGGAAATTCCCGGCCTTCTTGTTTTACTTTTTGTTCTGACGGTTGGCGATCAGATCATCCACGACGCCTGGATCGGCGAGAGTCGACGTGTCGCCCAGTGAGCCAAAATCGTCCTCGGCGATCTTGCGCAGGATACGGCGCATGATCTTGCCCGAGCGGGTCTTCGGCAGGCCGGGCGCGAACTGGATTTTGTCCGGTGTCGCGATAGGGCCGATTTCCTTGCGCACATGCTGGGTCAGCTCCTTGCGCAGCTCATCAGCATCCTGCGCCTCAGCGCCCGTCATCAAGGTGACGTAGCAATAAATGCCCTGTCCCTTGATCGGGTGCGGATAGCCGACAACGGCTGCTTCCGAAACCGAATGATGCGAGACGAGTGCCGATTCGATTTCCGCCGTGCCAAGACGGTGGCCGGAAATATTCAGCACGTCATCGACGCGACCGGTAATCCAGTAATAACCGTCCTCATCGCGGCGGCAGCCGTCACCGGTGAAATACTTGCCCTTATAGGTGGAGAAGTAAGCCTCGATGAAGCGCTTGTGGTCGCCATAAAGCGTGCGCATCTGGCCCGGCCAGCTGTCGGTGATGCAGAGATTGCCGTCGGTCGCGCCATCGACCACATTGCCCTCATTATCCACGAGCTGCGGCTTGACGCCGAAGAACGGCCGCGTGGCGGAGCCGGGCTTGAGATCGGTTGCGCCGGGCAGCGGCGTGATCAGAATGCCGCCGGTTTCCGTCTGCCACCAGGTATCGACGATGGGCGACTTTTCATCGCCGACCACATGATAATACCATTCCCAGGCTTCCGGATTGATCGGCTCGCCAACCGAGCCGAGCAGGCGCAGTGATGAGCGGGAAGAACGCGTGACGAATTCATCGCCAGCGCCCATCAATGCACGGATCGCCGTCGGTGCCGTATAGAAGATGTTGACGTGATGCTTGTCGATGACTTCCCAGAACCGGCCCTGATCGGGGAAATTCGGCACGCCTTCAAACATCAGCGTCGTGGCACCATTGGCCAGCGGACCATAGACGATATAGGAATGGCCGGTGACCCAACCCACATCCGCCGTGCACCAATAGGTGTCGCCGTCATGATAGTCGAAGACATATTGATGGGTCATCGAGGCATAGACCAGATAACCGCCAGTGGTGTGCAGCACGCCCTTCGGCTTGCCGGTGGAGCCGGAGGTGTAGAGGATGAACAGCGGATCTTCCGCATTCATCGGTTCCGGTTCGCAATGCGGTTCGACGCTGGCGACTTCCTGATGATACCAGAGATCGCGACCACGACCCCAGCTGACCTTGCCGCCGGTGCGGCGCACGACCAGCACCTTGTTGACCATGACATATTGCTTGGCGGCAATGTCGATGGCGGTGTCGGTGTTTTCCTTTAGTGGAACCGGCTTGCCGCCACGCACGCCTTCATCGGCGGTGATGACGAAAGTGGACTCACAATCGACGATACGACCAGCCAGCGCTTCCGGCGAGAAGCCTGCGAAAACCACAGAATGCACTGCGCCGATGCGCGCGCAGGCGAGCATGGCATAGGCGGCTTCCGGGATCATCGGCAAATAGATCGTAACGCGGTCGCCCTTCTTGACGCCGTGCTTCTTGAGCACATTCGCCAAGCGGCAAACGTTTTCATAAAGCTCGCGATAGGTGATCTTCTTGTCGATATAGGGGTTGTCGCCTTCCCAGATGATGGCGACCTTGTCGCCACGGCTCTTCAGGTGACGGTCGATACAGTTGTAGGAGACGTTGGTAACGCCGTCCTCATACCACTTGATGGATACATCGCCGTTGAAATCGGTGTTCTTGACCTTGGTGAAAGGCTTGAACCAGTCGATGCGGCGACCGTGCTTGGCCCAGAAGCCATCCGGATCGCTCACGCTTTCCTTGTACCATTCGAGGTAGGTCTCATTGTCAATGAGCGTGTTCTTCTTTGCCTCCGGCAGTACGGGGTAAAGCTTTTCCGACATCATTTCCTCCAAGTTTCACCAACGTCCTCTCGTCAGTGCGTGGTTCGTAACCACTGTTGGGTCTTATCTAGCTTCCTAAGCTGTGAAGGTAAATTAGACGATTGGTGCGTCTCCCGTCCACAATGACGCAGGCTAAATCTTTGAATTGGCAGCACTCATAGCCATTTGTTGCTAACATATTGTTTTTACACTTTAAAAACCATTTGGAGTGATTATCTCAAATCCAGGAGCCGAATATATGGCTCTTCACAAAAAGGGGAAATCGCCATGACGACGTCCGCTTTTCACGCGAAATCGGCCTTCGAACTGCAACTCGCCGGTTATGGTTTGACGACGGCAAAACTCTTCTACCACATGCCGGACCATCCGCATCTGCTTCAGCTGTTTGTCTGGCAGGAATATGATGTCGCACCGGAATTTCCGGTGCTGCACCATTTTATCGAGTTCTGGAAACGGGAGATCGACGGGCCGCTGCATTCGGTGACCTATACGCATTGCCGCTTGCTCGGCCCATCGGACTGGAGGAATGTGCAAGGGGAGATCGTTCTGCACTGATCGATAATGTGAGCAAACAGGCAACCGAGGCCATATGACGCTTCCGCATCTGACCAATCCGGGCAAGGCACTGCTTTATGCCTCGAAGACATTGCTCGGTTGCCTTATTTGCTGGTTCGCGCTTCACTGGGTGGGGATTGAGCATCCGATCTGGGCCGTGATTACCGTCCTGATCATTTCCGATCCGGATGTGCGGGCGACACTGGCATTGGCGCAGGCGCGGGCGATCAACACGGCGGTCGGTTGTTCCATCGGGATGCTGACGATCTGGATATTCGGTTATTCTCCGCTGGCCAGCCTGTTCGGCGCGGCATTGACGGTGCTGCTCATCCTGATGATCGACAAATATCCGATCAACTGGCGGCTGGCGCCCGCAACCGTGGTGATTGTCATGGATGCGGGACGCTTTGCCCAGACGCGCAATGAGGAGTTGCTGCTCGCCCTTTCAAGGCTTGTCGAAATCGCGCTTGGATGCGCCGTGGCGATTGCGCTTGCCTGGGTCTATACGCGGATCATCGGTCGCATCAAAGCGCACAGTGAGGTTCAGGCCGGAGACGTATAGGAACGTCCGCCAAAAATCGCCGAGCCGACACGAACCGAAGTTGCGCCGAAGCCGATGGCGGTTTCATAGTCGCCCGACATGCCCATGGAGAGCTTTTCAACACCAGCCTCGCGGGCGAGCTTTTCCAGCAGGGCAAAATGCGGTCCCGGATTTTCATCTGCCGGTGGAATGCACATCAGTCCTTCGATGGCGAGGCCATGTTCGCTGCGGCAGCGGGCGACAAAGGCAACGGCATCCTTCGGTGCAATGCCGGCCTTCTGCTCTTCCAGACCCGTATTGACCTGCACATAGAGTTTCGGGCTCTTACCCTGCTTGTTGATCTCGTCGGCAAGGGCTGCTGCGATCTTCTCGCGGTCAACCGTTTCAATGACGTCGAACAGGGCAACGGCATCGGCGGCCTTGTTCGATTGCAGAGGACCGATCAGATGCAGTTCAACGCCGGAATAATCATCGCGCAGTTCAGGCCATTTGGCTTGCGCTTCCTGCACGCGATTTTCGCCGAAGACGCGCTGTCCGGCATCGAGCGCCGGGCGGATCGCATCCGCATCGAAGGTTTTCGACACGGCGACGAGCGTGACCGAGCCTTTGTTACGATGCGCTTCTTTTTCGGCAGTGGCGATTGCGGCCTTGACCGTGTTCAGGTTCGTGACGATATCTGACATGAAACTCTCGCTTTCAGGCTTTTCATCCGCAAAAGGTTGACGCTTTCGCCAATACGTGGTGAAGGTCGCCATTAAATATCGACTCTCCTTATTGCATCACCTTCGTACGAGTAAATACGGACATGGCAGCCGAACGTTATAATCCGCGCGTGGCGGAAGCTCACTGGCAGAAAGTCTGGGAAGAAAACCGGACTTTCGAAACGGACAACAGCGATCCGCGCGAGAAGTATTATGTGCTTGAGATGTTCCCCTATCCATCGGGGCGCATCCATATGGGCCATGTGCGCAACTATGCGATGGGCGATGTCGTCGCCCGCTACAAGCGTGCCAAGGGTTTCAATGTGCTCCATCCGATGGGCTGGGACGCGTTCGGCATGCCTGCGGAAAACGCGGCGATGCAGAACAAGGTGCATCCGAAGGAATGGACCTACCAGAACATCGACACGATGAAGCGCCAGCTCAAGTCCATGGGCCTGTCGCTCGACTGGTCGCGCGAATTCGCGACCTGCGATGTGGAATATTATCACCGTCAGCAGATGCTGTTCATCGACCTGTTCGAAAAAGGTCTGGTGACGCGCAAGACCTCCAAGGTCAACTGGGATCCGGTCGACAATACCGTGCTTGCCAATGAGCAGGTGGTGGATGGTCGCGGCTGGCGCTCTGGCGCGCTGGTCGAACAGCGCGAACTGACGCAGTGGTTCTTCAAGATCACTGATTTCAGCGAAGAGTTGCTGGCCGGTCTCGATACGCTTGACCAATGGCCGGAAAAAGTTCGCCTGATGCAGCGCAACTGGATCGGCAAGTCGGAAGGCTTGCAGGTTCGTTTCGCGCTCGACGGCAAGACGGCGCCGGAAGGCTTCTCGGAGATCGAGGTTTACACGACGCGTCCGGACACGCTGTTCGGCGCGGCTTTTGTCGCGATTTCTGCCGATCATCCGCTGGCCAAGAAGCTTGCAGAAAACAATGCGTCGCTCACCGGCTTCATCGAAGAATGCCACCAGCATGGCACCTCACTTGCAGCGCTTGAAACCGCTGAAAAGAAGGGCTTCGATACTGGCGTCAAGGTCAAGCATCCGTTCGACGAGAACTGGGAGCTGCCGGTCTATGTCGCCAATTTCGTATTGATGGAATATGGCACAGGCGCTGTGTTCGGCTGCCCTGCACATGATCAGCGCGATCTGGATTTCGCCAACAAATATGCGCTGAAGGTAACACCGGTCGTTCTGCCGAAGGGCGACGATGCTGCGACTTTTGCCATCACCGACACGGCTTATACCGATGACGGTGTGATGATCAATTCGCGCTTCCTCGATGGTTTGACGCCGGAAGCAGCCTTCAACGAGGTCGCAAACCGTCTGGAACAGTCCACGCTCGGCAATCAGCCGCAGGCGGCTCGCAAGGTGCAGTTCCGTCTGCGCGACTGGGGCATTTCGCGCCAGCGCTATTGGGGCTGCCCGATCCCGATGATCCATTGCGAGAGCTGTGGCGTCAATCCGGTGCCGCGCGCCGACCTGCCGGTCAAGCTGCCGGATGATGTCGATTTCGACCATCCGGGCAATCCGCTGGACCGTCACGCCACGTGGCGTCATGTGAAGTGCCCGAAATGCGGCGGCGAAGCCCGTCGCGAGACGGACACGATGGATACGTTCGTCGATTCGTCCTGGTACTATGCGCGCTTCACGGCTCCTTGGGAAAACGAGCCGACGGATCGTGCGATTGCTGATCGCTGGCTGCCGGTCGACCAGTATATTGGCGGTGTCGAACACGCGATCCTGCATCTGCTCTATTCGCGCTTCTTCACCCGCGCCATGAAGGCTACAGGTCATGTCGGTCTGGACGAGCCTTTCAAGGGCCTGTTCACGCAGGGCATGGTCGTCCACGAAACCTACAGGGCCGATGGCCAGTGGGTTGCGCCTGCCGATATCCGCATCGAGGACGCTGACGGCAAACGCACGGCAACCCTGCTGGATAGCGGCGCGCCGGTCGAAATCGGTTCCATCGAGAAAATGTCGAAGTCGAAGAAGAATGTCGTCGATCCCGACGATATCATCTCTTCTTATGGTGCAGATACTGCGCGCTGGTTCATGCTGTCCGATTCGCCGCCTGAGCGTGACGTGATCTGGACGGAAGCAGGTGCTGAAGGTGCGCATCGCTTCGTGCAGCGCGTCTGGCGTCTGGTGTCGGAAGCGGCCGAGCATCTGAAAGATGTTGCGCCCAAGACCGGTTCGCAGGGCGAAGCCCTTGCCGTTTCCAAGGCCGTGCACAAGACGGTCAACGCTGTTGGCGACGATATTGAAAAGCTCGCCTTCAATCGCGGCGTTGCGCGTCTTTATGAGCTGGTGAATGCGCTTGCAGCACCGTTGCAGCTTGTCGCCTCGGACAAGGCCGATGACGAGCTGAAGGGCGCCGTTCGTGACGCCACGGAAAAGCTCATCCAGATGCTCGCGCCGATGATGCCGCATCTGGCCGAACAGTGCCTGACGGAACTGGGCGGCAAAATCGCCGGACAGGAAACGTTGGTCGCCCGCGCGCCATGGCCGGCATTCGATGCCGCATTGGTGGTGGAAAACGAGATTGTGATGCCCGTGCAGATCAACGGCAAGAAGCGTGGGGATTTGACAATCGCCCGCGACGCTGATCAAGCTAGCATCCAACAGGCGGTGCTCGAACTTGACTTCGTCAAGGCTGCGCTCAACGGGGGCTCGCCGAAGAAGATTATCGTGGTGCCGCAAAGGATCGTCAATGTCGTTGCCTGATCGTTTCCTCTCCGCAATCAAGACTTTCCGCGTCGCTTTTGTGGCTGTGGGAGCTGCGGCTCTTCTGGCTGCCTGCACGGTGCAGCCGCTTTATTCGTCGGGCGGCGGCGCTGGTGGTTCGATCGGTGGCAGCGTGACGCCGGATATGCGTACCAAGCTTGCTTCCGTGTCCGTTGATGCGGCTCATGACGTATATGGTCAGCAGGTTCGCAATCGCCTCATCTTCCTGTTGGGCGGTGGTGCTGGCGAGCCAGCCAATCCGATGTATCGTCTCAGCCTCGGCTTGAGAACGAGTACGATTTCCGCCGTGAGCGTGGATATCGGCGATCAGACCGACCGTACGGGCCGTCCATCGGCTGGTATTGTCAAGGCGACGTCGAATTTCGTGCTGCGTGACAAGGACGGCAAGCCGCTTGCCACGGGTACACGCACGACGGGCGCTTCCTTCGATCGTCCGCGTCAGGAATTCGCAAACCTTCGTGCAGAACGCGATGCGCGCAAGCGTGCAGCAGAAGAGCTGGCCGAGCAGGTTTTCCTAGCACTGGCGCAGAAGCTCTCGAAGCTCTGATCGGTTCTTTGGTCTGAAATCCAAAAAGCGGCGCTTCCAAGCGCCGCTTTTTTTTATTTCTTTTATTGCAAAAAGGCTCAAGGAATTCAGCAAGGTAACATCGCTGTTCCCTGCAAACATTTTTATAACTCCTTGTTTCAAATGAACTAATTTACAATTTGCATATTGCCCGAGGCGTGACGCGAAAAATGGGAAGGGACTTGCCCGAAGCGTCATGCACGAAAGCCGCTCGGTATTGCCGTCGGTTCAATCATAATTTCAGGAGTATTCAGATGATGCGATTTTCAGACGTTTTGCGAGGCGCGGTCTTTGCGGCAATAGGCGTGGCGGGGCTCGCCGTTGCTGGCCCGGCAGCGGCACAGGAAAAAGCGGCACCGCTGAAGTGGCAGTTTTTTCAGGCCGACGAGAATGGCTTCAACCGGACACCGGTTCTGTTGACCGGAGAGAAAGAGGCCATTCTTCTCGATGGTGGTTTCACCTTCTCCGATGGCAAGGCGGTTGCCGAGAAGATCAAGGAAACCGGCAAGAAGCTGACCACGGTCTATGTCAGCCAGAGCGATCCCGACTATTATTTCAATCTGCGTGAAATCCAGTCGGCTTTCCCGGATGTCAAAATCATTGCTGCCCCTGAGGCCGTTGCAGCCATCAACGGCAATGTCGAGACAAAGCTGAAGGTCTGGGGACCGCAACTCAAGGAGAATGGTCCGCAGAGCCTGTCCGATCTTGTTCTGCCGCAGGCATCGGATGAGAAGACACTCACGCTGGAAGGCAACGAGATCGAGGTTGTTCCGGCTGAAGGCATGAAGAACCGCCGCTATCTCTGGGTGCCATCGCTGAAGGCCGTGTTCGGTGGTGTTCTGATCGGCGCAGGCGAACATATCTGGCTGGCCGATACGCCAGACCTGGCGCAGCGAGAAGCTTGGATCAAGACGCTGGATGCGATTGCCGCACGCAATCCTGAAGTCGTTGTCCCCGCCCACATGAAGGCTGGTTCTGCAACCGATGTTTCTGCGATCAAATTCACCCGTGATTATATCGCTGCGTTTGATGAAGAGGCCGCGAAGGCCAAGGACAGCGCAGAGCTTATCGCCGCGATGAAGAAGCGCTATCCGGATCTCGGTGGCGAAAGCAGCCTGGAACTGGGGGCCAAGGTCATCAAGGGCGAGATGAAATGGGAATAATGCGCCGGCAAAGCACAATCGGCTCTCAGCCCGGACTGTACGTAACAGCCTTGGCTGGTTGATTGGAATTTGTGGTTCGTATCAAGATCGATATAAAGGGCGGCACGGTTTGTGCCGCCCTTTATTGTGTTAGCCTGTTGCGGAGATCATGCGCCTCGTTTCCTTTTCGGCCAAAGGCTATCGTTCGCTGCGTTCTGTCCGGTTTGATCTTGGGCAGGTGACGGTGTTCGTCGGTGAAAACGGCGCTGGCAAATCCAATCTCTATCGGGCTTTGCAACTGATCAAGGCGGCTGCTGAAGGCAATTTTTCGACAGAGATTGTCCGGGAAGGCGGCATGCAGTCGGCCATGTGGAGCGGCGGTCGTCGCAAGCACGAATCGGCGCGGATTATTCTGGAAGCGGATTTCGAGGATGAAAGGCTGGCATCGCGCCTGTCCTATCGGATCGAGGCGGGTTTGCCGCCACCAGTATCCGGAGCCTTTCCGTTCGAGCCGCAGATCAAGGAAGAGCAGCTCAATCTCGATACAGGTCGCCGCCCGGTCGATCTCATGGATCGGCGCGGCCCGGCGGTTTTTGCCCGCGACGGGGAGGGGCGGCGCATTGAGCATCCCGCGCGGCTTCTGACATCGGAAAGCGGGCTGGCGGTGCTCGGCCAGTCGGGGCATTATCCGGAAATCGGCGACCTCTCGGCGCAAATGCGCGGATGGCGCTTTTATCACGGCTTCAGAAGCGATCGCGACGCACCGGCGCGTCAGCCTTCCATCGCGGCCACAGCGGCAATGCTGGACGAGGATGGCGGCAATCTCGCCTCAGTCTTCGCCACGCTTGCTCATATCCGTCAGGATACGGTCGATCTCGACCGTTTTATCGCAGAGGCGCTGGATGGCGCTCAACTGGTCGTTCCCTATCCGGAGGAAACCGCCAGTTTCGGTCTGAATTTCCCGGCTTTCCCGCCCCGCATTTTTCGTCCCGGTGAATTATCGGACGGACAGATTCGCCTGCTGGCGCTGGCCGGCGCGCTTCTGTCCTATCGTCTGCCGCCGCTGGTTGCGCTGAACGAGCCCGAGGCGAGCCTGCACCCGGATATGATCCCGTCACTGGCCAGAATGATCGCGCAGGCATCCGAACGCAGCCAGATCTGGGTGGTGACCCATTCCAGCGCGCTCGCCCAAGCCATTGCCGAGCAATGCGGCAGCAGGCCGATCCGCGTGAGCAAGCAGGATGGCGAGACGGTTCTGGAATAGTGAGCCGCAATAAAAAAGGCGGGCCATAAGCCCGCCTTCCATCTGTCTGGCAAGATCGCTGATTAGGCGATCTTCTGGCCGGTCTTCGCCCAATCGGCGAGGAAGGTTTCGAGGCCCTTGTCGGTCAGCGGATGCTTGACGAGCGCCTTCAGCGTTGCCGGAGGTGCGGTCACGACATCGGCGCCGATAAGCGCTGCTTCCTTGACGTGATTGACGGTACGAACCGAAGCGGCAAGAATTTCGGTGCGGAAATCGTAATTGTCGAAGATCGTGCGGATTTCGGCGATCAGTTCCATGCCGTTGACGCCCATATCGTCGATACGGCCGATGAACGGCGAAACGAAGGTCGCGCCGGCCTTGGCGGCGAGCAGTGCCTGATTGGCCGAGAAGCAGAGGGTCACATTGGTCTTGTGGCCGTCCGAGGTCAGGGCCTTACAAGCCTTGAGGCCGTCGAGCGTCAGCGGCAGCTTGATGCAGATATTGTCTGCGATCTTGGAGATGACGGCCGCTTCCTTCATGATCTGCTCATACTCGGTCGCAGCAACCTCAGCCGAAACCGGGCCCTTGACGAAGGAGCAGATTTCCTTGGTAACTTCAATGATATCACGACCCGACTTCAGGATGAGGGACGGGTTGGTGGTCACGCCATCGACCAGTCCGAGGTCGTTCAGTTCGCGGATTTCCTTGACGTCCGCAGTGTCCACGAAAAACTTCATAACAGCGTTCCTCCATAATGAGCGCGGGTGGTTTTTGGGAGCTAAATCCATTTAAGTCCCGGAAGGTGGCTTTTCTTTAGCGCAAAGCCGCGCCAAGGTCACGCGATCATGTCGAAAGATTCGCACGATATTGCTAACCCCGTTCAAGGCCTCTTTCCGAGCCTCGCGCCGCGCGTGGTTCCGGTGTTGGTGCCTATGCCAGCAGAACGGCCTTATTCTTATATGGTCCCGGAGGGCATGAACGTCCAGCCCGGGTCGATCGTGCGCGTCCCTCTCGGACCGCGTGAAGTTGCGGGTATCGTCTGCGAAGGCGAAACCGATGCGGTCGATGCCAAAAAATTGCGATCTATTTCTGAAGTTTTCGATTGTCCGCCGGTGGATAGCGAGATGCTTCGTTTCATGCGCTGGGCAGCGGACTATACGCTTTCTCCGCCCGGCATGGTGGCGCGCATGGTATTGCGCGTGCCTGCGGCCTTCGATCCCGAGCCATCGGTACCGGGCTTGCGCTATTCAGGCGGCGAGCCAGAACGCATGACCGACGCCCGTGCGCGAGTGATGGAGCTTGCTCGCGACGGGCTTGCCTGGACGCGATCCGGCCTGGCCCATGCGGCTGGTGTTTCGACGACGGTCGTGGAAGGGTTGAAGGCGCAAGGCATTTTCGAGGAAGTGATGCTGCCGCCGCCCGCCGTGGTGGCGAAACCGGATACGGAATATGCCCGCGCGACGCTTTCGGAAGACCAGCAGGCAGCAGCAGAAATGCTCTCTGATTCCGTCGCGGCAGACTGTTTTTCCGTTTCGCTTCTTGATGGTGTCACTGGCTCCGGCAAGACCGAAGTTTATTTCGAAGCCGTCGCCAAGGCATTGGAGCAGGGCAAGCAGGTGCTGATTCTCCTGCCGGAAATCGCCCTGACGCAGCAGTTTCTCGACCGGTTCCACAACAGGTTTGGAGCCAAGCCCGCCGAATGGCATTCCGACCTTGCGCCACGCACGCGTGAGCGTGTCTGGCGTCAGGTCACGGAAGGTACGGTGCGCGTGGTCGCAGGCGCACGCTCCGCGCTGTTTCTGCCCTTCAAGGAACTGGGCCTGATCATCGTCGACGAGGAACATGATCCGGCTTACAAACAGGAAGACAGGGTCTTCTACAATGCCCGCGATATGGCTGTCGTGCGCGGCCACATTGGCGGCTTTCCAGTGGTGCTTGCCTCGGCCACGCCCTCGATCGAAAGTCAGGTCAATGCGGATCAGGGCCGTTACAAGCGAATCAAGCTTTACGGGCGCTATGCGGAAGCTGCGCTTCCCGATCTGAAGACCATCGACATGCGGCGCTCACCGCCGCCGCCGGGGCGCTTTCTGTCGCCTGCGCTTACCGAAGCCGTCGGCAAGACGGTGGAGCGCGGCGAACAGGCGCTGCTGTTCCTCAACCGTCGTGGTTACGCGCCGCTGACCTTGTGCCGCGTCTGCGGCCATCGCTTCCAGTGTCCGCAATGTTCAAGCTGGCTGGTCGAGCATCGCTTTCGCGGCCAGTTGATGTGCCATCAATGCGGCTATCACGAGCCGACGCCCGAAGCCTGCCCGGAATGCGGCACCCTTGATCATCTGGTCGCCTGCGGTCCGGGCGTAGAACGCATCGCGGAAGAAGTTGCGGCGACCTTCACCGACGCGCGAATCATAGTGCTTTCGTCTGATATGGCGGGAGGCGTGAAGCGGCTGCGTCTGGAACTCGATGCCATTGCGAAGGGTGAGGCGGATATCGTCATCGGCACCCAGCTTGTCGCCAAGGGGCACAATTTCCCCAATATGACGCTGGTGGGCGTGGTGGATGCCGATCTGGGGCTGGCCAATGGCGACCCGCGCGCCGCCGAACGTACCTTCCAGCTTCTCAATCAGGTGACCGGGCGCGCAGGCCGAACGGGCCGCAAGAGTCTCGGTCTGATCCAGACTTACCAGCCGGATCATCCGGTTATGCGCGCCATCGTCAGCGGCGATACCGAGGCGTTTTATGCTCGCGAGATCGAGGAGCGGGAGCGTAGCGCGCTGCCGCCATTCGGGCGGCTGGCCGCGCTGATCATCTCTGCCGATAATCGTCCGGATGCTGAAAATCATGCCCGCGCCCTTCGTCGTGCAGCACCGTCCTCTTCGGAGATTTCGGTGCTCGGTCCAGCCGAAGCACCGCTGGCGCTGGTGCGCGGAAGGCATCGTTTCCGGATATTGATCCACGGGACAAAACGCGCGGATATTCAATCCTTTATCCGCGCTTTGCTGGCGGCTTCGCCAAAGGAACGAGGGTCTATCCGCGTTCAAGTGGACATAGATCCCCAGAGTTTCTTGTGACCGGAACCGGCATGGAATCTCGGAGAATTATCCGCTATAGGGCCTAAAACGAAGAAGGTGAATACGATGGAATTCTATCTTCCCACCACGACCGGCGAATGGCTCGCCTGGAGCTCGGCAGCCGTGACCGCCTTTGCGGGCATTGTCATGCTTTTCGCGCCCGGCATCACCATGAAGCTGTTGCGGTTGCAGCCGATCAATGCCCGTCCGGAAGCCTTCAGCTCCATCCGCGCGGTGCTGGCTGGTCCTTATCTCGCTCTCGGTCTTGGCGCTCTCATCTTTGCACAGCCCTACCTGTGGATCGTTTTGGGTGTGGCATGGGGCTTTGCGCTGTTCGGTCGCTTCATCTCGATGATGTCCGATAGGGGCGGCACTATCTATAACTGGTTGGCAGGAATTGTAGAATTCCTTCTGGCCGCCGGGCCATTGCTCTACGCTTTTGGCTTCATCGGTTAACCCTGCGACTTTTTTGATCTGAAAACGCGACAAAACTTACACAAAAGTGCGGGATTCGCGTGTTGCGAGTCCTGTTCGTCTATGCTAGACGGCAATCACATTTCGGTGTTGACGTGCTCGCGCGTCAGTGGTTTTCCGGAAACATTCAATAAAATCATCGGCTTGGCGTCCTGAGCAATAATGGGCCCCAAAAGGATGGTTTCAACGTAGAGAGCAGGTTGTTCGTGGCTGAAACGTCTTCGCTCATTTCAGGTGTGGCACAGCGTTACGCCGGATCGCTTTTCGAGCTGGCGCTCGAAGCCAAGTCCGTTGCTGCTGTGGAGAAAGATCTTGTTCGTTTCGAGGCGCTTCTGAGCGGAAGCGAGGACCTCAAGCGTCTGATCTCCAGTCCGGTATTTTCTTCGGAAGACCAGCTCCATGCGATCGGCGCCATTGCCGACAAGGCGGGCATCACGGGTCTGGTCGGAAATCTCCTGCGCGTCGTCGCAGCGAACCGCCGCCTTTTCGCCCTGCCGGGCATTATCGCCGCATTCCACAAGATTGCTGCTGAACATCGCGGAGAAGTTTCCGCCGATGTCACTTCCGCGCATGCGCTCACCGCTGCGCAGGAAAACGAATTGAAGGCAACGCTGAAGAGCGTGGCCGGCAAGGACGTGACGATTAACGTCACCGTCGATCCGTCGATCCTCGGCGGTCTTATCGTCAAGATGGGTTCGCGTCAGATCGACACGTCCCTTCGCACCAAACTATCTTCTCTCAAGCTTGCACTGAAAGAGGTCGGCTGATGGACATCCGCGCTGCGGAAATTTCCGCTATCCTGAAAGAGCAAATCAAGAACTTCGGCAAGGAGGCTGAGGTCTCCGAGGTCGGTCAGGTTCTGTCCGTCGGCGACGGTATTGCTCGCGTCTATGGTCTGGACAATGTTCAGGCTGGTGAAATGGTCGAATTCCCCGGCGGCATTCGCGGCATGGCGCTCAACCTTGAAAACGACAACGTTGGTGTCGTTATCTTCGGTGCCGACCGTGACATCAAGGAAGGCGACGTCGTTAAGCGTACCGGCGCCATCGTTGACGTGCCGGTTGGTCCGGGCCTGCTGGGCCGCGTCGTTGACGCTCTCGGCAACCCGATCGACGGCAAGGGCCCAATCGTTGCTACCGAGCGTCGCCGCGTCGACGTGAAGGCACCGGGCATCATCCCGCGCAAGTCGGTTCATGAGCCAATGTCGACCGGCCTCAAGGCTGTTGACGCTCTGATCCCGGTTGGTCGTGGTCAGCGCGAGCTGGTCATCGGTGACCGTCAGACCGGCAAGACCGCCATCATTCTCGACACCTTCCTGAACCAGAAGCCGATCCACGACAACGGCCCGGACAGCGAAAAGCTTTATTGCGTTTACGTTGCTATCGGCCAGAAGCGTTCGACTGTTGCTCAGTTCGTCAAGGTTCTCGAAGAACGCGGCGCTCTCGAATATTCGATCGTTATCGCTGCTACCGCTTCCGATCCGGCTCCGATGCAGTACCTCGCTCCGTTCGCAGGTTGCGCAATGGGCGAATACTTCCGTGACAACGGTCAGCACGCTCTCATCGGTTATGACGATCTGTCCAAGCAGGCTGTTGCTTACCGTCAGATGTCCCTTCTGCTTCGTCGTCCTCCGGGCCGTGAAGCTTATCCGGGCGACGTTTTCTATCTGCACTCGCGTCTTCTCGAGCGCGCTGCAAAGCTCAACGACGAAAACGGCGCTGGCTCGCTGACGGCTCTGCCGGTCATCGAAACCCAGGGCAACGACGTTTCGGCCTTCATTCCGACCAACGTGATCTCGATCACCGACGGCCAGATCTTCCTCGAAACCAACCTGTTCTATCAGGGTATCCGCCCGGCTGTTAACGTCGGTCTGTCGGTTTCGCGCGTTGGTTCTTCGGCTCAGGTCAAGGCCATGAAGCAGGTTGCCGGTTCGATCAAGGGCGAGCTCGCCCAGTATCGTGAAATGGCCGCTTTCGCACAGTTCGGTTCGGATCTCGATGCCTCGACCCAGCGTTTGCTGAACCGCGGCGCACGTCTGACCGAGCTTCTCAAGCAGCCGCAGTTCTCGCCGCTCAAGACGGAAGAACAGGTTGCCGTGATTTTCGCCGGCGTGAATGGCTATCTCGACAAGATCGCCGTCAACCAGGTTGGCAAGTTCGAAGCAGGTCTTCTTTCTTCGCTGCGCACCGAGCACAAGGATGTGCTGGATGCGATCCGCGATCAGAAGGCGCTCACCGACGACATCAAAGCAAAGCTCAAGGCAGCGGTCGACGCGTTCGCCAAGTCTTTTGCTTGAATTTTGTGACGGGATGAACGGATGCCTTCACTAAAGGATCTGAGAAACCGTATCGCCTCGGTCAAGGCGACGCAGAAAATCACCAAGGCGATGCAGATGGTCGCCGCGGCGAAGCTGCGCCGTGCCCAGGAAGCTGCGGAGGCCGCACGGCCTTACTCGCAGCGCATGGGCGCCGTTCTCGCGAATATCGCGCAGAATGTCAGCGGCGAAGATGCACCGGCATTGATGGCCGGTACGGGTAAGGACGACGTGCATCTGCTCGTCGTCTGCACTGCAGAACGTGGCCTTTGCGGCGGTTTCAACTCGCAGATCGCACGCCTGGCGCGCGATCATACCCGCAAGCTCCTCGCTGAAGGCAAGACGGTCAAGATCATCACGGTCGGCAAGAAGGGCGCAGATATTCTGCGTCGCGAATTTGCCTCTCTGATCATCGACCACGTCAATTTGCGCGAAGTCAAGCAGCTCGCTTTTGTGCATGCCGACCAGATCGGCCACAAGGTGATCGAGCTGTTCGAACAAGGCGCATTTGATGTCTGCACCCTGTTCTATTCCGAATTCAAGTCGGTGATTGCACAGATCCCGACTGCACAGCAGATCATTCCGGCTTCGGCTGGCGATGTTGCGCAGGCGGACACTGCAGGCGATGCGATTTATGAGTACGAACCTGATCCTGCGGCGATCCTGAGCACGCTGATCCCGCGCAATATTTCGGTCCAGATTTTCCGCGCTCTCTTGGAAAATGTGGCGGGCGAAATGGGCGCGAAGATGAGCGCGATGGACAATGCGACGCGTAATGCCGGTGACATGATCAACAAGTTGTCGATCACGTATAATCGTCAGCGTCAGGCTCAGATCACCAAGGAACTGATCGAAATCATTTCGGGCGCGGAAGCGCTCTAGGGTTTACCGCACGGTCTATCCGGGAAGTCTGCAACTTTTCGGGACCATGCTAACGGAAGGTAAGGATCGATGGCAAAAGCAGCGACCCCGAAAACTACCGCCGCGGCCGAAGCAAAGCCGGCAGCGGCGAAGAAGGCTCCGGCCAAGGCTACACCGGCTAAGGCGGCTGCCGCCAAATCTCCGGCAAGCAAGTCTCCTGCAGCTCCCAAGGCTGCAACGACCGGCGCAGTCGGCAAGATCACTCAGGTCATCGGCGCTGTTGTCGACGTACAGTTCGAAGACGGTCAGCTTCCGCTGATCCTCAACGCTCTGGAAACCGACAATCTGGGCAACCGCCTGGTTCTCGAAGTTGCGCAGCATCTGGGCGAAAACACCGTTCGCACCATCGCCATGGACTCGACCGAAGGTCTGGTTCGCGGTCACGAAGTGCGCGACACCGGCAACCCGATCATGGTTCCGGTTGGTGAAGAAACCCTCGGTCGCATCATGAACGTCATCGGCGAGCCGGTTGACGAAGCTGGTCCGATCAAGACCACTGCCCGTCGTGCGATCCACCAGGAAGCTCCTGAGTATATCGAACAGTCGACCGAAGCTGAAATCCTCGTAACGGGCATCAAGGTCGTCGACCTTCTCGCTCCTTACGCCAAGGGCGGTAAGATTGGTCTGTTCGGCGGTGCCGGAGTCGGCAAGACCGTTCTCATCATGGAACTGATCAACAACGTTGCTAAGGCGCACGGCGGTTATTCGGTATTCGCTGGCGTTGGTGAACGTACCCGTGAAGGTAACGATCTTTACCACGAAATGATCGAATCGGGCGTTAACAAGCTCGGTGGCGGTGAAGGCTCCAAGGCCGCACTCGTCTACGGTCAGATGAACGAGCCTCCGGGTGCGCGCGCTCGCGTTGCTCTGTCGGGTCTGACGGTTGCCGAAAACTTCCGTGACAAGGGCCAGGACGTTCTGTTCTTCGTGGACAACATCTTCCGCTTCACGCAGGCTGGTTCGGAACTTTCGGCTCTTCTCGGCCGTATTCCTTCCGCTGTGGGTTATCAGCCGACGCTGGCAACCGACATGGGCGCGATGCAGGAACGCATCACCACGACGACCAAGGGTTCGATTACCTCGGTTCAGGCAATTTACGTTCCTGCCGACGATTTGACTGACCCTGCACCGGCAACGTCGTTCGCTCACTTGGACGCGACCACCACGTTGAACCGTTCGATCGCTGAAAAGGGTATTTACCCGGCTGTGGATCCGCTGGAATCCACGTCGCGCATGCTCGATCCGATGATCGTTGGTGAAGAACACTACGCCGTCGCCCGTCAGGTTCAGTCGATCCTTCAGCGCTACAAGTCGCTTCAGGACATCATCGCCATCCTCGGCATGGACGAACTGTCGGAAGACGACAAGCTGACCGTTGCGCGCGCTCGTAAGATCGAACGCTTCCTGTCGCAGCCGTTCTTCGTTGCTGAAGTCTTCACGGGTTCGCCAGGCAAGCTGGTTGACCTCGCCGACACCATCAAGGGCTTCAAGGGCCTTTGCGCAGGTGAATACGATCATCTTCCAGAACCGGCCTTCTACATGGTCGGCTCGATTGAAGAAGCGATCGAAAAGGCGAAGAAGCTGGCTGCCGAAGCCGCTTGATGAATTGAGTTTCCCGGTGGGCCGACAGGCCCACCGAGACGACCTCTTCATTTGTTTGAGCACGATTTTTTCGAAAACCGGTTTCCAGTTTCGGGATCGTGCTCTTGAGATTTAAGTGAGAACCATGGCTCAAGCTTTCCAATTCGAACTCGTGTCGCCTGAACGCCTCCTGCTTTCCGCGCAGGTGACGGAAGTCGTCATTCCGGGTAGCGAAGGCTATCTGACGGCTCTCGCCGGTCATTCGCCGCTGATGTCGACGATCATGCCGGGAGTCGTTTCGGTGAAGCTTGCCGACGGCAAGTCCGACTCTTATGTGGTTTTCGGTGGTTTTGCCGATATTACCCCGCAGAGCTGCACCGTGCTGGCCGAATCCGCAACGCATGTCGACGCCATTGAGCCGTCGGACATTACGCGCCGCATCGATGAAGCCCGCAAGGCGCTCGATGATGCGACGTCGCCGGAGCATCGCACCAAGGCCGAAATCTTCCTGCACCAGCTGATGACGCTGCAGGGCGCGGTTATACCGGGCTGATTGGCTAAGAAATTCACAGATTTTATGGAGAAGCGGACTTTGGTCCGCTTTTCTTTTTGGTTTCATTTGCAGCGCATATTTTTCTTTTTAACGACTATTCGTTTTTCAAGTTATTTCGGTTCTTAAATTCAGGCTTCAGGCACAACTTATTTGGTTTTACTCCCCAGGCTGAGGGAAAAACTTCACGCTTGCGTGACTTGCGCGTGTAACCATTGAAAATGAACCGTGAGCCATTTATCCAGAAACACAATCGTTAGTTTACTAATATATAAGGCATCGGATATGAGCACGACAGATCTCAGAGCAGAAATGATTGATGCCATGGCGAAGGTGAACCGCAAGCTTCGCACCGTTTTTGACGCCAGGGTAAAGGAGCGCGGCCTGACACTGGCGCGCGCGCGCACGCTGCTGGCACTGATTGAACAGGAAGGTCTTTATCAGAAGGAACTGGCTGAAACGCTGGAGATCGAGAATGCGACCATGGTTCGCCTGCTCGATGGTCTGGAGCGTCAGTCGTTCATCGAGCGCCAGACCGTCGAAGGTGACCGGCGCGCCAAGCGTGTCGTGATGACCGAAGAGGGCAAGGTTCTTGCCGAGCAGGTTGAGAAACTCGCCGGCGACGTGCGTGAGGACCTGCTTGAAGGCGTCACTGATGAAGAATTGAGCGTTGCACTGAATGTGCTGCGCAAAATGTCGGAATCGATGAACAAGACGCATTAAACGAACGTCTCAGTCCTTGAGAAACCGGCCGGAGCGTTCGCTCCGGCTTTTTTATTTCAATCACGGTTTTGTGAAAATCTGCCCCGAAGCCGGTCGGCTTGCGCCATCTTTCGGTCGCCAGTTCACCGTTCACTGGTCGCACAATTTTGCGGACGGAACGCATGTCCAGAAATGCGCAAGTCGGCTTTCGAAAAGATGTGCGTTCAAACCAACACACAAAGCGCCGTTGAACGGATCGAACAAGTGCCGTGGTGTTTTGCCTGACGGGAGCGTCGGAAATGCGTTATTCGACCCAGACCCTGGTGGGCCTCATGGCCATTGTTTCCATCGTTTCGGTGCAGGCGAAGGATATGCGCCATGGCACCCGGCATTCCTATGCGCGGGCGCTCAACGATGTGAATACGGATGACGGCATGGTTTTCGATACCAATGCATCGGCCTCCTACGGCGTGAGAACGACAGAGCGCTCGCGTAGAAGTTCCCGTATGCGTTAGGGTGCAAGCGTGCGCAGATATTCCATCAGTTCACTTGCGGTATTGCTGGCGCGCTCCGGTTCGCGGGACACAATGGCTTCGATGAGCGCGGCATGGGCATGGGCGGAGCCGGTAATGCTGGCCGATGGGCGCAAGCGGAACCAGAAGCGACGGCTATGCGTCTGAAGCGGGGCCGCCAGACGGGTCGCATAGGGATTGTTGGCCGCGGTGCCGAGAACGATGTCGAAGGCCTTGTCGGCATCGAGAAATGACTGCACGTCCTCATCCGGGATGGCCTTCCGCATGGCAGCGGCGGCCGCCTCCAGCCGTTGATAATCGCGCGGACTACCAAAGCGGGCCGCATCGCGCGCCAACACACGTTCGACGCCTTCGCGGGCATCCAGCACCTTGGCAAAATCCTTCGGGTCAATCGGCGCGATCGCAATGCCGGAACGGGGGCGGACTTCCATCAGTCCTTCCCAGGCAAGCCGCTGAATGGCTTCACGCAGCGGTGTGCGCCCCATTCCTGTCAGCTCGATGAGCGTGCGTTCGTTGACGACAGCTCCCGGCTCCAGTTCGAGTGTCACGATCATGCGTTCAAGCGTGCGATAGGCCTGATCGGCAAGGCTTTCGCCGCCTAGGCCGTCAATGGCGGTTGTCAGTTTGCCGGTGGCGCTTTTCATTGACCGCTCGCGGAGGCTCGTCTGTGTCATCGGGTCCAGTGTCCTGCATGATGGCAATTGACATGAAACAATCCTACAAATATATCTCTGATATATCAATACGGACCAAGGGTGCAGCCATGCCGGGCCTCCGCTTGCTTTAACCGGGTTTCGGCATAGTGTTATTCCAAAATTTTGTTAGACGGGCTGGCGCTCCGATTTCAAAGTCGCTCTGATTTCGAACCCGCATTGTGCCAGACAGGCATGGATTGCAAGCAAGAAATTCGGGCACCGGGTAACCGGTATTGACAAAGACAAGGGGCTCCATCCGTGATGACGCCTCTCATAAGGATCGGTGGGGAGCCGCACAAGAATGAAATCTGATCCCAACAAGCAGCAAAAAATGGGACAGCAGGATATTGTTATCATCGGCGGCGGCATTGTCGGTTCTGTGACGGCAGCTCTCCTGACCGAAGCCGGGCGTGACGTGCTCGTCATTGATCGCACGGGCATTTGCGAGGAAACGAGTTCCGGCAATGCTGCGGCGCTCGCCTTTTCCGAAATTCTGCCGCTGGCTTCCAAGGGTGTCATGCGCAAGGTACCGGGCTGGCTGATGGACCCGCTGGGACCGTTCTCCATTCGCCCGTCCTATTTCCCGAAAATGGTGCCGTGGCTGTATCAATTCTGGCGCGCCAGCAGCGCCGAAGCGCTGGAGAAAACCGCTGTCACGCAGGCCAATATCATGCGGCTTGCGGCAAGCGAAATGCTGGCGCTGATCGACCGCGCCGAGTTGCGCGACCGTCTGCAGGAAAACGGCAATCTGGAACTCTATGAAAGCGAAGCCGAGCTGAACGCTGCTCTGCCAAGCTGGGACATTCGCGAGAAGGCTGGCATTGCGCATGAGCATGTCCATGGTGCGCGGCTGGCCGAATTGCAGCCGGGTCTGAGCCCGCGCATCGTGGCCGGAACCTTCGTGCCCGGCTGGAAAAATGTCAGCGACCCGAAACTGTTCGGACAGGCTGTCTGGGCCTATGCGGAGCGCCTTGGCGCACGCTTCCTGAAAGCGAAAGTGACGAGCGCGCAACCGGCAGATGGCGGCGCGCGTGTGCGTCTTGAAGACGGCACCGAAATCAACGCGAAGAACCTCATCGTGATGACCGGCGCCTTCTCACGCGATTTCGCCAAGGGGTTCGGCGACGCGGTGCCGCTCGACACCGAACGCGGTTACAACACCACATTGCCGGTGGGGTCTTTCGATGTGAAGCGACAGCTCACTTTCCCAAGTCACGGTTTCGTCGTCACGCCAATGGCGACAGGATTGCGCGTTGGCGGCGCGGTTGAATTCGGCGGGCTTGATCTGCCGCCGAATTATGCGCGCTCCAAAGCGATGCTGACCAAGGCTTCCCGCTTCCTGCCCGGCCTCAAGACTGAAGGCGGACGCGAGTGGATGGGCTATCGTCCGTCCATTCCGGACTCAGTGCCTGTTATCGGCCGCGCATCGTCGGGCGGAAATATTTTCTACGGCTTCGGCCACGGCCATCTTGGCCTCACGCAATCGGCAGCGACCGGACGCCTCATCCGCGATCTGATCACCGGTGCGAAGCCTGCAATCGACATCGAACCATTCAAGCCTCAACGTTTTCGGAACTGACCATCATGGCAAGACATTCCTTTTTCTGCGTCGACGGACATACATGCGGTAACCCTGTGCGTCTGGTTGCCGGCGGCGGCCCGAACCTCGAAGGTTCGACCATGATGGAAAAGCGCGCGCATTTTCTGCGCGAGTTTGACTGGATCCGCACCGGCCTGATGTTCGAACCACGCGGCCACGACATGATGTCGGGATCGATCCTCTATCCGCCGACGCGCCCGGATTGCGATGTGGCGGTGCTGTTCATCGAGACCTCCGGTTGCTTGCCCATGTGCGGTCACGGCACCATCGGTACGGTGACCATGGCCATTGAACAGGGCCTCGTCACGCCGAAGACGCCCGGCAAACTCAACCTCGATACGCCAGCCGGTCTGGTTGCCATCGAATATGAGCAGAACGGCCAGTATGTGGAGCGCGTGCGCCTCACCAATGTTCCGGCTTTCCTCTATGCCGAGGGCATGGAAGTGGAATGCCCTGATCTCGGTACGCTCAAGGTCGATGTGGCTTATGGCGGTAATTTCTATGCCATCGTCGAGCCGCAGGACAACTACACCGACATGGCCGATTACAGCGCCTTGCAGCTGATCGCCTGGAGCCCGGTTCTGCGCCAGCGTCTCAACGAGAAATACAAGTTCCAGCACCCACTGCTGGCCGATATCAACCGTCTGACGCATATCCTTTGGACCGGCAAGCCGACCAAGCCGGAAGCCCATGCCCGCAACGCCGTCTTTTATGGCGACAAGGCCATCGACCGTTCGCCTTGCGGCACTGGCACCTCGGCACGCATGGCGCAGCTCACCGCCAAGGGCAAGCTGAAGCCGGGCGATGAATTCGTGCATGAATCCATCATCGGTTCGTTGTTCCACGGTCGCGTCGAGCGTGCAGTGGAAGTCACGGGCCCAGCATCGGGTCAAGATACCGTCCTGCCGGGAATTATCCCGTCAATTGCGGGCTGGGCACGCATGACAGGTTATAATACCATCTTCATCGATGACCGGGATCCGTTTGCTCACGGTTTCACAGTTGCGTAAAACGGGTACGGTTGGCCAAAAGCGGCCAACCACCCAATTTCTTGCCCTTTGAGGCTTCGGGGAAAACATGGGATAAGGCGTCCGTTTCGGTAGAAAAGGACGCGAAAGGGGCGTTTAGTAGGGGACATAACTGGTTTGCAGAAGGATGAAGCAATTAGTCTTTTGTTTAAGACGAAAGGGGCTTGCATTCCTTGATGCAGCCGTTAGGTGTAATCGACCGGGAAAAAAATGAGGGTGCACGAAATAATGATGCGCCAATAAGATTCCGGCTTGTTAAATGGGTGGCTTTTCGATGGAATATTTCCTCCAGCAGGTGATCAACGGGCTCGCGCTCGGTTCGATCTATGGCCTGATCGCCATCGGCTACACGATGGTCTATGGTATCATTGGCATGATCAACTTTGCTCATGGCGATGTTTTTATGCTCGGCGCCTTTATGGCGCTGATTGTTTTTCTAATCATCACAACCTTCATCGGAGCACTGCCGATTGCGCTGCTTCTGCTTCTGATGATGGTGGTTGCTATGCTCATGACCGGCTTGTGGAGCTGGACGATCGAGCGCGTGGCTTATCGGCCGCTGCGCGGTTCGTTCCGCCTTGCACCGCTGATCACGGCAATCGGCATGTCGATCGTCTTGTCCAACTTCGTCCAGGTGACGCAGGGTCCGCGCAACAAGCCGGTTCCGCAGCTCCTGAACGGCTCGTACAGCCTGTTCGGTTCCAGTGTCACGATTTCGCTCAAGCAGATCGTCGTCATTGTGGTAACGGCGGTGCTGCTGGCGATCTTCTGGTACATCGTCAATCGTACATCGCTCGGTCGTGCGCAGCGTGCCTGTGAGCAAGACCGCAAGATGGCCGCACTTCTCGGCATCAATGTCGACCGCGTGATTTCGCTCACCTTCGTGATGGGCGCCATGCTCGCAGCCGTTGCCGGTACACTTTACCTGTCCTTCTACGGTGTGATTTCCTTCGCCGACGGGTTCATCCCCGGCGTCAAGGCGTTCACCGCCGCAGTTCTGGGCGGTATTGGCTCGCTTCCGGGTGCGGTTGTCGGCGGTCTGCTGATCGGTCTGATCGAAGCGCTCTGGTCGGCTTATTTCTCGATCGACTACAAGGATGTCGCGGCGTTTTCGATCCTGGCGATCGTGCTGATCTTCATGCCGTCGGGTATTCTTGGCCGTCCTGAAGTCGAAAAGGTGTAATCATGGCTGTACAGTCGAGTTCACGCCCGGATTCCCTTTTTGGCCGGGCCATTCGTGAAGGTATCATCGCCGGTTTGCTGGCGCTGGGTCTCTTCGTTCTGATCATCGGTTTCAAGACCGAGCAGAATATCAACAATGAACTGGTGCTGGTGCAGCGCTGGGGCGCTTTGGCTGTCATGGTCGCGCTGGCGGCAGTGGGGCGATTCCTGTTCGTTGCGTTCCTGCAGCCGCAGCTGGAGGCGCGCAAACTCGCCAAAAGCAAGCGCACGGTGGATGCCTCGGAAGGCCAGTCCTTCTTCCGCACTCATTTCTCCAAGCTTGGCGTTGCCTTCCTCTTTGCCTATCCGATCCTGATCGTCATGGCTCTGGGCTGGCAGGGTTCGCTCAAATGGGTCGATAATTTCGGCGTTCAGATCCTCATCTATGTGATGCTGGCCTGGGGGTTGAACATCGTTGTCGGTCTCGCCGGTCTGCTCGATCTCGGCTATGTGGCCTTCTACGCTGTCGGTGCTTATTCCTACGCGATCCTCTCGAGCTATTTCGGCCTGTCGTTCTGGATGCTGCTTCCCATGGCTGGCATTCTGGCCGCGACATGGGGCGTCATTCTGGGCTTCCCGGTCTTGCGTCTGCGCGGTGACTATCTTGCCATCGTGACGCTGGCTTTCGGTGAAATCATCCGTCTGGTGCTCATCAACTGGACCGATCTCACCAAGGGCACCTTCGGTATTTCGGGCATTGCCAAGGCAACCTTCTTCGGTCTGCCGTTCAAGGCCGGTCCGGATGGTTTTGCCGCACATATGGGAATTGCTTTCTCGCCGGCGCATTACAAGTTCTTCCTTTATTACGTCATTCTGCTGCTGGCGCTTCTGACTGCCTGGGTTACGATCCGTCTGCGCCGCATGCCGGTTGGCCGTGCATGGGAAGCGCTGCGTGAAGACGAAATCGCCTGCCGTTCGCTCGGCATCAACACCACGACCACCAAGCTCACGGCTTTTGCCACGGGCGCAATGTTCGGTGGTTTTGCGGGCTCCTTCTTCGCCGCACGTCAGGGCTTTGTGAGCCCGGAATCCTTCGTGTTCCTTGAATCCGCAGTTATCCTCGCCATCGTCGTTCTCGGCGGTATGGGGTCGCTCGTCGGTATCGCCATCGCTGCAGTCGTCATGATCGGCGGCACGGAAATCCTGCGCGAAATGGGCTTCCTGAAGGTGATCTTCGGTCCCGACTTTACGCCGGAACTCTATCGCATGCTGATCTTCGGCCTCGCTATGGTGGTCGTCATGGTCTGGAAACCGCGTGGCTTTGTCGGAAGCCGAGAACCAAGCGCGTTCCTGCATGCAAAGAAGATGGTGTCGGGTGCCTTTACCAAGGAAGGGCACGGCTGATGGCGGAGACAGCGACAATGTCTGACAATGTTCAGAAAAACCTGGTTCAGAAAGACACCGTTCTTCAGGTTGAGCATCTGTCGATGCGCTTTGGTGGCCTCGTCGCCATCAACGATCTGAGCTTCGATGTGAAGCGTGGTGACATTACCGCGCTCATTGGCCCGAACGGGGCCGGTAAAACGACGGTCTTCAACTGCATCACCGGCTTTTACAAGCCAACGGGCGGGATGTTGACCATGCATCGGAACACGGGCGACACTTTCCTTCTGGAACGTCTTCCGGATTTCCAGATCACCAAACAGGCCAAGGTGGCACGTACCTTCCAGAATATTCGCCTGTTCTCAGGCCTGACCGTTCTGGAAAACCTGCTGGTCGCCCAGCACAACACGCTGATGCGGTCGTCCGGGTTCACGATCCTCGGTCTTCTGGGCTTGCCGGGCTACAAGAAGGCCGCCAAGGAAGCCATCGAAAAGGCGCGTTACTGGCTGGACAAGATCAATCTGACTGCGCGCGCAGACGATCCGGCCGGCGATCTGCCTTATGGCGATCAGCGCCGTCTGGAAATCGCCCGCGCCATGTGCACCGAGCCGGAAATTCTCTGCCTCGATGAACCGGCAGCAGGCCTCAATCCACGCGAGTCGGCTGAGCTGAACAAGCTTCTGCTTGATATCCGCAAGGATACGGGAACGTCGCTCCTGCTGATCGAGCACGATATGTCGGTGGTTATGGAAATTTCCGACCACGTGATCGTGCTGGAATATGGCACGAAGATTTCTGACGGCACGCCGGAAGAAGTCCGCAACGATCCGCGCGTTATCGCTGCTTATCTCGGCGTCGACGACGAGGAAATCGCCGATCTGATTGACGAGGCGGACAAGCCTGGTGTGACCGATGCCATCGATCTTGTTACGACGCAGCTTGCCGAAGAAGCGATCGAACAGGAAAAGGCTGCGGAAGTGTCCCGTCTTGCCGGTGGATTGGAAGCGGCTCGCGATGGCAAGGCCGACAATCTGACGCTCGTGAAGGGTATCGGTGCGGTTAACGAAAAGAAGCTGAACGAGCACGGCATCTATCATTTCGATCAGATCGCCGCATGGTCCGAAGCTGACATCAAGCAGGCCGAAACCTATCTGGAATTCGATGGCCGCATCGCCCGTGAAGACTGGGTGGGGCAGGCCAAGCAACTGGCTGCTGGCCAGGCGACCGAATTCTCGAGCCGCGTCGAAGCCGGTGATGTTCCGACGAGCCACAAGACTGCTCCCGCAAAGGCGCCGCGAAGCCGAAAAGCTCCGGCCAAGCCGAAGAAGGGAGGCGAATGATGCAGGCTGATCCCATGCAGAAAAAGCAACCGCTTCTGGCCGTTGAAAAGGTTGAAACCTATTACGGCAACATCTGTGCGCTGAAGGGCATCGACCTGACAGTGGACGAGGGCGAAATCGTGGCCCTGATCGGTGCCAACGGCGCGGGCAAGTCCACGCTGATGATGACGATTTTCGGTTCGCCGAAGGCACGCACCGGTCGCGTTCTCTTCAACGGCAAGGACATTACGTCCATGCCGCCACACGAGATTGCCAAGCTGCGTATCGCGCAGTCGCCGGAAGGTCGCCGTATCTTCCCGCGCATGACGGTTCTCGAAAATCTCCAGATGGGCGCGAGCCTTGATCATCAGAAGTACTTCGAAGAAGACGTGAAGCTGATGTTCGATCTGTTCCCGCGTCTCAAGGAGCGCATCAGCCAGCGTGGCGGTACACTGTCGGGCGGCGAACAGCAGATGCTGGCCATCGCTCGCGCGTTGATGGCGCGTCCGAAGCTTTTGCTTCTCGATGAGCCTTCGCTTGGTCTTGCACCGCTGATCGTCAAGCAGATCTTCGAGGCGATCAAGGAACTGAACCGCACACAGGGCCTGACGGTATTTCTCGTCGAGCAGAACGCATTCGGTGCGCTCAAGCTCGCCGACCGCGGCTATGTGATGGTCAACGGATCGATCACGATGAGCGGCTCTGGCCGTGATCTTCTGGCCGATCCGGAAGTGCGCGCCGCCTATCTCGAAGGCGGAAGGCATTAAGGAGAAAGTCATGCAAGGTATTCTCTACGAAGAACCGTCTTTCTGGCTGTTTTTCCTCATCACGTGCGTGCTGGGCGGCTGGGCTGCCTGGATGACAGGTCGCGCCTGCGCGCAGACCTGGCGCAGCTTGCCGCAGCTTCTGGTCTATCTGATCCCGCTGGGCGCTGCTGTGCGTTTCATCCACTTCGCGCTGTTTGAAGGAACGCTGCTTTCCTTCCACTATTATCTGGTCGACACGATCGTTCTGATGATCGTTGGGACGATCGGCTTCCAGTTCACGCGCACCAAACAAATGGTGCGGCAGTATGGCTGGCTTTATGAAAAAGCTTCGCCGCTGAGCTGGAAAGCAAAATAATTCGAAGCTTCGCCGTTCGCGGCGGAGCTTTTTTTAAAAGATCACGTTGACAGTACTATGATTCAGCGTAGATATTGCTGAGTATTCAGCAAGATAATAAGGCGGTGCTAAAACATCGCTTCGGGGTAAATACAAGGATGGGAGTTCCAAAAATGAAGAAGTATCTTTTTTCGGGCGTGGCTCTTGCTGCTGTGATGGCTTTTGGCGGCTCTGCATGGGCTGATGTACTTCTGGGCATCGGTGCGCCGCTGACCGGCCCGAATGCCGTTTACGGTGCGCAGATCCAGAAAGGCGCCGAAGCCGCCATCAAGGAAATCAACGATGCTGGCGGCATCAACGGCGAGAAGATCGCGATTACGCTCGGCGACGACGTTTCGGATCCGAAGCAGGGCATTTCGGTTGCCAACAAGTTCGCTGCCGATGGCGTGAAGTATGTTGTCGGCCACTTCAACTCGGGCGTTTCGATTCCGGCTTCGGAAGTCTATGCCGAAAACGGCATTCTCGAAATTTCGCCTGCTGCAACCAACCCGGTCTATACCGAGCGTCAGCTCTGGAACACGTTCCGTACCTGCGGCCGTGATGACCAGCAGGGTATCGTTGCCGGCCAGTACATCTTCGACCACTTCAAGGACGCGAAGATCGCCGTCATTCACGACAAGACCCCATATGGTCAGGGCCTTGCCGACGAAACCAAGAAGAAGCTGAACGAGCTCGGCACCAAGGAAACCCTTTATGAAGGCGTAAACGTCGGCGAAAAGGATTTCTCGGCTCTGATCGCCAAGCTCAAGCAGGCTGGCGTCACTGTCGTATATTGGGGTGGCTTGCACCCGGAAGCTGGCCTGATCATCCGTCAGATGGCTGACCAGGGCCTCAAGGCTCAGTTCATCTCGGGCGACGGTATCGTGTCGAACGAACTGGCTTCCATCGCTGGCGATGCTGTTGCCGGTACGCTGAACACCTTCGGTCCAGATCCGCGCAACAACCCGGACAATGCTGAACTCGTCAAGAAGTTCCGCGACGCCGGTTTTGAGCCGGAAGCCTACACGCTCTATTCCTACGCGGCCGTTCAGTCGCTTGCTCAGGCCGCCAAGGCTGCAGCCAGCAACGACCCGCAGGAAGTTGCGAAGGCGCTGAAGGCAAAGGGTCCGTTCAAGACCGTGCTCGGCGATATTTCCTATGATGAAAAGGGCGATCCGAAGCTCCCAGGTTACGTTATGTACAAGTGGGAAAAAGGCGCTGACGGGAAATATACCTACATTCAGCAGAAGTAATAACGCAGCATTATTGCGTAATTGGAAAATGCCCGGCCATCGTGCCGGGCATTTTTGCTTTCTGCCATCTAATATAGGTTTGTAAAAAGTAGCTGACTCTTATTGATGAGTGATACCGCATTGCGTTGATAGGCATGTGCGGACTGGAGAATGGAATATTTATTTAAAACAATGGGTTGCGTCGGTTGTGGCGGGGGCGATTTTGCGGAGGCCGCCGCAGCCGCATAAACTCATGCGGAAAACGCCGAAAGTAGTTGATTTCTATGCTTTACTTTTATGGCTATGCGAATTTACCTGTCTATGTGATTTTGCGTAGCGTGATTCTCTACGTTTAATCTCGCCTTCTGGGGAGGAGGCCGGTCATTCGGGCGGAGGTGTTTTATTTCCCCCAAACTGCGTCCGGCAACGGGCATATGGAATATCGGTTTTCTCATGCGGTTTGCAGCGTCTGCTGCGATTCCTGCCGGGGGTGCGCATTCTAATTCGCATTTGGTCGCCGGGATTGTTGTCTGGCGGCAGGGTGCCTGGAGCATTTCCAGCAAAACTGCGCAGCGGTATTGCGTCGGATAATGCGCGATAACAATGAGACAGAGTGGTGCCAGTGGCTTGGTTTTCACTGGATGCGTTTGAAGTGGGAGTAATCGAAATGAAAAAGTCTTTGTTCTGCGGAGTTTGCCTTTCGGCTCTGGTCGCTTTTGGCGGCGCAGCCTTTGCCGATGTGATGGTCGGTGTTGGCGCGCCTCTGACAGGCAGCCAGGCAGCCTTTGGCGAACAGATCAAGCGCGGCGTTGAAGCCGCTGTCGCAGAAGCTAATGCCAAGGGTGGCATGAATGGCGAAAAGATCAGCATCGTTTATGGCGATGATGCCGCCGACCCGAAGCAGGGCATTTCGGTTGCCAACAAGTTCGTTGGCGATGGCGTTCAGTTTGTCATCGGTCACTTCAATTCCGGCGTCAGCATTCCGACTTCAGACATCTATGCCGAAAACGGCGTGTTGATGATCGCACCGGGCACCACCAACCCGACCTTCACCGAGCGTGAACTGTGGAACACCTTCCGCACCTGCCGTCGTGATGACCAGCAGGGTATCGTTGCCGGCAAGTACTTGGCCGACCATTACAAGGACGGCAAGGTTGCCATCCTGCATGATAAGACGCCTTATGGTCAGGGCCTCGCCGATGAGACCAAGAAGTCGCTCAACGAGAACGGCATGAAGGAAACGCTTTATGAAGGCGTGAACCAGGGCGACAAGGATTTCTCGGCGCTGATTTCCAAGATGAAGGCTGCAGGCATTACCGCTGTCTATTGGGGCGGTATGCACCCTGAAGCCGGTCTTTTGATCCGTCAGATGGCCGATCAGGGCCTCAAGGCGCAGTTCATTTCGGGTGATGGTATCGTTTCCAACGAACTGGCTTCGATCGCCGGCGATGCAGTGGCTGGTGTCATGAACACCTTCGGACCGGACCCGCGCGACGACAAGTCGAACGCTGAACTCATCAAGGCGTTCCGCGACAAGGGTTTTGAGCCGGAAGCTTACACCTTCTACGCCTATGCCGGTGTGCAGTCGCTTGTCAGCGCCGCCAATGCAGCTGGCAGCAACGATCCGCAGGAAGTTGCAACCGCAATGAAGGACAAGGGTCCGTTCAAGACTGTTCTGGGTGAAATCTCCTTCGACAAGAAGGGCGATCCGAGCCTTTCGCCTTATGTCATGTTCGAGTGGCGCAAGGGTGAAGACGGCAAGTATAACTACTTCCAGAAGTAATGGAGCATTTCCAGCAAAACTGCGAAGCGTCTACGCGAGGAAATCAGTTCACTGGACTGATTTCTGATCCCGCTTCGATGCGTTGGATAATGCATAGAGTAGTTCTGATGATTGCTTCACAGTAGGAACCTCTCTTGTGCCTGATATATTGGCATAAATTGCTATAAAATTAATCAGAATGCCCGGCTTTTGGTCGGGCATTCTGTTTTTAATTGGTGGTTGCACAGTTTGTTTGCGCTTGATCATATTGCAAGGTAAGCAATGGCGCCTTCGTCATTGCAGTAAGGGAGATCTGCCTTGCCTATCAGGAAAATTCTGGTCGCCAATCGATCCGAAATCGCAATTCGCGTATTCCGCGCCGCCAACGAGCTGGGGCTCAAAACGGTGGCCATATGGGCTGAGGAGGACAAACTTTCCCTGCATCGCTTTAAAGCGGACGAGAGCTATCAGGTCGGGCGCGGGCCGCATCTGCCTCGCGATCTGGGGCCCATCGAAAGCTATCTGTCGATCGATGAGATCATCCGCGTCGCCAAGCTTTCGGGCGCAGACGCCATTCATCCGGGCTATGGCCTTCTGTCGGAAAGCCCGGAATTCGCCGAAGCCTGTGCCGAAAACGGCATCATCTTCATCGGACCGAAGCCGGAAACCATGCGCCGTCTTGGCAACAAGGTTGCTGCGCGCAATCTGGCCATCGAAATTGGCGTTCCGGTGGTGCCAGCCACTGATCCGCTGCCGGACGATATGGAAGAGGTCAAGAAGCTTGCAGCGCAGGTCGGCTACCCGGTCATGCTCAAGGCAAGCTGGGGCGGCGGCGGTCGCGGCATGCGCGCCATTCGCTCCGAAGCCGATATTGCCCGCGAGGTCACGGAAGCCAAGCGCGAAGCCAAGGCGGCTTTCGGTAAGGATGAGGTCTATCTCGAAAAGCTCATTGAACGCGCCCGCCATGTCGAGGTGCAGATTCTGGGCGATACGCATGGCAATGCCGTGCATCTTTTCGAGCGCGACTGTTCCATCCAGCGGCGCAACCAGAAAGTCGTGGAGCGCGCGCCAGCCCCTTATCTCAACGACGCGCAGCGTCAGGAACTGGCAGATTACGGCCTGAAGATCGCGCATGCGACCGATTATATCGGCGCGGGCACGGTGGAATTCCTGATGGATGCCGATAGCGGCAAGTTCTATTTCATCGAGGTCAATCCGCGCATTCAGGTTGAGCATACCGTCACCGAGCAGGTGACTGGCATCGATATCGTCAAGGCGCAGATCCATATTCTGGAAGGTTTTGCCATCGGCACGCCAGAATCAGGCGTACCGCGTCAGGAAGATATTCGTCTCAACGGCCATGCCCTCCAGTGCCGTATCACGACGGAAGATCCGGAACAGAATTTCATCCCCGATTACGGGCGCATTCAGGCTTACCGTTCGGCGTCGGGCTTCGGCATCCGCCTTGATGGCGGCACGGCCTATTCGGGCGCGTTCATCACGCGCTATTACGATCCGCTGCTGGTGAAGGTCACGGCTTCTGGCGCGACGCCGCTGGAAGCCATTCGCCGCATGGATCGTGCGCTGCGTGAATTCCGTATTCGCGGTGTGGCGACGAATCTCACCTTCCTTGAAGCGATCATCAATCATCCGAAGTTCCTGTCGAATGATTATACGACCCGCTTCATTGATACGACGCCGGAACTGTTCGAGCAGGTAAAGCGTCAGGACCGTGCCACCAAGCTTCTGACCTATATTGCCGATGTGACCGTCAACGGTCATCCTGAAACCAAGGGGCGTGCGAAGCCGGCTAAGGATGCTGCAAAGCCGCGCGTGCCGTGGTTTGGTGACACGCCGGTTGCGGATGGCACCAAGCAGCTTCTGGACAGTCTCGGACCGAAGAAGTTTGCCGAATGGGTGCGCAACGAAAAGCGCGTTCTCGTCACCGATACGACGATGCGCGACGGGCATCAGTCGCTGCTGGCCACGCGTGTACGCACCTATGATATTGCGCGCATTGCCAACACCTATGCGCAGGCGCTGCCGAACCTGTTCTCGCTGGAATGCTGGGGCGGGGCGACCTTCGACGTGTCGATGCGCTTCCTGACGGAAGATCCTTGGGAACGTCTGGCGCAAGTGCGCGAAGGTGCGCCGAACCTGCTTCTGCAAATGCTGCTGCGTGGCGCCAATGGCGTAGGCTACAAGTCCTATCCGGACAATGTGGTGAAGTATTTCGTGCGGGAAGCCGCGCGTGGCGGCATCGATCTGTTCCGCGTGTTCGACAGCCTCAACTGGGTTGAGAACATGCGCGTCTCGATGGATGCGGTGCTGGAGGAAAACAAGCTCTGTGAAGCGGCGATCTGCTACACCGGCGATATTCTGAACCCGGAACGCGCCAAATATGACCTCAAATATTACGTCAATCTGGCGAAAGAGGTTGAAAAGGCGGGCGCGCATATCATCGCCGTCAAGGATATGGCTGGCCTGTTGAAGCCTGCTGCGGCGCGGGTGCTGTTCAAGGCGCTGCGTGAGGAAACCGATCTGCCGATCCATTTCCACACCCATGACACCTCCGGCATTTCCGCTGCGACGGTGCTGGCGGCGGTGGATGCGGGTGTCGATGTGGTCGATGCGGCCATGGATGCCTTGTCCGGCAACACATCGCAGCCTTGCCTTGGCTCCATCGTGGAAGCACTGCACGGTGCCGAGCGTGATCCGGGTCTCGATCCGGAATCGATCCGCCGCATTTCGTTCTATTGGGAAGCCGTGCGCAATCAATATGCGGGCTTTGAAAGTGACCTCAAGGGACCGGCTTCGGAAGTCTATCTGCACGAAATGCCGGGCGGCCAGTTCACCAATCTCAAGGAACAGGCGCGTTCGCTCGGGCTTGAAACCCGCTGGCATGAAGTGGCGCAGGCCTATGCCGATGTGAACCGCATGTTTGGCGATATCGTTAAGGTCACGCCGTCCTCCAAGGTGGTGGGCGATATGGCGCTGATGATGGTCAGCCAGGATCTGGATGTCAGCGATGTCGAGAATCCGGACAAGGATATAGCCTTCCCGGATTCCGTGGTGTCGATGATGCGCGGCGATCTTGGACAGCCGCCTTCGGGCTGGCCGGCAGCGCTTCAGAAGAAAGTGCTGAAGGGCGAAAAGCCGTTCACTGTGCGTCCCGGCTCGCTGCTGCCTGCCGCCGATCTCGATGCGGAGCGTAACGGGTTTGAGGAAACCGTGGGTCGCAAGATCGACGATCAGGAGTTCGCTTCGGCGTTGATGTATCCGAAAGTCTTCACGGATTTCGCTGCCGCGCAGGAAACCTACGGTCCGACAAGTGTTCTGCCGACGCCGGTTTATTTCTACGGCCTCAAGCCGGAGGAAGAAGTCTTTGTCGATCTGGAGCGCGGCAAGACGCTAGTGATCGTCAATCAGGCGATGAGCGAGACCGACGAAAAGGGCATGGTCACCGTGTTCTTCGAGCTGAACGGTCAGCCGCGCCGCATCAAGGTGCCGAACCGCGCTAAGGGCGCCTCTGGCGGTGTCCGTCGCAAGGTGGAAACTGGCAATGACAATCAGGTCGGCGCGCCGATGCCGGGTGTCATCTCGACGGTTGCCGTCGCCAGTGGCCAGAAGGTTTCGCAGGGCGATGTGCTGCTCTCCATCGAGGCCATGAAGATGGAAACGGCCATTCATGCCGAGCGCGACGGTGTGATTGCCGAAGTGCTGGTACGGCCTGGCGAGCAGATCGACGCGAAGGACCTGCTGATTGTGTATTCGGAATAGTTTGCCCGAGCCGGATGATTTCAAGCTCCATGTGCACCACGCTTCCCCCTCATCCTGAGCTTGTCGAAGGACGAGGGCAGGCGCTGTGCGTTTCCCTCGCCCTTCGAGACGCCGTTTTCAACGGCTCCTCAGGATGAGGGAAAGAGAAGCCTATTCCTCTGACCACCAATATTGAAAATGCCGCGCCCCTTAAAAGGCGCGGCATTTGTTTGCGCTTGCAGTACGCGCAAATTCTGATATGCATGTTTGTGCCGATTTATGCATGTTTATGCGCGTTAGGAGAGATAAGTGGCGACGGAGCTTTTGCTTCATGAAAGACAGGCGCGCATTCAGGACCTGTTGCAACAGTCGGGCCGCGTGCTGGCGGCTGAGCTGGCCGAGAGCTTTGGTGTGTCGGAAGATACGATCCGGCGCGACTTGCGCGAAATGGCGGCTGCGGGGCTATGCAAGCGTGTTTACGGCGGTGCTCTGAAAGCTGCACCGTCAACGCTGTCGCTGGCTGAGCGCGACGTGGAGCGCACGGAGGCCAAGGCGGCGCTGGCGGATGTACTGCTCGGCCTGATTAAGCCGGGCATGACGGTGTTTCTGGATGCTTCTTCGGTCAATACGGCTTTGGCGCGTCTTATGGTGGAACGCGGGGAGGCGCTGACAGTTGTCACGAATACGCCGTCGATTGCCACTATTCTGCTTGCTGCGCCCGATATTGAATTGATCATGATCGGCGGGCCGATTGATCGCCGTGTCAGCGCTGCGGTTGGCGCACGCGCCTTGCGTGATGCGGAACTGTTGCGTCCCGATCTTTGTGTGCTGGGCGCCTGCGGTGTTGCGGCGGAAATCGGCGTCACGGCGCTTTTTCTGGACGATGCCGAGTTCAAGCGCACCATTGCCAGCCGCAGCCGGTCTGTCGTACTGGCGATCACCAATGACAAGCTTGGCACTGTCGCAGCGCACGATGTCGTCTCACTGGACGATATCGGCGTCATGGCTGTTGAACAGGATGCTGATGAAGAATTGCTCGCGCCCTTTATCGCGGCGAGCGTGAATATACTACGCGCGGCAGCAGGCCGTGGCTGAGGGATACATGGAACAGGTTTCCGGACGGGAAGATACCGCGCTGTCACGCGCGCCGATGATCACCAAAGAGCGTATTGCTGTTGCGCTGCTCTTTCTGGCAAACGGTTATATTTTCGGCGGCTGGGCGCCGAAAATTCCGGAATTCGCCGCACGCCTTGGGCTGGATAGCGCAGGCATGGGACTGATGATCCTCGTCTTCGGCATCGGCTCGCTATCCATGATGCCGGTGGCCGGGGCTTTGTCGGCGCAGCGCGGTTCCGGTGCTGTGGTGCGCATTTTCGCGCTCGCCTTCATTCCGGCTCTGCTGATCATTGCTCTGGTGCCGAATGTCGTCACCGCCGTGATCGTGATGTTCTATTTTGGTGGTACCATGGCTGCGATGGATGTGGCGATGAATGCCAATGCGGTCGCCGTGGAGAAATCCATGCGCCGCGCCATCATGTCGTCCTGTCATGCCTTCTGGAGCCTTGGCGGGCTTATCGGCGCGGCAAGCGGCGGCTTTCTCATCGCGCAGTTCGGCTCGACTGTTCACGCGCTGGTGTCGACCGTTGTTGCGGCGGGGCTGATCGCTGTCGCGTGGCCATCGGTTATCGCCGACAAGTTCCATCACCCGAGCGGCGAGAAGCAGAAGCTGACCTTGCCACGCAATCCGCTGCCCTGGCTGGTTGGTGTGATGGCGCTTTTCTCTATGGTGCCGGAAGGGGCAATCATTGACTGGAGCGCCTATCATATGCGCCAGGATCTGGGCGCGTCGGTGACGCTGGCGGGCTTCGGCTTTGCGGCCTTCTCCTTCTCCATGGCGGTAATGCGCTTTGCGGGCGATCTGGTGCGCGACCGTTTCGGCGCAGTGCGGACGTTGCGTGTCTGCACGGTGATTGCCATTATCGGCATGTTGATCGTCGGCTTTTCCACCGATCCTTATGTGTCGCTGGTCGGCTTCGCCATTTGCGGCATCGGCATTTCCAACATGGTGCCGATCGCCTTTTCGATGGCTGGTAACATGCCGGGCGTAAACCCAAGCGTCGGCCTGTCGATTGCAACGACGCTTGGCTATTCCGGCATGCTGGTGGCCCCGTCGCTGATCGGCTTTGTCGCCAGCCATAGCGGCTTCGGCGTGGTGTTTATCGCGCTGCCAGCACTGCTTCTGGTCGTGCTGGCCTTTTCCAGTCTCGCTCGCTACGCCGACCAGAAGCACTAGAGCATTTCCAGCAAAAGTGCGTAGCGCCTACGCGGGGAAATCAGTTCACTGGACTGATTTCTAATCCCGCTTCGATGCGTAGGATAATGCGTGAAAACAAATGAATAGACCTGTTTATTCCGCGGTCCAGCCACCTTCGACAGGCAGGGCCGCGCCATTGATCTGCGCGGCCGCATCCGTGGCGAGGAAGGCTGCAAGCGCCCCGATCTGTGCGGTGGTGACGAATTCCTTCGTCGGCTGTTTATCGAGCATCACTTCGCGGATCACCGTTTCACGATCCATGTTGTGGGCCTTCATCTGGTCTGGAATCTGCGCTTCCACAAGCGGTGTCAGCACATAGCCGGGGCAGATGGAATTGGCAGTGATCTTGGCTGTCGCCAGTTCCAGCGCCAGTGTCTTGGTAAAGCCCACAATGCCGTGCTTGGCAGCGACATAGGCCGACTTGAACGGTGAGGCGACCAGTCCGTGGGCCGACGCGATATTGATGATACGTCCCCAGCCGCCCGCGCGCATATGCGGGATGGCGGCAGCGGATGTATGGAAGGCCGAGGTCAGGTTGATCGCGATAATGCGGTCCCATTGCTCGGTCGGAAACTCTTCCACTGGCGCAACATGCTGGATACCTGCATTGTTGACCAGAATATCGGCGCTGCCGAAAGCCTTGACGCTGTCGGTGACCAGCCTGCGGCAGTCGTCGCCCTTCGACATATCGGCTGCGATATAGACCACGCTGGCGCCATGTTCTTCGCCCAGCATGCGGGCAAGCGCATGATCTTCGTCACGGTCGGTGAAGGAGTTGATCACAACGTTGTGTCCCGCGGCCGCCAATGCATGGGCGATGCCAAGGCCGATTCCGGAATTGGAGCCAGTGACAATAGCGGTTTTGCGGGCAGTTGCGTCAGTCATGGGTGGGCGTCCTCGTTTATGATGACGCGCATAATGAGAGGGCGACAATGCGTCGGCAAGTGATTATATAGATCGAAATCCTTATAAGCGCAGACCCAGTTAAGAACAGAGCAAAATGTCTTCCGAGACCGTCAGCTATTTCTCGCATCCTTTCCCTCGCCGCCAATCGGTTGGTGTTAGCGTCGGTGGCGTCATCGTCGGCGGCAGTGCGCCAGTCGTCGTGCAGTCGATGACCAATACGGATACGGCGGATGTGGATGCCACCGTCGCGCAGGTCGCAGCCTTGCACCGCGCAGGGTCCGAGATCGTGCGCATTACGGTGGATCGCGATGAATCCGCCGCTGCCGTGCCGAAAATTCGCGAAAGGCTGGAGCGTCTGGGACATGACGTGCCGCTCGTCGGTGACTTTCATTATATCGGCCACAAGCTGCTCGCCGATCATCCGGGCTGCGCGGAAGCGCTTGCGAAATATCGCATCAATCCGGGCAATGTCGGTTTCAAGGACAAGAAGGACAAGCAGTTCGCCGATATCGTCGAAATGGCGATCCGCTACGACAAGCCTGTCCGCATCGGCGTGAACTGGGGTTCGCTCGATCAGGAACTTCTGACCACGCTGATGGACAGCAATCAGGATGCAGGCGCACCACTGAGCGCGCAGGAAGTCATGCGCGAGGCCATCGTGCAGTCGGCCCTGATTTCCGCCAATCTTGCGGAAGAGATTGGCCTTGCTCGCGACAAGATCATTCTGTCGGCCAAGGTTAGTCAGGTGCAGGATCTGATCGCCGTCTATACGATGCTGGCAACGCGTTCCAATCATGCGCTGCATCTGGGTCTCACCGAAGCTGGCATGGGCACCAAGGGCATTGTCGCCTCGTCGGCGGCCATGGGTATTCTGTTGCAGCAGGGCATTGGCGACACGATCCGCATTTCGCTGACCCCGGAACCGGGCGGCGACCGCACCCGCGAGGTGCAGGTGTCGCAGGAACTTTTGCAGACCATGGGCTTTCGCCAATTCATCCCGATTGTTGCGGCGTGCCCCGGTTGCGGACGCACGACGTCGACAGTGTTTCAGGAACTGGCGCAGACCATTCAGGACGACATCCGCCGCAACATGCCGGTCTGGCGTGAAAAATATCCGGGCGTGGAAGCGCTTTCCGTTGCGGTCATGGGCTGCATCGTCAACGGCCCGGGCGAATCGAAACATGCCGATATCGGTATTTCACTTCCCGGTACGGGCGAAACGCCGTCCGCACCGGTCTTTGTCGATGGCAAGAAGGTGACGACGCTGCGCGGTCCCGCCATTGCCGCAGATTTCCAGAAGATGGTTGCCGATTATATCGAGAACCGCTTTGGGCTTGGTCAGAAGGTAGCCGCCGGACAGAATTAAGCCGAGCAAGTTACCGCGCTCGTAGCAGCTTCTGGTGTTGTTTTCAGTGTCGCTGCCCAGAAGACGAGCGTGACGAGGCTGATGCCTGCGCCAAGCAGGCACACACCGTTCCAGCCCGCATGGGCATAGACCCAGGTTGAAACCGCTGAACCACTCGCGCTGCCTATGGAATAGAAAACCATATAGGCGGCGGTGAGCCGGTTCTGGGCGTCCGGGCGCACACGATAGATCATCGCCTGATTGGTCACATGGACCGCCTGAAGCCCGAAATCGATAATCAGCACACCGACGATTAGCCAGAGCAGGGATTGCCCGAGCAGAGCTATGGGTGCCCATGCCACCAGCATCAGCGCGAGCGCTATGCCGGTCATACGCTGTGCATGGCCGCGATCCGCAGCGCTCCCGGCCCGTGAGGCCGCCAGCGCACCGGCAGCGCCCGCAAGGCCAAACAGGCCGATCTCCGCATGGCTCAATTCAAAGGGTGGCGCACTCAGCGGCATCACCAGCGGGGCGAGCAGGGTGGTGATGTCGGCAAAGATCAGCATGGCGATGATGGCGCGAATGCGCAGCACAGGTTCTTCTTTGAACAGGGTTGCGAGTGACAGGATCAGCGCCGGATAGGAAACGTTTACGGCTTGTCGCTTTTGCCGCGGCAGGCTGCGCCAGAGCATGAGACCGATCAGCAAGGTGACGGCTGCCGAGCTCAAATAGACACTCCGCCAGCCGCCAATGTCGGTCAGCGCGCCTGCAACTGCGCGGGCGAGCAATATGCCAAGCACGATACCGCTCGTCACAATCCCCACGACATGGCCGCGTCGCATGGGCTCCGCAAGGCTTGCCGCATAGGCCACGAGCGCTTGTGTAACCACGGCAAGAAGGCCGGTCGCAGCCATCGCGAGAAAGAGCAGGGCGGGTTGTCCGGCAATACCGACGGCGGCCAGTGTCAGCGAAGACAGCAGGAAATGCGCGACGATCAGTTTGCGCCGATCGAAGAGGTCGCCAAGCGGCACCAGAAAGATGAGGCCAAGTCCGTAGCCAATCTGGCTCGCACCGACGATCAGTCCCGCAGTGGAGCGGTCCAGTCCGATATCGTCGGCCATCACATCCAGAAGCGGATGCGCAAAATAGACATTGGCAACGGCAAGACCGCTCGCAATGGCAAACAGAAGAAGGGTGGAGGTGGAGAGCGATGGGCGCGCATCACTGTTCGCGGCAGTTTGCGCTGCCGCGTCGGGAGATATCTGCATGATGAACTCCAGCAAATTTGGTTTTAATATGAAACCATTTTGCTTGTAGCGAAAGAAGTTTTATATTGCAACCAGATTGAATGAATGGAGTGAAGATGGTTCGCAAGAAGAGCCTGAAAGGCGACTATTGTCCCAGTGCGCGGGCGCTGGATGTAATCGGTGACTGGTGGTCGCTGCTGATCGTGCGGGAGGCCTTTGATGGCGTGACACGCTTCAGCGCTTTTCAGAAGAATCTGGGCATTGCGCGCAATATTCTGGCCGAGCGTCTGCGCAAGCTGACGGGCGAAGGTATTCTGGAAAGCGTGCCCGATCCCAATGGCGGTGCGCATCAGGAATATGTGCTGACTGCGAAAGGGCGCGATCTTCTGCCGGTCGTGGTCTCTCTGCGGCAATGGGGCGAGAAGCATCTCTTCGCGCCGGAGGAACCGCATTCACGGCTGGTCGACAGCGTGTCTGGTCAGAACATTGCCAAGCTCGACGTGCGCGCGCAGGATGGGCGCATACTTTCTGTCGATGATGTCGTTCTGATCAAGGTCCGAGAAGACGATCTTTGAGCATTAGCTCTGGCGTTCGGCGATGAATCGCGCAGCCTGCTTGAGAATATCGGCATCCTTGCCGAAAGGAGCAAGCAGGCTTTCCGCCTGAGCGACAAGGCCCGACAATTGCTTGCGCGTCCAGTCGATGCCATGCAGTGCCACAAGGGTTGCCTTGCCGGCAGCTGCATCCTTGCCAGTCGCCTTGCCCATTGCAGCGGCATCTGCCGTCACGTCCAGAAGGTCGTCGGCAAGCTGGAAAGCAAGACCGATGGCTGAACCGAACTCCGCCATGCGTTCGCGATCTTCGCGGGAGGCGTCGGCGATGATCGCCCCTGCCTCGCAGGCAAAGCGGATCAGCGCGCCGGTTTTCATCGCCTGAAGCGTTATGATGCCAGCTTCGTCCGGCTTCTTTGTCTCGGCCATCAGATCGAGGGCCTGCCCGCCCGCCATGCCGCCAAGGCCCGAGGCACGGGCGAGGGCGGAAACCAGTTGTACGCGCACGGACGAATCGAGATCGGTCTCGTCAGAGGCAACAATGTCGAAAGCGTAGGTAAGAAGGCTGTCGCCCGCGAGAATCGCAGCCGCTTCGTCAAAGGCCTTGTGCACCGTTGGCTGGCCGCGGCGCAGATCATCATCGTCCATGGCGGGAAGATCGTCGTGAACGAGCGAATAGCAATGGATGCATTCCAGTGCCGCCGCAACCCGTAGCACGGCGTCGCCGCTCTTGCCGAATAGTGCAGCACTTTCCACAACCAGGAACGGACGCAGCCGTTTGCCACCATTCAGCACACCGTGACGCATGGCGGCAATCAGCCGTTCCGGGCGGGCGATCTCACCGCTGCGCAGGCGCTCATCAAGAAGCCCGATCAGCATCGCTTCCACTTCGTGGGCGCGATGGTTCAGGGCATCGGTGAATTCGACAGTCACATGTTCCATGATGATCGGCATGGACGAAAGCGCTAATTTGGTCAACTGGGCATATCGATCAGCACAGGCTTTTTCATCAGACGGTCATCAAACGATATGTTTCCGGCTTGTTTCCAACACAGGATTATGGAATCGGGTTCTATATTATTAAAGAATGGTTTATGTCGCTGGGGGAGTACATCAGGCGGTGGACGTGGCCAAAATCATCTTAAAGAGCAAAAACGGGCGCAGTTATCTGGCCGATCCCGTGTGGGGACGCCGGATCATTCTGGCGTTCCGGGTTTTGCTGGTGCTGGCGGTGTTGCCGCTCTTTCTCCTCCTCGTTTATTCAATCCCCTTCGTGCGCCCGGTCTCAATGCTGATGGTGAAGGACTATGTCCTGTTTCAGAATGTCGACCGGCGCTGGGTGAGCATCGATGATATTTCGCCGAATGTAATCAATGCGGTGATGATGGCGGAGGACGGCCAGTTTTGCAGTCATGGCGGTGTGGACTGGCATCAGCTGAGCATTGTGCTGGATGATGCCGGCGAAGGCGGCCCAAGCCGGGGCGCTTCCACCATCACTATGCAGACGGTGAAGAATCTCTTCCTGTGGAATGGGCGTTCTTTCATCCGCAAGGGGCTGGAATTTCCGCTGGCGCTGGCCGCGGACGCGATCCTGTCCAAGCGCCGGATCATGGAGATCTATCTGAACATCGCCGAGTGGGGGCCAGGCATTTACGGCATCGAAGCCGCCGCCCAGCATTATTTCAAGCGACCGGCGGCAAAGCTCAATGCGCAGCAGGCAGCGCTTCTGGCTGTGACATTGCCCAATCCGGCGCTGCGCAATCCGGCCAAGCCGACCCGCAACATGCAGCGCATCGCGCGGATCGTTGCCGGTCGCGCGGTACGCTCCGGTCCCTATGTGGCCTGCGTACAATAAATGCGAGTCATGAAAAAAAGATCAGACTCCGACTGGTCAAAGCCCGCAAGAGCGTGTATAGGCACCTGACTTTCCGGAATTTTGTCCGCTGTGACAGGCTCCACCGGGGCCGTGCCGGACGTTTATTGACCGATCAGTGGAGCTGGATCCATGGCAGTACCTAAAAGAAAAACGTCTCCGTCGAAGCGCGGCATGCGCCGTTCGGCTGACGCTCTGAAGGCCCCGACCTATGTCGAGGACAAGAACTCGGGCGAACTTCGTCGTCCGCATCATATCGATCTGAAGAGCGGTATGTATCGCGGCCGTCAGGTCCTCGAAGCTAAGGAATAGGTCTGACGCTGCGGTTACCGCAGCCTAGCAGACACGTTTCAAAAACGCCGTTTCCGGGAAACCGGGAGCGGCGTTTTCTTTTATTATCTTTCGGAATTTTAGAGAAACGAAGAATAAATCGCCGGTCGCAAGTCGGTCTAAACTGACCGGACATTTTTTTGCCTCAATGTAGCCGTTGAAAAGTACTGTGTATTATAAATTTATTTAATGGTGGCTATCAATGAATGATATCATCAAGGCAATCATATTAAATTCCAGCGTTTCTTTTAGATCTGCATCTTCTTTTTTTAATGTTATAGATAATGCAGATTATAAAGATAATTTCTCGAAATATATGTCTGACACACCTAATCTTGACGGGCGGTTGGACGAAAATAGCGCAAGGGCTATAGTGCATTTCGCCCACAAGAACTTGCGATAAAAGATAAAAAATGAAGGCCGCTATTATTGGGCGGCCTTCTTCTTTTTCAGTTCAACCGGCGTCTGCGGTGAAACCGGCCTTTTCTATGCCAGCAATGGCGACAGCTTCATCATTGTCTGACGTATCTCCCGAAACGCCGACCGCGCCAACAATTTCTCCATCGCTATTCTTGATGATGACGCCGCCAGGTACTGGAACGATTTTGCCGCCGGAAACGCCGGAGAGGCCTTCCAGAAAATGCGGGCGATCCTTTGCCTGATTGTGCAGCCAGCGCGAGCCGGTCCCGACCGCCAGAGCGCCAAAGGCTTTACCGGATGCAATCTCGAAGCGGAGGATCGACGTGCCGTCCTGGCGCTGAAACGCCTTGAGATTGCCGCCTGCATCGAAAACCGAGACGGCAAGCGGCTTGAGCTTTAGATCGCTGGCTTTGGCAAAGGCTGTTGCGATGATGGAATTGGCCTGATCGAGCGTGAGTTGGACCATGGGAACCTCCTGTTTCAATGCTGCCATTTTAGCGTCTGGGGGATGATCCGCATCCGCTAAAGTACCTCTATTCCGGAGAAACAGCTTTTCGCTTTACCGAAGGTTTATGATGTAATCCTTGCCAAGCCGGGCTTTTTGGTTTTTCTCTGTCGCAACAGTTTGTCACGGAGGAATAGCATGACTGCCGCAACCGATCCGAAAGCCATCGTCATCGCCAGCGCCGCTCGCACGGCAGTGGGGTCGTTCAACGGTGCTTTCGCCACTGTGCCTGCCCATGAACTGGGCGCGACCGTGATCAAGGCGGCGCTGGAACGGGCAGGCGTTGCGGCTGACGACGTGGATGAGGTTATTCTCGGACAGGTGCTGACGGCAGGCGAGGGGCAAAACCCAGCCCGTCAGGCCGCAATGGCCGCCGGTTGCCCGAAAGAAGCAACGGGTTTTGCGATCAACCAGCTTTGCGGCTCCGGCCTGCGCGCTGTTGCGCTCGGCATGCAGCAGATCCAGTCCGGCGATGCGAAGGTTATCGTGGCTGGCGGTCAGGAATCCATGTCCATGGCGCCGCATTGTGCGCATTTGCGCGGCGGCGTGAAAATGGGCGACTTCAAGATGATCGACACCATGCTCAAGGACGGCCTGACCGATGCGTTCCACGGCTATCACATGGGGATCACCGCAGAAAACATTGCACGCCAGTGGCAATTGACCCGTGCCGATCAGGATGAATTCGCGCTCGGCTCCCAGCAGAAGGCGGAAGCCGCGCAGAAGGCCGGAAAGTTCGAGGATGAAATCGTCCCGTTCACTGTCAAGACGCGCAAGGGCGACGTTGTCGTTTCGTCCGACGAATATATTCGTCCGGGCACGACCATCGAAGCGCTGACCAAGCTGAAGCCCGCCTTCGACAAGGAAGGCACGGTGACGGCGGGCAATGCCTCCGGTCTGAATGACGGCGCTGCGGCAGTCGTACTAATGGAGGCCGAGGAAGCCAGCAAGCGCGGCGTGAAGCCGCTTGCGCGTATTGTTTCCTGGGCAACGGCTGGTGTCGATCCGTCGATCATGGGTACTGGTCCGATCCCGGCAACGCGCAAGGCGCTGGAAAAGGCGGGCTGGACGATTGACGATCTGGAACTGGTGGAAGCCAATGAAGCTTTCGCCGCACAATCCTGCGCCGTTGTTCGCGATCTTGGCCTGAATCCGGAGATCGTCAACGTCAATGGTGGCGCAATTGCCATCGGCCATCCGATTGGCGCGTCAGGCGCGCGCGTGTTGACCACGCTGCTTTATGAAATGAAGCGCCGTGATGCCAAGCGCGGTCTCGCGACACTTTGCATCGGCGGCGGCATGGGTGTTGCCATGTGTGTCGAGCGCGACTGATCTGCTTCCGATCAGGCTTTATCTTTCGGGCAGGCTGTGGGTTTCCGCAGCCTGCCTTTTTATGTCCGCAATGACAGGCTTGATGGCGAATGCAGACGGGGAGGGTTCCGCTTGAGCGTTCAAAGGTTAACGCCAAACGGCTTCTCTGTCCGGTTTTCGGGTGTATCGTTGCGGTAATCGATGTTCCAATATGGTGCGCTTTGGTGAAAGCCTACCAGATATGGTGAGAACAAAGAGAGAAAATTGATCAATCACCGATTCGTCGCCGATTCGTTCCGGCTTTGGCCTGAAGGTTAATGAAAATGGCTTTCGCGACTTGATTTTCGATAACCAACTATTAGGAATTGTTAAGTTTTCTTTAAACTGCTCAAAGTGCTGTCATAAGCTGTTGACGCGCTTCTGGCAAAAGTTAACGCCAATCGCGTTCTGTTCTGTTTATGTTGGGACGTCGCATCTATGAGATTCAGCATATGGTGGCTATCGACAATCCGGTTACCATATGTTGCCGTGAACAAAAGGCGAAGGAATCAGAGTCAGCGATTCGTAGCCGATTCGTTCCAGAGTCGTTCTATTCGTTAAATCGGGTCGTTCGCTGAGATCGGCCATTTGTAAAAAATGTCGGGCTGCCTATTTTAAAATCGCGGGTGGTTCAAACTTAACAGGAGCGCTTTCGGCCAAGGTCGTATAGTGCTATCGCAAGACACGACAATCGGCCTCCCAATTGCATGTTGGGGTGCCTGCACCGGGAATTCTATTATTGGCATGAACCAACGCCCTGCCCATGATTTGCCGCTGACCCTGAGCGGCCGCGACGTGACTGCGGTGCTGGGGCCAACCAATACCGGCAAAACCCATCTCGCAATCGAGCGTATGCTGTCGCACGGGAGCGGCATGATCGGCCTGCCGCTGCGCCTTCTGGCGCGCGAGGTCTACAATCGTGTCGTCGAACGGGTCGGCGTGGCTAATGTCGCGCTGGTCACCGGCGAGGAAAAGATCGTCCCGCCCACTGCGCGTTATTCCGTTTGCACTGTGGAAGCCATGCCGCGCCGCACCGATGTGGCATTCGTCGCCATCGACGAAGTGCAACTCGCTGGCGATCTTGAACGCGGACATATTTTCACAGACCGTATTTTACATCTGCGCGGACGACAGGAAACACTTCTGCTCGGTGCCGCGACCATGCGCACCATTCTGGAAAAACTCCTGCGCGGCATTAATGTGGTAACACGCCCGCGCCTGTCGCATCTGGCCTATGCCGGTTCCAAGAAGATCACGCGCCTGCCGAACCGGTCTGCCATCGTCGCATTTTCTGCCGATGAGGTTTACGCGATTGCCGAGTTGATCCGTCGCCAACGCGGCGGGGCTGCTGTGGTGATGGGCGCTTTGTCGCCGCGCACGCGCAACGCGCAGGTCGAGCTTTATCAGTCGGGCGACGTAGATTTTCTTGTGGCGACAGATGCCATCGGCATGGGCCTCAATCTCGATGTCGATCATGTGGCCTTCGCGCAGAACCGTAAGTTCGATGGCTATCAGTTCCGTGATCTCACGCCTGCCGAAGTGGGGCAGATCGCCGGTCGCGCCGGTCGCCATCTGCGCGACGGCACATTTGGTGTGACGGGGCAGGTGCAGCCCTTCGACGACGAACTGGTCGAGCGGGTGGAAGCGCATAATTTCGATCCGGTGAAAGTGCTGCAATGGCGCACGGAGCGTTTCGACTTCTCGTCGATTGAGGCACTGCGCCGATCACTGGAAACCCCGGCCCCGGTCGAGGGGCTTGCCAAGGCTTTGCCGGCTGTTGACCAGCAGGCGCTTGAAAATCTGTCGAAAGACGGAGAGATTGTGCGCCTTGCGACAACGCCGGCGCGAATTGAACTTTTGTGGGATGCCTGTGCGCTTCCCGATTATCGTAAGATCGCACCGGCACAACATGCCGATATCATTGCGTCTATCTATCAGGATCTAGTGCGCCGAGGGAGCGTCGATGAAGATTATATGAGCGAACAGGTGCGCCGCGCCGACAGTACAGAGGGGGAAATCGACACTCTGTCGCACCGCGTGGCGCAAATTCGAACCTGGACTTTTGTGTCGCATAGGCCCGGTTGGCTTGCCGATCCGACACACTGGCAGGAAAAGACGCGCGAAATAGAGGACAGATTGTCCGACGCGCTGCATGAAAGGTTGACGAAACGCTTTGTAGACCGCAGGACAAGCGTGCTTATGAGGCGCCTGAGAGAGAATGCCATGCTTGAAGCAGAAATCAGCCCGGCCGGAGACGTGAGTGTCGAAGGCCACAATATTGGGCAACTGGAAGGATTCCGTTTCACCGCCGACGTCCAGGCCGAGGGGCCGGACGCGAAGGCAGTGAAGACGGCTGCGCAAAAGGCGCTGGCCGCCGAGTTCGATCGCCGTGCGGAGCGCTTTGCGGCTGCTCCCAACGGAGACTTCGCGCTTGGTTCGGACGGCGTCTTGCGCTGGGTCGGTGCGACCGTCGCAACTTTGGTTGCAGGTGACGACATTCTGAAGCCGCGCACGGTGATCCTTGCCGACGAACAGCTCACCGGTCCCGCACGGGACAAGGTCGCTGCGCGCATTGACCGTTTCGTGGCGCATCACATCGAAACCGTTTTGAAGCCCCTGACCGATCTGGCTGGTGCAGACGCGCTGACCGGCATGACGCGCGGTCTGGCTTTCCAGATCGTCGAGAACCTCGGTATTCTCCAGCGCCGTGAGGTGGTGGAGGAAGTACGCGGTCTCGATCAAGATTCGCGTGCGGCGCTCCGTCGTCTCGGCGTGCGTTTCGGTGCCTATCACGTCTTCATGCCCATGCTGCTGAAGCCGGCTCCTGCCGGTCTCATCACGCTGCTCTGGGCCTTGAAGAACGATGGCCGCGAGCGTGCCGGTTACGGCGATGTGGTCAATGTTCTGGCTGCTGGTCGTACGTCGGTTGTCGTCGATCCGGCTTTCGATCCGATGTTCTACCGTCTGGCAGGCTATCGCGTGCTTGGCCGTCGTGCAGTTCGTATCGACATTCTGGAACGTCTTGCCGATCTCATCCGTCCGGCTCTGGCCTGGCGTCCGGGTTCGGGTGTTCGTCCGGATGGCGCTTATGACGGCGGACGTTTCATCGTCACGCCTGCCATGATGTCGATCCTCGGTGCGACCACCGAAGACATGGAAGAAATCCTCAAGAGCCTGGGCTATCGCCATGAGGCGATGGAAGCAGCCGATGTTGCGGCCAAGCTTGCAGAACTGGATGCCTTTGCTGCCGAAGCTGCTGCCAAGGATGCAGGCGTCGCCGTTTCCGCTGTTGCAGCGGAAGCTGAAAAGCCTGCCGTGCCTGCTGCAGAACCAGTGCCAGCACCGGTTGTCGCTGTAGAAGTGAAGGCTGAAGAGCCAGCACCAGCTGCGGAAGCCCCCGTTGCCGAAGCCGCTGCACCTGCCGGTGACGCGGTTGTTGAAGAGCCGAAGCCGGTTCTCCTGTGGCGTCAGGGCCGTTTCGAAGGTCGTAACCGCAATCAGGAACAGAACAACCGTCAGCGTCATGGTGGCCAGAACAATCGTGGTCAGCAGGGCGAGGCGCGCAAGTCCGAAGGCGGCGACGAGCAGAATGCGCGTGGCGGCAAGCGTTTCGACAAGAACAAGCGTCACAATCATGACGGCGAAGGTCAGGGCAAGCGCGAAGGCTTTAAGGGCAAGCCCCGTGACGGCGGCGGTCGTGACCGCCAGCCAAAGCGCGAGCATGGTGCCCCTCATGGCGCATCGCAGGGCAACAAGCGCTTCGAGCAGGAACGCCCCGCACGGATCGATCCCGATTCGCCGTTCGCCAAGCTTCTGGCTCTCAAGGAGCAGATGAAGAAGTAAGATGACCGGTGAACCGAGCGGAAGACAGCGTATCGACAAGTGGCTGTTTTTCGCGCGCGTGGTCAAATCAAGATCGCTGGCGGCGAAACTCGCCGTCGGCGGCAAGGTCCGGGTCAACCGCGACAAGATTGATCAGGCTGCACATCAGGTGAAAGTCGGCGATGTGCTGACCGTTACACTTGATCGCCGCATCCTCGTTTACAAGGTGCTTCTGCCCGGCGAGCGGCGTGGCCCCGCACCCGAAGCCCAGCTTCTCTATCAAGATATGTCGCCAGCTCCGGTATCTTCGAGCGATCCGACAGTCACAGCTCTGCCGCAGCGTGAGAGCGGCGCTGGACGCCCCACCAAGAAAGAACGCCGCGATACGGACCGCTTGCGCGGGATTTGATCCGGACGTGTTGCCGCAGCCGCAGAAGTGACCGCGATGGAAATTGCTCTGTAAGGCGCTTTGACGAAAGTGTTTTCTACGCTTTCAGGTTGAGACGAAATGCGGTTTCCGCTATTTGCGCGATGCTTATAATGCGGCGATTGCACCCTTGTCAGAGCGCAATAAAATCGTTACCTCACGCTGTGTCACGAAGGACATGACGATAAAATGGGTCATCCGATCCACTATCGTTTCCATGGACCGTGACGTCGTGGCGAGATATTTCATGACACAGCCATTTCCATAGGCCTGTCGGATATCGGCGCAAAACACCAGGATGGATAAACCACCTCTCGGAAAGAGGGGCGGTAACAGGAGTTCGACGATGACCTATGTCGTGACCGATAATTGCATTCGCTGCAAATATACGGACTGCGTCGAGGTCTGTCCGGTCGATTGCTTCTATGAAGGCGAGAACATGCTCGTCATCAATCCTGACGAGTGCATCGACTGCGGCGTGTGCGAGCCGGAATGCCCTGCTGAAGCCATCAGCCCGGATACCGAGCCTGGCCTCGACAAGTGGCTGGAACTCAACACGGAATATGCGGCGAAGTGGCCGAATATCACCGTCAAGAAGGATGCCTTGCCGGAAGCCAAGGAAATGGACGGCGTCACGGGTAAGCTCGAAAACCATTTCTCCCCGGAGCCAGGCAGCGGCGACTGAGTTCCGACCTGCCTATCGTCTTGCCATCGCATGTAGATTAGCATCGCCTTTCACTTGCTTTTTCTACATTAAGGCGGCAAAAGACGAATAAAATCACGGGAAAGCACCGGCAAAACAGGTGTATTAAGTTGCCAGACGGGACATATCTGGCAATTTGTTGATTCTTTCGCGAAATTGTGTTAGCCTGCACCAATAATTTCGGTGACTGGACGTCAATTCGTGGCGCAAATGCGTTTTTCTCAGAAAGGCTGATGTTTTTTACCGGGCTAAAATTGGCACCGGGGTGGATGATTGCGATCAAACGCAAGGTCCTGAAAAGTTCTTGGCTTCTCAGGACGGTTTTATGCGCCGCAACATCATTCCGTTTCTGCCCCTTTTCTCGCCCGATAGAGAAAATCTGCCGTTAGAGGCGTTTCCGGTCATCGCATTTTGCAGTCGGATGGAAAACATCTGACGCCGCATAAATGCGCCTTAACAGCGGCTTGGAGCGCCGGTCTGCTTTTGTCAGATCGACATAGGCTCCAGTGCCGACAACAGCTTCCGTGCTTTGTAGAAGCGCGGTCGAAGATCATGTGTCAACCGGCGGGTCGCGCCGGGCACAACAGGGAGTATTGAAGCGTATGTCATCCCAGCAGAAAAAACCCGCAATCCGTGGTGGTTTCAAGACCGGTGAGTCGATTGTGTATCCGGCTCATGGCGTTGGTCAGATCGTAGCGATCGAAGAGCAGGAAGTGGCTGGTCACAAGCTTGAACTTTTCGTGATCGATTTCGAAAAAGACAAGATGCGTCTGAAGGTACCGGTCGCCAAGGCCGCAACCATCGGTATGCGCAAGCTGTCTGAAACGGATTATGTGGAGCGTGCTCTGAAGGTGGTGCAAGGTCGTGCCCGTGTAAAGCGTACCATGTGGTCGCGCCGCGCGCAGGAATATGATGCGAAGATCAATTCCGGCGACCTGATCTCTATTTCGGAAGTTGTGCGCGATCTCTATCGTGCAGAAAACCAGCCGGAACAGTCCTATTCCGAACGCCAGCTTTATGAAGCTGCTCTCGACCGCATGGCTCGCGAAATCGCAGCCGTCAACAAGCTGTCGGATACCGAGGCTGTCCGTCTCATCGAAGCCAATCTCGCCAAGGGACCGAAGCGCGGCAAAGCCGATGCTGAAGCCGACCTTGAAGATGATGAAGTTGAAGCTGCATAAGTTTCACTTTTCTCGATGTTTTAAAAAGCCCGGCGAAAGCCGGGTTTTTTATTTGTGCTGTTTAAAGCGCGTTTCACTCTGGGCGGATGCTGCTGCCGGCTACAGTGACTTGCTTCAAATTTGAATGATTTTCCAAATCAATCATTTACCCCAGTCCACTTTTGTCAGCGTTGTCAGAGATTTATACTTTTCGAAGGGAACCGGATCGCTTTTCGCGCGTTGTGCAAGACACCAGTTCGTAATGGGTTTGTTTTGCGGCGTTCGAACGTGTGCCTCAAGACTGTCCAAGAGGGCGTTCTGAACGACTTTTGTTAGTGTTCAATTGTTCTTCGCGTAACTGGCATATCCTTCAGCCTGGCGTCCAGAAGGGTGTCAGTTCAGAACAGGAGAACCAGATGAAGCCGTCATCAATAAGCAGTTCTTCCGCAGTTCCCGCACATCGCATGCCTCCGGCTGCGCGTAATCTCCCAACGCCAGCCTCGTCTTCCCAATCCATGATCCGCAGCGCAATGTCGGCTCCCTATCTGGAGCGCGAAGAGGAGCGGGACCTCGCCATTCGCTGGAAAGAGTTGAAAGACCAGGATGCCCTGCACCGCATCACCTCGGCGCATATGCGTCTGGTGATTTCCATGGCCGGGCGTTTTCGCAAGTTCAAGTTGCCGATGAATGATCTCATTCAGGAGGGCTATGTCGGCCTTCTGGAAGCAGCCGCCCGTTTCGACCCGGATCGTGAGGTCCGTTTCTCGACCTATGCATCCTGGTGGATCCGCGCATCCATGCAGGACTATATTCTGCGTAACTGGTCCATCGTTCGCGGTGGTACAAGCTCTGCCCAGAAAGCTTTGTTCTTCAATCTCCGTCGTCTGCGTTCCAAGCTGGCTCAGGCCGACGACACCATGAGCAAGGCGGAAATCTATCGCGAGATTTCAGATCAGCTGGGCGTTTCGGCCACCGATGTGGAGTTCATGGACAGTCGCCTGTCCGGCCCCGACAGCTCCTTGTCTGCGCCGGTCAACAATGATGAGTCCGGTGCGTCGCGGCGCATGGATTTTCTCGTCGATGATCATCCGCTTCAGGATGAAGTCGCCGAAAGCTCCATCGATATGGAACGCCGGAACCAGTGGCTGCATGTTGCGCTGCACTCGCTCAACGAGCGCGAATTGCACATCATCCGTGAACGCCGTCTGGACGATGATGGCGTGACACTGGAAGCGCTTGGCGAAAAGCTCGGTATTTCGAAGGAACGTGTACGACAGATCGAAAGTCGTGCGCTGGAAAAGCTCAAGATCGCGCTGCTCAGCCAGCACGAACTGGCAGCTTATCAGGCCTGACGGCCAGACATTCACAACACTTGGGCAGCACAAGAAAAGGGCGGTCGGACCGCCCTTTCTTTTCGGCAGTCAGGACTTGTCGCCTTCGAGGCGGTTTGACCAATCCTCAACCTTGCGGTTTTCCAGACGACGAATGGCATAGCGCTTCCAGCCATCCGCCAGATGCGGAATTACGGCCATAAGTGCCAGCTCGTCGTAATTGAGCATATCGACATAAAGCAGATGCCAGACGCGGTGCAGCGACCATTCGGGCGAAAGACGGTCAACAAGCACCATACTGTCGCCGGTCTGCGCTTCACCTTCTTCCAGTACGCGATAATACCAGCCGGTTCTTCCGGTCTTCTGGACACGGATTGCCATATCCGGTGTCTCGAAGCGTGCATTGAGCTTCCAGCACGGCTGACGCCCTTGCGAAACTTCGATCAGCGCCGTTCCGAAGCGGAAACGGTCGCCGACAGCGACATTGTGCTCATCAAGACCGGTGGTGGAAATGTTTTCACCGAAAGCGCCAGCTGCGCCAAGCCGATGATTGTCGCCAATGTCCTTGCGCCAGACAGCGTAGTGATCGTGAGGATAGTGATGCAGCGCCTTCTCTGGCCCGCCATGCACCTTGCGGTCGCCTTGCTCGTCGCAATCGAGACCGACCAACGTCACGCGGGCCTTGCCGGTAACAGGGCGCTTGTCGATCGCGCTCGGCGCGTTACGTGGACCGAGTGGAGCGATCTGGCCTGCAAGCAATGCGTCGATACGGGTTTCCATATTATTCACTGATTATCTTCACGCGGTCGCCGACGGAGACAGTGGCTCCGGCTGGCATGGCGTTGAGCAGGCGGAACAGTTCAAGCTTGCGCGTCGTCCCCTGAACACGTGACGACAGGCTTGCCATGGTGTCGCCCGGCTTCACCGTCACAACGCGGATGCGCAGTGGCTTGATGGCGTTCTGTTCGGCGGGCGTGAGAAGGCGGAAGGACTGCGTCACGGTCTGCGAGGCGGGCAGCAGAGCGTTGCTGCCTTTCGGTGCCGCAGTCAGGAAACGATAGACCTTTCCGTTTGCGCCAATCACCACGATGTCGAACTGCCAGCGGTCGGCAGCAGCGCGCGCGGTTGCGGCAGGCAATCCGTTGATGGTGGTCGCCTGAATGGAGCTTTCGTCCAGACCCGTCACCCAGCCCGACTTGATATAATCGGTAAGGCTGGAACCGGATGGCAGGGAAGCGCCGTCGAAACGGATTGCCACTTCACCGGGACCGCTCGCCATGACGGCGGTAGCGGAATTGTCGATAGTGAAGCCTTCGGGCGCGCGGAACGTCACGCCGAGCTTCGGATGAATGAAGGTCTGCTCGCGAATATAGCCCTCAGTGGGCGAGTCGCCATAGAGCAGCCCGTCAATGCCATCGAGGAAGGAATCGCGGTCGGTTGTGCCCACGCCCGGCGCGCCAATGCGGCGGGCATGGCCCAGCGCCAGTTCGATGCGTTGCGGGGTGGCGGGGTGGCTGGCGAGGAAGTCGAGGCTCGCATCGGTCGCACCCGACACCGAACGGAAACCGGTATAGGCCTCCATCGATTGCAGGAAACGTGCCGAGGCGAATGGGTCATAACCCGCTTCGCCGATCATCTTGATACCGATAGCGTCGGCTTGCAGTTCCTGATTGCGCGAGAACTGGGCAAGGCGCAGCTTGCCGCGAATAAGCGCTTCACGGCTGGCGGATTCGTTGTGCAACACTTCGCTGGCCACACGACCGGCGATTTCTGTTTCTGCTTCCTTTTCCTGCCGCAGAATGCCGTGATTGGCGACGACGTGGCCCATTTCATGGGCGATCACCGCTGCGACTTCCGAGGAATCATTGGCGAGCGCAAGCAGGCCGCGCGTCACGTAGAGATAGCCGCCGGGCAGGGCGAAGGCGTTGATGTTGGGTGAATCGAGAATGGTGATGCGGTAGGTCTGGTCCGGCTTGTCGGAAACGGTCGTGAGCTTGCCCACGATCTTCGCGACCATGCGCTCCAGCCGCTGATCCTTGTATTCGCCGCCATAGGTGGCGAGAATGCGCGGATGCTGCTGTGCACCGATCTGCGCCAGCTTGTCGTTGCGCGTCACATTATCAACCGTCACCGGATTATCCGATGGCTGCAAGCCGAGATCCTTGCTGGAATTGATCGACTGGCACCCGGAAATCAGGGCGACAGCAAACAAGCCAAAACCCACGGCTGTTTTCCGCCAATTGCGCTGCGTCCGTTCTGGCAGGGAGACTGGAAGACACAGGGAGGCCCGGAAAAGGGTCTTGTGACGGAACAGTATTTTATCCTCGCGATTCATACATCATCAGGTCGTCCGCAAATCTAGTCACAGACCAGCAGACGTACAAGCGGCCCAGTAAAGTTGAATACGGTTCTTCCGGTGGATTGCGAACAAAATATGTCCGTTACCGTAACTCTATTTGAGATTAGAGCATTTCCAGCAAAAGTGCGAAGCGGTTTTGCGTCGGACGATGCGGCGTAAAAAAGGATAGAGCGGTTTCAACGATTACGTCACAACAGAAGCCGCTCTATCGGCTTTTATCACCGATATAGCGCCGAAGCGCGTCAGGTCCAGTCTCCGACAAAAGGTCCTTCGCCGGTCCTTGCGCCACGACCTCACCGTTTTCGATGAACAGCAATTGCGCATCGAGATAGAGCGCATCTTCCGGCGTATGGGTGACCATCAACACGGTCATGCCGGTTTCACGGCGCAGTTCATTGACCAGATCGAGCATCTGATGCCGCAATGCGGGTCCAAGCGAGGCGAAGGCTTCATCCAGCAACAGCACCGGGCGTTCGCGAACAAGCGCGCGGGCAATCGCCACCCGCTGGCGTTCACCGCCGGACAGGGCTTCGGGCTTGCGCTGTTCTTTATCCTTGAGGCCGACACGGGTCAGCGCGTCGGCAATGGCGGCGCGGTCGCTATCCGTCAGTTTCAGGTTGGGCGCGCGACCGAGGCCGACATTTTGCGCGACTGTCAGATGGGCAAACAGGTTGTTTTCCTGAAACACCATCGAAACCGGCCGTTGCGGCGGCGGCAGGTGAGTTACATCGACACCGCCGATGGCAATGGCGCCCGATGAAGGCGTCTCGAAACCGGCAATGAGATTCAGGAGCGTGGACTTGCCCGAGCCGCTTGGGCCGACAATGGCCGCAATAGCGCCGCCCGCAATAGCCAGATCGAAGCGCATTGCGGTTTCGCCATAGCTGAAGCGCACGTCGGTAAGGCGGATGTCGGCGGAAGCAGTCATGAGGCGGAATTCTCTTTCCGGGATGTGGCGGCGCGGTCGGCAAGCATCATCAGACCGAGGCAGAGAAGCCCCAGAATGAGCGCGAGACCGGCCGCATCGAATGTGCGGTAACTGCCCATGCGCTGCAAGAGAAGATAGGGCAGGGTCAGAAGCGCATCGCTGCCGAACAGCGCGATTGTGCCAAGGTCGCCAATGGAAAGCGCCATGGCAAAGGCGAAGGCCATGCCAAAGGGTCTGCGGATCGACGGCCAGTCAATGAGCCGCAGCCGATTGAGGCCATAAATGCCAAGCTGGGCACAGAGCCTATTGTGGCGTGCGGCTGCCGTGTCCCAGGCCGGGCGCAACAGCCGGACTGCGAAAGGCATGGCCATGGCTGCGTTGACCGTGACCACCATCACCGGTGCGATGGCGAAAGGATTGGTGAAATGGCGCAGCAGGATGAACCATCCGGCGCCGATCACGATGGGCGGCATGACCAGAATGAGGCTCGCGCCCGTATCGAACAGGCTGGCTATTTTGTTGTTTTTTACCGCTTCCCGGGCTGAAACGAGCGCCAGTGAGAGAAGCACCGAGAGCGTTGCCGCAGAAAAGCCGAGCGCCAGGCTAGTGCCGATGGCGCGCCAGACCGTCTGTTCGCTGAGCAGGCGGGCGAGGTCGGCGGCAAGACCAGACACGACCACGCCTGCAATCGGCAAGGCGACATAAAGAAAGCCGATGAGAATGGCGATGATGTTGAACAGGCGTTCACCACGCGCAGGCCTGCCATAGCGGCGCGGTGTTGCCGTGTGGGTAAAGCCTTCTTCGGAAGGACGCCCGGTCAGGCGCAGGGCCAGCAGGATCAGCAAGGTCAGCCCGAGCTGGGTGACGGTGAGCGCCACCGCACGTGCCGGGTCGAAATCGAAATGCAGGCTTTGATAGATCGCCACTTCCAGTGTTGTCGCCCGTGGACCACCGCCGAGCGTCAGCACGGTGGTGAAGCTCGTCACGCACAGCATGAAGATGAGCCCCGCCATGCCGGGCAGGCTGCGGCGGATAACCGGCCATTCGATCAGCCGGAAACGGGCGCTGTTGCCCATGCCAAGCTGGGCCGCGAGTTTCCAATAGTCGGCGGGTATCGATTCATAGGCGGCGAGGATGAGCCGCACTGCCAGCGGCATGTTGAAGAACACATGCGCAATCAAAATGCCCGTAATGCCATAGATATCCGGCTGGAACGAATGGCCCGCAGCCTCCGATATATGGGCGATGAGGCCGTTTCGACCGTAAATGCTGGTAACGCCCAGCACGGCCACAAGGGCAGGCAACGCGAGCGGCAGGGCGAACAGCCGCAGAATAAAACCCCGTCCGGGAAAATGCGCTTCCGAATGCAAGGCGCGCGCAACTGGGATCGCAAAGGCGACCGAAAGCAGGCTCGAAGCGACGGCTTGTGCGATGGTGAAACGGGCGGTTCGCCAGAGATAGGCATCGAAATTTGCGGCGACATCGAAGCCGCCGCTGGCTTCAAAGGCAAGAGCGACAAGCGCGCCACCGGCAAGCACGATAAGGAAGGCCAGCGCCAAAGCCCCCGCGACGGGTTTCATCGCGGGGGTGGGGCTGGTGTTCTTGCCTGCCGGAGCGTTGATCATTTGCTGGTAGCTGCCAGCCATTCATCGACCCAGGCCTTGCGGTTCTTCGCAACCTCGTCGGCTGGAATGAGCAAGGTCTTTTCCGGTTTCGGCAAGGCGTCGAAAGCGGCGGGAAGCGGCGTTGATGTCTTGCCTGCCGGGAACATCCAGTTGGTTTCCGGGATCACATCCTGAAAGCCGGGGCCGGTCATGAAGGACAGGAATTTCTGCGCCAGCGGGTTCTTGGCGCCGGTCGTCGTCTGGGCGGCAAGCTCGATCTGGAGGTAATTGCCTTCCGGATAGGCCAGCGCCTTGTAGCGATCTGTCTTCTCCGCAATGACATGATAGGCTGGCGAACTGGTATAGGAGAGCACCATCGGCGCTTCACCCTTGGTGAAGAGGCCATAGGCTTCCGACCAGCCCGGCGTGACGGTGAGAATGCGCTTCTGCAATTTCTGCCAGGCATCGCCGGCCTGATCGCCATAGACGGCTTTCATCCAAAGCAGCATACCAAGACCCGGTGTCGAGGTGCGCGGATCCTGAAGCACGATCTTCTGCGACGGGTCGCCTTCGACCAGTTCCTTCAGGCTCTTGGGCGGATTGGGCAGCTTTTCCGAATCATAGACAATGGCGAAATAGCCATAGTCATAGGGTACGAAAATATCGTCCTTGAAGTCACCCGGCACGCTGACATTGCCAAGATCGATGCCACTTGGCGCAAAGAAGCCAGTGGCGCGCGCTTCCGTGGTCAGGTTGGTGTCGAGGCCAAGCACGATATCGGCCTTGGTGTTGCCGCCTTCAAGCTTCAGCCGGTTGAGCAGGGCCACACCGTCGGCGGAAGCGACCCAGTTGATCTCGCAGTCGCATTCCTTCTCGAAGTTTTCCTTTACCTTGGGACCGGGACCCCATTCGGAAATGAAACTGTCATAGGTATAGATGGTGAGCTTGTCTTTGGCCTGTGCCGCAGGTGCCAGACTAACGGCTGCCGCGAAAGAGAAGGCCAGCAAAGATAACAGCCGCATAACGGCACGTCCTTTCATAAAGTTAAAAGGATTTAGCGCCGCTTGGGGTCTGGAGCACAACAATAACCGAAAAGCTGCTACTTTTCGGGATCGTGCCGCAGAGCAGCATCTAATCCCTCCGCCGGTGCAAACCGGATCAGGTTCAGCGGGTTGGTTTTTTGAAAAACCTCTCAGCCATTCATGGGAACAAATGGCACCCCGTTAGAGCGTTGCGACATTAATATGTCAGGCCATGAAGGGCAAGAGAGGCAAAAGCGATACAAACTGGGACAGAGCAGACTTCCAGCTGGGATTTGCCCATGATAAGAGCGGCTTATGAGCACATTCGTCATCCTTCTCGGCGGCGACCTCGTCGTAACCGAACGGCTGCGTCAGCAGATAGCCGGCGCGCGCATTCTGGCCGCCGATGGTGGTATTCGTCATGCGGCCGCTCTGGGCGTCGAACCGGAACTGTGGCTCGGCGATTTCGATTCCACGCCACAAGCCCTGCTCGATCAATATGCGCATGTGCCGCAAAAGACATTTCCGCGCGCCAAGGACATGACAGACGGCGAACTGGCTTTCGAGGAAGCCTTTGCCCGTGGCGCGACACGCGCCATTTTGTGCGGTGCTTTTGGCGGCCAGCGCACCGACCACACGCTGCTGCATCTCACAATGGCGACAGCGCAGGCCAACAAGGGGCGGAATGTCCTCCTGTCCAGCGGTGCGGAAGAGGCATGGCCGGTGACGGCTGGCGAGTTTACCTATGATTTCCCTGACGGCACGCTGTTCAGCGTCATCAGTTTCACCGCTGTGGACGGGCTTTCAATCACAAATGCAGAGTGGCCGTTAGACAACGTGACCCTTCCTTTTGGTTCTTCGTGGACAGTTTCCAATATAGTGCGTGGAACACTTCGCATTACTGTGCGTTCTGGCTTAGCGATACTTGTTGCAAACTTAAATTCGGAGCATGCTGACGGCGTGTCGCTAACCTTACCGATTGAAAAGGCTTGACGCTCGACAGCGAAACGTATTTCAAATGCGGTAAGCGGGTTATTAGTTAGCGCCGAAATTGGGGACGCAAAATCGGCACCTGAAGTGTCAACTTTGACAGGAGATTGTTTGATGAAGTCACGTCTTTCCATGATTGCGGTTGCCGGGGTGCTCGCATTGTCGACAGCAGCATGCACGACCAACGAACAGCGCACAGCTGGTTACGGTGTTGGCGGTGCAGCAATCGGTGCTCTCGCCGGTGGTGCAATCGGCGGTAACGGCCGTGGCGCTCTCACGGGTGCTGCTATTGGTGCTGTTGCCGGTACGCTGGTTGGCGCTGCCCAGACGCGTAATGGCGTGCAGTACTGCCGCTATCGCGACAACTACGGCCGCGTCTACGAAGCACGCTGCCAGTAAGCTTGAAGCTTAAAATCGTATCGCGGACAGGCCGGGGAAACCCGGCCTGTTTGTTTTTCGTGCCTCTTTCCTATCGATCCATTTGACAGAACGGCTTTTGTCGCGGACAAGCAGGGCGGAATTTCAAAGCACATCCCGAGAACCGCCCAGAAAGCCTCAGAAGACACCATGGCACCACCGCTCCTTCGCCTAGACCAGATCAAGCTCACCTTCGGCGGTACGCCGCTTCTGGAGGATGCGAGCCTTTCGGTGAGCGAGGGCGACCGCATCGCGCTGGTCGGGCGCAATGGTTCTGGCAAATCCACGCTTTTGAAGATCGCCGCCGGCATGGTCGAGCCGACTTCGGGCGAAGTGTTCAAGCATCCGGGCGCGACCGTTCGCTATCTGCCGCAGGTGCCGGACATGGACGGCTTTGCCAGCGTGCGCGCCTATGTCGAAGCGGGGCTCGGACCGACCGACGATCCGCATCGCGTGACCTATCTTCTGGAGCATCTGGGCCTGACCGGCGACGAAAATCCGGATCATCTTTCGGGTGGCGAAGCGCGCCGTGCGGCGCTGGCGCGTGTGATCGCGCCGCAGCCCGATGTGCTTTTGCTCGACGAGCCGACCAACCATCTCGATCTGACAACCATCGAATGGCTGGAAGGCGAATTGCGCCAGATCCGTTCGGCCATCGTGCTGATCTCGCATGACCGTCGCTTTCTGGAAAATGTCAGCCGCGCGACTGTCTGGCTCGACCGTGGTATCACACGCCGTCTGGAGCAGGGTTTCGGCCATTTCGAGGAATGGCGCGACAAGGTTCTGGAAGAAGAAGAGCGCGATCATCACAAGCTTGGCCGCCAGATTGCCCGCGAGGAGCATTGGCTGCGCTATGGCGTGACGGCACGCCGCAAGCGCAACATGCGCCGCCTCGGCGAATTGCATTCCATGCGCGCGGATTTCCGCAATCACCGCAAGGCGCAAGGGTCGGCGGTTCTGACGGCCAGCGATTCCAAGGAATCCGGCAAGCTGGTGATCGAAGCCAAGTTGCTGAACAAAGCCTATGGCGACCGTGTTCTGGTGAAGGATTTCTCCACGCGCGTGCAGCGCGGCGACCGGATCGGTCTGGTCGGCCCCAACGGCGCGGGAAAAACCACACTGCTCTCGCTCCTGACCGACAAGCTGGCGCCAGATTCCGGCACGCTTCGGCTGGGCGTCAATCTGGAAATGGCCGAGCTTGATCAGAAGCGTGACAGCCTCAATCTGGATGAGACGCTGTCGCATTATCTGACCGACGGGCGCGGGGAAAACCTCGTCATCAATGGCGAGCAGCGCCATGTTGTTTCCTATATGAAGGACTTTCTGTTCCAGCCGGAACAGGCCCGGACGCCGATCCGCGAGCTTTCCGGTGGCGAAAGGGCGCGTCTGATGCTGGCCCGCGTGCTGGCTCGCCCCGCCAACCTGCTGATCCTCGACGAGCCGACCAACGATCTCGACATGGAAACGCTGGATCTGTTGCAGGAACTGGTCGCAGGTTTTCCGGGTACGGTTATTCTGGTCAGCCATGATCGCGATTTTCTCGACCGCACGGTGACCTCTGTGATCGCGCCGGAAGGCGACGGGCGCTGGCTGGAATATGCGGGTGGTTATGCCGACATGATGGCGCAGCGCAAGGAACAGGCGCTGGAACGTCGCAACGTCAAGACGGCGAACGCCCGCGCTGGTGATAAGGGCGGCGATAGCAGCGAGGAGGCTTCGCAGCCAAAGCGTGAGGAAAAGCGCAAGCTCTCCTTCAAGCAGAAATTCGCGCTGGAAACGCTGCCGGGCAAGATGGACGCTCTGGGCAAGGAAATCACCGTCCTTGAAGGCAAGCTTGCCGATCCGCAGCTCTATGCCAAGGACCCGACGCTTTTTGCCAAGACTGCCGATCTTCTGGAAAAGAAGCGCAGCGAGAACGCCGCCATGGAAGAAGAATGGCTGGAACTCGAAATGCTGCGGGAAGAGATTGAGGGATAAACGAACCCGCCGATATCTCGGCGGGTTTCTGTGGATTTAGGCGCTTGCCTTGTTCAAAAGGGCAATGTCGCTGTCGCGCAGCTTCAGCTCGGCGGCAGTGATCAGTTCTCCCAATTGGGTCAGGCGTGTGGCGCTGGCAATCGGGGCGGTGATTGACGGGTGCGCGATCATCCAGGCGATAGCCACCTGTGCCTGCGTGGCGTCGACATTGCGGGCCACTTCGTCCAGCGCGGCAATGATCCGCGAACCGCGATCCGTCAGATATTTCTCAACCGACTTGCCACGAGCGCTCTGGCCAAGATCATCGGCAGACCGGTATTTGCCGGTCAGGAAGCCCGCAGCCAATGCGTAATAGGGGATGACGCCAATCTCGTTGTCGCGGCAGATTGCTTCCAGCCCGTCCTCAAAACCCGACCGGTCATAAAGATTATAGAGCGGCTGCAAGGTTTCGTAGCGCGGGAGGTTGTGTTTCTTCGCAACGTCCAGCGCTTCCGTCAGGCGTTCCGGCGTCAGGTTGGAAGCGCCGATGACGCGCACTTTCCCGGCGTCGATCAGCTCTTTATAGGTGCCGAGCGTGTCTTCGAACGGTGTTTCGGGATCATCCCAATGCGACTGATAGAGGTCGATATAGTCGGTTTGCAGCCGCTTGAGAGAGGCGTCGACGGCTTTGCGGATATAAGCGGGAGAAAGGCCTTTTTCGTCAGGCCCCATTTCCGAGCCCACCTTGGTCGCGATAACCACCTTGTCGCGCAGGCCCCGGGATTTCAGCCAGTTGCCGATGATGGTTTCGGATTCGCCACCGACATTGCCGTTGGCCCAGGCGGAGTAGACATCCGCCGTGTCGATGAAATTCAGGCCTGCATCGACAAAACGGTCGAGCAGCGAAAACGAAGTCGCTTCATCGACCGTCCATCCAAATACGTTGCCGCCGAAGCAGAGCGGCGAGACTTTTAGTTCGGTACGTCCGAGCTTCTTAAACTCCATGGACCCAATCCCCTTCCTCTGAATACGAATCAGGCTTGATCCGCCGGGTTCCGATTTCAGGAAGAAGGGGTAAAAGCTCCGGGAAGAGCTTTCGGTCAGCCCATGCCAAGCGCGTCCATATAGAGCTGGAGCATCGCTTCTTCTTCCTGACGTTCATGGTCTTCTTTTTTACGCAGACGAATAATGGTCCTCACGACCTTGCTGTCAAACCCTGAACCCTTCAATTCAGCGTAAACTTCCTTGATATCGTCTGCGATGGTCTTTTTTTCTTCTTCGAGGCGCTCGATGCGCTCGATGAAGGCACGCAACTGGCCGACGGCAATGGTTTGGGCTTCGCTGGTAATGTCGTCGCTCACGCGGTTTCTCCAATTCTCATTTTTGATGGATGCGAATGGCGCAGATGCACGATTTCGCATGTCTGAAACTCTGGACCGGTTTTCCCGCGAGTCGCGGGCAAAATTAAGAGCCTTTTCGATGCCCGGCACGATTTATAGGGTCAAACCCTGTGGAACACTGTGGAAAAGCGGCGGCTTACGCCACTGCGCCGGTGCGCGAGCCGAAGTGTCGGACCTCGTGAATGCCTTCGAGCCTGTTGATCTGCTGTAGCATCGGAGCAAGCCGTTCCGCCCATTCCATCGCTCCGGCCGCGTCGGCAATCAGGTCCTGCCGCACTTCGATCAGCACATGGGCAAAGCCCTTGGCCGTGGCGTGGCGATACATGGCATCGTTGCGCAGTGCGCCGTCATAAGGCTCGTTGTCACCAACCACCAAGCCCGGTTCGGCGCGCAGCAGCGAGAGAAGCGGGACGGTGGCGCGGTCGTCCTTGTCCCAGAGCAGGCCGATATGCCAGGGGCGGGCCTTGTCCTTCCAGCGTGGTGTGAATGAATGGATCGAGACGATGAAAGGCGCATGGCCGCTTTCGCTTGCGACGCGGGCGCTCATTTCTGTCACAGCATCATGATAGGGGCGATAGAAACGGGTCAGCCGGTCTTCCCGCTCGCCTGCCGACATCGGATAATTGCCGGTGATAACCGCGCCATCCGAGAGCTGCATGATGAGCGTCGGGTCGTCCTCGCCGCGATTGGGATCGATCAGCAGGCGGGAGAAACCACCCAGCACCGCAGGCGCCCCAAGTCGGGCGGCCAGTTCGCGCGTCAGGGCTTCGACACCGATGTCATAAGCAATATGACGGTCGAATTCGCTTTCTTCCAGACCCAAACTACCGTATTCGGCAGGCACGTCGCGCCGTGCATGGTCGGCGGTCAGAAGCAGGCCGAGGCGAAAATCGCCTTCAACCCTGTAAACAGGCGAGAACGAAGTGACTGACGGTTTGGCGAACGACACGGATTGAATTCCCAGGAACAATTCGGGATTGATTTTCATCGGGCGCGGGAAGCTGTTTCAGGTCTGTCATGAGAAAGCCGGGATTGCAACGATCATTCTTTCGTCATGTTCTTTCTTCTCGCTGGGACTGCGTTGACATCACCGGCGAAACTGCCGAAAAGAGAGCGACCGAAATGGGATTTCCAGACGTGAAACAAAAGCGATTGCGGGCTGAAGGGGTTCGGCGGATGCGACTTCCACACTTCCTAGCTGTATTTTCCGCTGTGTTGCTTGGCGCACTCGGCATGACATCTGTGGAGGCGCGTGCCGATTTCCGCGTATGTAATTCGACGCAGAATCTTGTTGGCGTCGCCATCGGTTACCGGGCCAAGACCGGCTGGGTAACGGAAGGTTGGTGGCATATCGAAGGCTCGACCTGCAAAACGCTGATCGAAGGCCCGCTGACTTCGCGCTATTATTACCTCTATGCCGAGGACGCCCAGGGCGACGGTCGCTGGCAGGGCAATGTGAATATGTGCGTCGCGGAAAAGGAATTCCGCATTTCAGGCGTACAGGATTGCTTTGCGCGCGGCTTCCAGCGCAATGGCTTCCAGGAATATGATACCGGGGAACAGTCGAGCTGGATGGTTCAGCTTGCAGACGAAACACCGCCGGAAACCCCCACTGTTACAGGAACGAATAGTCAATGAAGCGTAACCGCAAGGTCAAGATTCTCGCAACGCTGGGTCCGGCGTCTGGCGAGGAAGCCGTCATCCGCAAGCTCTTTGAAGCCGGTGCCGATGTTTTCCGCATCAATATGAGCCATGCCGACCATGACCTGATGCGCACCCTCGTGAAGCGCATCCGCAATGTGGAAAAGGCCATTGGCCGCCCGATCGGCATTCTCGCCGACCTTCAGGGCCCGAAGCTGCGCGTCGGCAAGTTCAAGGACGGAAAGGTCGATCTCGTTCCCGGCCAGACCTTCACGCTCGACAATAACGAAGCGCCGGGCGACGAAACCCGCGTCTTCCTCCCGCATCCGGAAATTCTGGAAGCGGTCGAGCCGGGTCACCGCCTGCTCATCGACGATGGCAAGCTGCATCTGGTTGCGGAAGCAACCGACGGCAAGTCTATCCGCTGCAAGGTCATTTCCGGCACCCGCATTTCCGACCGCAAGGGCGTCAGCCTGCCGGACACCACGCTGGGTGTCGGCGCTCTGACCGAAAAGGACCGCAAGGACCTTGATGCCGTGCTGAAGGAAGAAATCGACTGGGTTGCGCTGTCCTTCATTCAACGTCCCGAAGATCTGGCCGAAGTGCGCAAGGTTTCGCGCGGCAAGGTCGGCATCATGTCGAAGATCGAAAAGCCGCAGGCTGTCACGCGTCTTGATGAGATCATCGAGCTTTCCGACGCGCTGATGGTTGCCCGTGGCGATCTCGGCGTGGAAATGCCGCTTGAAAGCGTTCCCGGCATTCAAAAGCAGATCACCCGTCGTGCCCGCCGCGCTGGCAAGCCGGTCGTTGTCGCGACGCAGATGCTCGAATCCATGATCACCGCGCCGGTGCCAACCCGCGCCGAAGTGTCGGACGTTGCAACGGCTGTGTTCGAAGGCGCGGATGCCATCATGCTTTCGGCTGAATCCGCATCGGGCCAGTATCCGGTCGAAGCGGTCGCCACCATGAACCGCATTGCCGAGCAGGTTGAGCAGGAACAGACCTATTCGACCATCATCGATGCGCAGCGTGCAGCACCTGAGCCAACCGGCGCCGATGCGATTTCGCTCGCAGCCCGCCAGATCGCCGAAACGCTGAAGCTGTCGGCCATCGTGACCTACACGGCTTCCGGTACCACTGGCCTTCGTGCCGCCCGCGAGCGTCCACGCACGCCGATCATCGCGCTGTCGCCCGTCGTCGATACCGCCCGCAAGCTTTCGCTCGTCTGGGGCCTGCATTGCGTCGTGACCGCCGATGCGCATGATCTGGAAGACATGGTCGACCACGCCTGCCAGATCGTCTTCGAAGAAGAATTCGGCAAGGCCGGTTCGCGCATCATCATCACCGCCGGTGTGCCTTTCGGTACGCCAGGCGCGACCAACATGCTGCGCATCGCCTATATCGGCGCGGACGGCAAGTCCGGCGTCTAAACTGGCGATATTCGGGCTCTGGTGGCCTGCAAATGGCGCGCCTTTGAGCTTCCGGTGCTCATGTACGTTAAGTACATTCCGCTCCGGGTCTCAAAGCCCCACCATTTTCGGCACACCATCATCCCGAATCTCATCCAGTTTCGGGTGCTCATCCGCATAAGTTCGAAAAACGCGCTCCTTTCGGGGCGCGTTTTGCTTTGTGGGATAGTTCTGTTTGCAGATCAGCACTACAGTTGCAAATTCGTCAGGCCGTGACGAAACGAGTGATTTTCGAGTACCGGAGCGGAGCAAACTGCTCGTTGCAGACCGGCATCACGAAGAATGCAACTTGCAGTGTCAGGTGCGGGTGTCGGCCAGCTCGTCGGCGAGGTCGTTGAAGCTCTTCTGGGCATCGCGCATCATCGGATAAACGATCAGCGCCTGCTCGTAAGCCTTCATCGCCTGCTCCTTGAGACCACGGGCGCGCAGAATGGCCGCCATGCCCGTCAGGGCACCGTAATGGCGCGGCTCCAGCTCAAGCGTACGATTGATGTCGTACATGGCGTGGGCATAGTCTTTTTGCAGGAAATAGACGGTCGCACGGCGATTCCATGCTTCAGCATAATCCGGATTGAGAGCGATGGCTTCATTCAGGAAATCAAGCGCCGACGCATAGCGACGTTCGAGCAGGGCAGCATTGGCCCATTGCACCAGAAGGTCAATCGTAGCGCTGCCGGATTGCGACCAGAGCGTATTGATCTGCGAAGCAATGCGCCGTGCCTTGGCTTCGTCCGGCGTTTTGCGCAATTCGGCAAACAGCTTGTCGAGGCGCTCTTCCGGCGTCTGGGGCTCGGCAGCTTTGGCAGGGGCTGGCTGCGTCGAATCTGGCTTCTGCTCGCTGTCTGCGCCAATTTGCACGGGCGTGAGCGGAGCGATCAGCGGGGAATTCAAAGGCGCCTTATCAGGCGTCATCTCGGCGCGTGCGCCGTCGACAAACAATGTCGCCGCACCGAATGCGGCAACCGTCGCAAAAATCTTCAGACATGCAAAAACGTTCCGCATATGCATAGATTTCCCTATGCACGGCGGAACGTCAAATGCAAAATCAAAAATAAGATTAGCCCTGACGAGCCTTGTAGCGCGGAGCAGTCTTATTGATGATGTAAACGCGGCCCTTGCGGCGGACCAGCTGGCAGTCGCGATGACGGCCCTTAAGCGCTTTAAGCGAGTTCTTGATCTTCATGTCAATCACCGGTCTGGTTGGCCCATCGACATGAACACGCCGCCGGGCTTCATAAAAACAGCGCCCAAGGCGCCAATTGATTACAGACACGGTATATGTGCCTGAAGGGTTGGCCGAAATACACAAGGTTTCGGGTAAATGTCAACTCCTGCGCGGCAGATTCACGGGTGAGGGGCCGAAAATCTTGTCGCAGACGGCGGAGTCATCGGGAATCGTCAAGATTCCCGACAAAGCTTAGCTCGCGCGGGGCTTGATATGGGTCACATGGCCCATTTTCCGGCCTTCGCGGGCTTCCTTTTTGCCGTAGAGATGCAGCACGGCATTGGGTTCCAAGAGAATCGCTGGCACCTTGTCGACATCATTGCCGATCAGGTTTTCCATCACGCAATCGGAATGCCTGTCCGTATTGCCAAGCGGCAGTCCGGCAACCGCACGGATATGCTGTTCAAACTGCGAGATTGCGCAGGCGGCTTCCGTCCAGTGGCCGGAATTGTGCACGCGTGGCGCAAATTCATTGGCGAGCAGCGAGCCATCCTTCAAGACGAAGAATTCAAGTCCCAGAACGCCGACATAATCGAGTGCGTGCAAGAGCTTCTCTGCGGCCTGCCGCGCAGCATCAGCCGTCTGTGCGGTGATGTGGGCAGGAACGGTCGATGTCGAGAGAATGCCGTCCTTATGCACGTTTTCGGCAATGTCGTAGATGGCGACATTGCCGCTGCGGTCACGGGCGGCAATGACCGAGACTTCACGTTCGAAATCGACAAAACCTTCGAGGATGGCCGGGGCGTTGTTGATGGCGACCAGCGCGTCATGGGCCGCGGTTTCGTCCAGCGATGTCAGGCGCACCTGTCCCTTGCCGTCATAGCCGAGGCGGCGGGTCTTGAGGATGCCGCGTTCGCCGAGCGCACCGAGCGCTGCGATCAGCGTTTCCTCATCGTCAACCAAACGCCATGGCGCGGTTTCAATGCCGCTTTCGTTGAGGAACTGCTTTTCGTTGAAGCGATCCTGCGAGATTTCAAGCGCTGCCGGCGGCGGTAAAACAATTGCGGTCTCGGCGAGCTTGTCGGCGGCGCTGACCGGCACGTTTTCGAATTCATAGGTGATAACGTCTGACGCAGCGGCGAGTTCGGCCAGTGCTTTTGGATCGTCATAGGCTGCCACGATCTGGCGGTTTGCCACCTGCGCCGCCGGGCAATCTGCCTGCGGTTCGAGAATGACCGTCTGGAAGCCGAGGCGTGCGGCGGCCATGGCGAGCATGCGGCCCAGCTGTCCGCCGCCGATGATGCCGATCGTCGCTCCGGATTGAAGTGCGGATTTTTCCATATCAGACCTCATTGGTAGGACGTTCAGCCACGCTCTCGGTCTGGGCGCTACGCCACTCATCGAGACGTGCGGCAAGGGCGTCGTCGTGGAGCGCCAGAACGGCAGCGGCGAGCAGGGCGGCATTGACGGCGCCGGCGCGTCCAATGGCCAGCGTGCCGACGGGGATGCCGGCAGGCATCTGCACGATGGACAGGAGCGAGTCCTGTCCCGACATCGTCTTCGACTGGACCGGTACGCCGAAGACGGGCAGGGGCGTCATGGCGGCGGTCATGCCGGGAAGATGCGCCGCGCCGCCTGCACCGGCGATCACGACCTTGAAGCCTTCAGCCTTCGCGCCCTTGGCGAAAGCGACCAGCCGGTCCGGCGTGCGATGAGCGGAAACGATACGGGCGTCGAAGCCGATACCCAGCGCCTCCAGCGTGTCTGCGGCATGGCGCATGGTTTCCCAATCAGATTGGCTGCCCATGATAATGGCGACGTCGGCTGTAACGCTCATTGATCTGTCCTGCTCTGTTTCATGCGTTCGCGGATGAGATGTTGCGTGGATAAAAATGATAAAGCCGGGCGAACCCCGGCTTTGTTTTCAATATGAGACGCAATCAGGCAATGATGTCAGGAATGACCTGATCTTCCATTTCCTGAAGCTTGTCCTTGATTGCGAGTTTTTTCTTCTTCATGCGCTGGACGCGCAACTGGTCGCAGCCGACAGCTATCATCGCATTGATGGCTGCATCGAAATCCGCGTGTTCCTGTTTCAGACGTGCGACGGCCAACCTGATCTCGGCCTGTTCCTGATCGGACATGCGGAACCCCATTCTGTTGAATAGTTTTACGGGCTGCGTCGAACCTTGGTCAAGGCACGTCACAAGCCCGTTTCGGGCAAGCCCTTATCACATTTTTCGCGATTGGAAAATGCTACCACGACAAAATCGACTTTGCACCAAACTCATGCCAAACTGTCATGGTTCTGTCATGGATAGCGGCTGTCGAAGGCGACAAATCAAAACCGCGTCCCTGACAGCCGGGACTGTGTGTCTGGCCCGGATAAACAGGAGGTGTGCCGGGCGTTCATGCAGTTGAGCAAATGGAGCAACAGCACCTGCCACGGAGGTTGGTCTGGCTGTTCCATTATTGTGTGGAAATCAACCAAGGAGAACTGATGATGGCTATCGAGTCCCATCTTGCCACGCTTGAAAAGAAGCACGGCGCTCTGGAGCAGGAAATTTCCGATGCTTTGGCGTCACCGGCAATGGATGATCTTCACGTCGCGTCTCTCAAGCGCAAGAAGCTTATGCTGAAGGACCAGATTGAGAAGCTTAGATCTCAGGTAACGCGTCACTGACGCTAGCGCCCGCCGGGCGCACAAACAGGGAAAGCCGCAAAGGCGCTTCAAGCCATTTCATATCGGACGTGGAACAGACCGGCGAAAGCCGGGTGTTGCTGCCCTGATATCGCATTAAGCATCTCGGCCAGAACGGTCGAATGGCGGTTGGGCTTTTGATGGCTGTATCTGGGGCTGTAGTTGGCGGCTGTGCCTCAGCCGCCAAACATTCTGATTCATATATTTTTATCAGCGTATTTTCAGCGCCTTCATGCTCTCGCGCGTCTGGCGACCTGACCTGTCACATCAGCTTTCTGCTTCAGCTCTCGGATCGAGGTTCATCGCTTCCGGCGTTGCACCACGTTCGGAAGGCATGCTCTTAAACTGATCTTTTTCTTCTTTCGGCACAGCGGCACGCTGGCGCGAGCGGAACAGCGCGTATCCGGTAATGGAAATATGCGCCAGCATGGTGATGGCAAAGAGCCCGGATGGCCAGAATATATCCATGGCGGCAGCGGCCAGAAGCGGCCCGAGCATGGTGCCGAAGCCGTAAAGCAGCAGCAGGCCGCTGGAAACCTTCACAAAGCTTTCCGCCGTTGCATGGTCATTGGCATGAGCAACGGCAACGGGATAGAGCGCATAGGCAAGCGCGCCGTAGCAGCCTGTCATGACGATGATGACCGGCCCGCTTGATGGTCCGACGAGAAATGCGATCAGACCGACGAAAGCGGCCAGCGCTGCGACGCCTGCCAGCACAAAACGGCGATCCACCAGATCGGAAATACGTCCGATAGGGATCTGCATCAAAGCGCCCGCAGCGATGGTCACGCTGACCATGAGAGCGATTTCGGTGGTCGATATGCCGGATTTCGCGCCAAAGACAGCCCCGAGCGTGCCCCATGCGCCATTGGCAATGCCGATCAATATGCAGCCGACGAAGGCGGCAGGCGAGTTGCGGTAAAGCGCCTTGAGATCAAGCTGGACTTCGGTGAGCGGTCGCGGGCTGACGGCCGTGGAAATAGCGGTTGGAATGAGCGCGAGGCAGAAGAGAATGCCGCAGATCATGAACAGGTGGTCGGAATGCACATCACCGCCTGCGACCAGCATCTGGCCGGACATGGTGGCCCCGTAATTGACCATCATATAGAGGCCGAAGATCTTGCCGCGTGATTCATTGGTGGCGCGTTCGTTGAGCCAGCTTTCGATGACCATGAAGGCGCCCGCCATTGAGAAGCCGGTGAAGGCGCGCAGGATGACCCATATGGTTGCGTCTACGAAGATGCCGGAAAGAAGCGCAATGACTGCCGCCGATGCTGCGAAACAGCCGAAGGCGCGCACATGGCCGACACGGCGCACAAGGCGCGGGGCGAAGAGGCAACCCGCCACGAAGCCGCCTGCCCAGGTGGTGCCCAGCATGCCGAGCGATGCGACCGAAAAGCCTTCGGCGCCACCACGCAAGGGCAGGAGCAACCCGTGTAGACCCGATGCCATCAGGAGAAAGGCTGTACCACAGAGAAGGGACAGGACCTGAATGTAAACGCGCACAACGACATTCCTATGTGATTGCCCCGTGGATGAATGCCCGGAAACTGGCTGAAGCCGCCTTATGCGGCTTTCGATGGGCATCAAGGGGTGTGGTCTGGTTGAGGCGGCTTCAATATGTGTGATCGGATTGAAGCCGCTTCAGCTCTGTCAGGGCTTATCGAACCGGCAAAGCCCGGAGGCTTCTATTCTAGCGAAACAGGGCTTCGGCCGCAGCACGGCTGTCGCCTTTTTTCAGTCTCTGGGTTTTCAGTCGCTCGATTTCCGATTGCAACAAGACAATGCGCTGATCGATCTCTGCGACCGAAAGCAGCGACAGTTCATCTTCGCTGAGCACCGCGCTGTCACGTGGCTTTATCGCATCTTCTTCGAAACCGCTCATGGCCTTCCTCCGTGGTCAATGATGGCTTAGTCACCGAGAAAAGATTTAACACCTTGAATCTTCGCATATATATTTGGGAAAATCGATTACGATTTCTCTAACGGAATTGCGTGTGTCCGAGAACGGCACCAGATCAGACCTTATGTGAGGCATTTCTGCGACGGTGCGAAGCTGTGTAAGGCGCACAAGATTCCGGCTGCGTTCGAACAGGAGTTGATGATGATGGCCGATTTACCTTCCCGGATGACTGCAATCGAGATTTCCGAACCGGGTGGCGCGCATATGCTGCGCCCCGTTCAGCGGTCCATGCCGGAGCCGGGAGAGGGGCAGGTGCTGGTGCGCGTGCGGGCTGCGGGCGTTAATCGCCCCGACGTGCTGCAACGCCAGGGAAGCTATGCGCCGCCGCCCGGCGCATCCGATATTCCGGGACTGGAAATCGCAGGCGATATCGTCGCTCTCGGTACGGGTGTGAAGCGCTTCAAAAAAGGCGATCAGGTCGTGGCGCTGCTACCCGGCGGCGGCTATGCCGAATATGCCGTGGTGCATGAAACCAACGCACTGCCGCTGCCTTCCGGCTATGGCTATATCGAGGCCGCCGCCATCCCGGAAACCTTCTTCACCGTCTGGCACAATGTTTTTCAACGTGGTGGGCTGAAGGAAGGCGAGACCCTGCTTATTCACGGTGGTTCGTCGGGTATCGGTACGACCGCCATCCAGTTGGGTAAGGCGTTTGGGGCAAAGGTCATTGTGACCGCCGGTTCGAAGGACAAATGCGATGCCTGTTTGAAACTTGGCGCAGACCGGGCAATCAACTATCGCGATGAGGATTTCGTCACCGCCGTCAAGGACGCGACCGGTGGCAAGGGTGCCGATGTTATTCTCGACATGGTGGGCGGCGATTATGTCGACCGTAATTATAAGGTTGCCGCCGAAGATGGCCGCATCGTGCAGATCGCCTTTTTGAATGGCGCCAAGGCAACAGCCAATTTCGCGCTGCTGATGACCAAGCGTCTGACTCATACCGGATCGACCTTGCGTGCCCGCCCGGTCGAGTTCAAGGCAGGCCTTGCACGCGAGCTGGAGGCCAAGGTCTGGCCGCTTTTGGCCCAGCGCCGCGTTGCGCCGGTCATGGACATGATCTTTTCCCTGAAGGATGCCTGGCGTGCCCATGAGCGCATGGAAGAGGGGCGAAATATCGGGAAGATCGTGCTCGATATAGCCTGAGAATTCCGGTTCTGACGGCCTGCAAATGGCGTGGTTTTGCGCTTCAGCTGCTCAAACCCGCCATTTTTGGCTCGTCATGGCCGCAATTGGGAAATCACGCACAGATTGTTGTGACGGCTTCAGCGCATTCTTGCCCTGCTGCCAAAAAACCTATATATAGGCCGTGATTTCCCGGAAATTGTGGTTTTTTCCACGTCCCGCGCCACCGGAGCGGACGAACAGAAGGATTATATCTAATGGCCACTCAGCTTCTTATGCCGAAGGCAACGGCCGTCTGGCTTGTCGATAATACGGCTCTGTCGTTTGATCAGATTGCAGCTTTCTGCAAGCTGCATCCGCTGGAAGTGAAGGCGATTGCCGATGGCGAAGCCTCGCAGGGTATCAAGGGTCTCGACCCGGTCATTACAGGACAGCTTTCGCGCGAGGAAATCGCGAAGGGCGAAAAGGACCAGTACTACCGTCTGAAGCTTGCCGACCCGAAGGTTCGCGTTCCTGAAGCCAAGCGCAAGGGCCCACGCTACACGCCGCTGTCGAAGCGTCAGGATCGTCCGAACGCGATTCTCTGGCTGGTGCGCAATCATCCTGAGCTGAAGGATGCGCAGATTTCGCGCCTGATCGGCACGACCAAGTCGACCATCGAACAGATCCGTAACCGTTCGCACTGGAACTCGGCCAATCTGACGGCGATGGACCCGGTCACGCTCGGCCTTTGCTCGCAGATCGATCTCGACATTGAAGTCGAACGCGCAGCGCGCAACCGTCCGGCTGCACCGGAATCCGACAGCACGCTGCTGCCAGCTTCCGCAACGGAAAACTTCGATTATCGCGACGAACCGGCTGCAGAAGAAGAACTCGACGCGGACAAGGTTTTCGCGAAGCTCTCGTCCCTCAAGGGCACGAACACCGACGAAGACGAAGAATAATCTTCGTAACAAGTGATCAAAAAACCCGCCGGTTCGGCGGGTTTTTTATTATGCTGCGTTTCAGTCCTTGAACGCGTTGTACTCGCTCATTTCCATCAGGCGGTAGAAGTCGGCCAGTGTCTTGCCGCGTTCGGCCCTAAACCGGCGGCCAGCTTCGCTTGCCTCGACAATGCGGTCGGTGCGGAAGGTGCGGAACGCATTACGCAGTTCGCACCAGCCGATCACGGTCCATACCTTGCCCCAGAACCACAGGCCGAGCGGGCGAATATCGCGTTCGCTCTCACGGGCTTCGAGATCACGGTAGCGGATATTGAGCACGCTGCTTTCGTCAACCGCGCGCTCAACAGCGTCGATGATGCGGCGCTCGTCGATACTGATTCTGGCAGTAGGGGCGTGGATTTGTGTGCCGGTGATGCGCGCGCGCTCTTCCTTGGGCAGTACGGCCTCGATCTTGACCAGAGCTTCCTCGGCGCCGCGCGCCATGGATACACCGCCCCAGGCGCGGATGAGGCGCGCACCCGCTACCAGCGCAACGATTTCATCACGCGTGAACATCAGCGGCGGCAGCTCGAAACCCTGCCGCAATATATAGCCGACACCGGCCTCGCCATCGATCGGAACGCCGGTCGATTGCAGGTCGGATATGTCGCGATAGATGGTTCGTTCGGAGACTTCCAGCCGTTCGGCAAGCTGGCGCGCGGTGACAAGCCTGCCACCGCGCAGGTGCTGAACGATCTGGAAAAGACGGTCTGCTCTGCGCATTCCGGGTTTACTCTCCGTTGCAATATTTGGTCTTGCGCTGTTCCAGATAGCGATCCGGCCAGCCCAAATCCTTGCGCAAATCTTTCGGCAAACCGTCCAGTGCGCGTTCGGTGCGGACGTAACGGCGGCGCTCATCATGCCTGCGCCTGTATTCCCTCAAGATTGCGATCAGCGGTGCGATTGCGAGTGCCATAGTTGATCTCCCTCATCCTTAGGGAAACACTATCGCACACCCCTCCTGACAGCTTTCTGTCAGGAGCAAAGCGATATTATTATGTCGCTAATATATAGGTATCGGTACCAGCGCATCGCAAGCACTTACGGTTTGAAACGTGGTTCGGCCATATAGCTGAGCGGCAGACGTCCGCCATCGGCATAGATCGTCTGGCCGGTGATATAACTGGCGTCCCGCGATGCGAGAAACGAGGCGATGGATGCAATTTCCGCCGGTTCTCCGATTCGGCCAAGCGGCGTGCGTGACAGAATCGTTTTGCGCGCCTCGGCGTCGGTGTTCACTGCCGACAGCATGTCTGTCTGGATGGAGCCGGGACCGATGGCGTTGACGCGGATGCCCCATTTCGCGAGCGCTACGGCCATGGTGCGTGTCAGCTGGCTCAGCCCGCCTTTGGAGACGGAATAAGCGAGCTGTTCCGGCAGTCCGAAAATGGCGTTGATCGATGACATGTTGATGATCGTGCCTGCTTCGCCACCGGCTTCCACACGGGCGACCATGCGCTTGGCGACAGCCTGTCCGCACAGGAATGCGCCCTTCAGATTGACGCGCATGACGCGGTCGAAATCCTCTTCCTTGAGGTCGAGAAAATCCGCCTTGTGCACGATACCGGCATTGTTGACGAGAATATCGATCTCGCCGAGATTGGTGACGGTAAAGGTCATCAGATTATGGATATCGAGCTTGTCGCCGACATCCGCCGCCATGGCGCGCACATCGCCGAATTGTTCGAGGTCCTTGACCGCCTGCAAGGTTGCCGTGGTGTCGATATCTGAAAGAACGACGCTGGCGCCGTCCATGAGGAAGCGTTTTGCGATGGCATAGCCAATACCGCGGGCAGCACCGGTGACGATGGCTACCTTGCCTTCAAGCTGCATGGTCTGTTCTCCGTTTCGCGCGGAGAGTGGACCGGCGAAAACCGCCGGTCAATAGTTTGGGTCTGATGCCGTTACAAGGCTCAGGCGAAGGCCATGCCGATGTGACGTTCGCGCAGGATCGTGCTGATTTCATCGAGAACCGCCGGATCTTCGATGGTGGCGGGCATTTTCCATGTTTCGCCATCGGCGATTTTCTGGATGGTCGAGCGCAGGATCTTGCCGGAGCGGGTCTTGGGCAGGCGCTTGACGGTCAAGGCCAGCCGGAAGGCTGCTACCGGGCCGATAGCATCACGAACCATGGCGACGCATTCCTTTTCGACCTCGCTTGTATCGCGGTCGATATTGGATTTCAGCACCAGAAAGCCGCAAGGCGCCTGACCCTTGACCGGATCGGAAATGCCGAGCACCGCGCATTCCGCCACATCGGGATGGCTGGAAAGGACCTCTTCCATCGCGCCCGTCGACAGGCGATGGCCCGCGACATTGATGATGTCGTCGGTGCGGCTCATGATGTAGAGATAGCCGTCACTATCCATATATCCGGCATCGGCGGTTTTATAATAGCCGGGGAACTCCGCGAGATAAGCTAATCTGAAGCGCTCATCGGCATTCCACAGTGTCGGCAGGCAGCCGGGCGGCAGCGGCAGCTTGATCAGGATATTGCCGAGCTGGCCGCGTTCGACCTCATGGCCTTCATCGTCCAGCACGCGGATATCATAGCCCGGAAGACAGACTGCAGGCGATCCATATTTCGTTTCCAGAAGACCGAGGCCAAGCGGATTGGCGACCATGGGCCAGCCGCTTTCGGTCTGCCACCAGTGATCGATCACCGGGCGTCCGATCAGGTTTTCCGCCCAATGGATCGTGTCCGGATCGGCGCGTTCACCCGCCAGAAACAGCGCGCGGAATTTCGACAGGTCATATTTGCGGACGAAGTGACCGTCGGCATCTTCCTTCTTGATAGCGCGCAGCGCCGTTGGCGCAGTGAACATCACCTCCACACCATGTTCGGCGATGATGCGCCAATAGGTGCCCGCATCCGGCGTGCCGATGGGCTTGCCTTCGAACAGGATCGTCGTGGCTCCGGCCAGCAGCGGCGCATAGACGATATAGGAGTGGCCGACCACCCAACCGACATCCGAGGCTGCCCAGAAAACCTGCCCCGGCTCCACGCCGAAAACGTGTTTGAGCGACCAGGCCAGCGCCACCATGTGCCCGCCATTGTCGCGCACCACGCCTTTCGGCTCGCCGGTGGTGCCGGACGTATAGAGCACATAGAGAGGATCGGTCGCGGCGACTGGCGTACAGGGGATGTGGCGGCCGCGCGCCGCGTCAACGGCGGTTTTGTAATCGATATCGCGCCCTTCAACGGGGGCGTGCGCATATTGTTCGCGTTGCAAGATGATGCAATGGCCGACCTTGTGATGGGCGGTTGCAATGGCCTTGTCGAGCATGTCCTGATAGGGCACCACGCGCGTCGGCTCGATGCCGCAGGAACCGGCAATGATCATCACGGGCTTGGCGTCGTCGATGCGCGTTGCGAGTTCATTGGCGGCGAAACCACCAAAAACGACGGAATGCACAGCGCCGATTCGCGCGGATGCGAGCATGGCGACGGCAGCTTCGGGCACCATCGGCATATAGATCAGGACGCGGTCGCCCTTCGTCACGCCGTTGTCGAGCATGACAGCAGAAAGCGCCTCCACTTCCTCCAGCAGTTCGCTATAGGTGAATTTGCGCACCTTGCCGGTGACGGGGCTTTCGTAGATCAGTGCAAGCTGATCGCCGCGCCCATTGGCGACGTGACGGTCGAGCGTATTGTAGCAGGTATTGCATTCCGCGCCGGTGAACCAGCGGCCATAGACGCCTTCGTCTCCTGCAAAAACCTGATCCCATGGCTTGAACCAGTCGATCGCCTGCGCGGCTTCCGCCCAGAAACGCTCGGGACCGGCCTGCCAGGCGGCATAGGTTTCGGCATATTTCGAAGTCATGCTGTTCCTCCCAGAAACACGCACCCGTCACCGCCCGTATAAGGGGCGTTTCATGGTGCGATTTTTCATCAGATGTCAGCGCGCGAGCGGCCTCCTCAGACCGAAATCCTCCCGGATTTCACAGTGCGCTTACATCTCCTCCATCCTTAATTTACGCCGAGCCATAAAGCTTCGTCCATGGGACTTAAGATGAAGATCGGAACATAAAGCGACGGCCTTTTGAGGGCGGTCTAATTGTTTGTTTTTATGCGCATCTTGACCGAATGGCGCTTTGCATTTTTCGAGATGCTCTTCAGCAAGAGTGCTTGCAGCTTGCAGGCACCTGCGTCACAAGGAGGGGAGAGGTGTCGCCGTGACCAAAGTTCTGCCTGTGCTGCTTGTCCTGCTGATGGGACTGCACATCATCAAACCGCTCGGCTTGCCGGGATTGAAGCGTCGCGGCGATTTCTGGAAAATTGCCGTCATCGCCTTGTTTGTCATGGCGCTGGCTGTCGGCTTTCATTTCCGCGAATCGTAAAAAAGCCCGGTTGAAACCGGGCTTTTCTTCATGTCTCTGGCTCTGAAATGGATCAGGCAGCCTTTTCGAGTTCTTTTTTCCAGCCGCCAGTTGCCGCAAGGCCGTTCATGCGGGCGCGGTGCGTGAAGGCGCGCTGACCAGCAGCAACATTCTCCGGCTTGCCGCCCCATGCCTGAAGCGCTGCTGCCTGAAGAGCACGACCGTAAGAGAAGGTCAGCTGCCACGGCATATCGTAGCCGGCATTCATGGCCGAGAGATGCGCGGTTGCTTCTTCGTCGGACTGGCCGCCCGAAAGGAAGGCGATGCCCGGAACGGTTACCGGTACGGTCGCCTTGAGGCAACGCACGGTCTTTTCTGCAACTTCCTCGACCGATGCCTTGCGGGCATTCTTGCCGTCGATGACCATGTTCGGCTTGAGGATCATGCCTTCCAGCTTGACGCGGCCGTCATAAAGCTCGGCGAAGACGGTCTTCAGAACCAGTTCGGTTACTTCATAGCAGCGGTCGATGTTGTGATCGCCCGGCTTGCCGTCCATCAGAACTTCCGGCTCGACGATTGGCACAATGCCAGCTTCCTGGCAAAGCGCTGCATAGCGCGCCAGCGCCTGGGCATTCTGCTTGATCGCGCCCCAGGTCGGCACGCCATTGGCAATGGCGATGACGCCGCGCCATTTGGCGAAACGTGCGCCGAGACCGTAATATTCGTTCAGGCGTTCGCGCAGGCCGTCCAGACCTTCGGTGATGGTTTCACCCGGGAAACCGGCCAGGGCCTTTGCGCCAGCATCGACCTTGATGCCCGGAATCGAACCCGCATTGCGGATGATTTCTGCGAGCGGCGTGCCGTCCTTGGCTTTCTGGCGGATGGTTTCATCGTAAAGGATGACGCCGGAAATGTAGTTCTTCATCGCATCGTCGGCGCGGAAGAGCATCTCGCGATAATCGCGGCGCGCATCTTCCGTGGACGTCAGATTGATCGAATCGAAGCGCTTCTTGATGGTTCCGGAGCTTTCATCAGCGGCCAGAATGCCCTTTCCGGAAGCGACCATGGCAATCGCAATATCTTCGAGACGTTCGGTCATTCGTAAAGCTCCTCTACAGGCCAGGCCGACCGGAAGTGGCTTCCGCCGGCATCGGAAATTAATGGCTCACCGCCGATAGCAGAAGTGTTCGGTAAAACAAATGGCAGCGCAACCGATTGAAACGATTGAAATTTTTTTAAACGATTTAGATTGGACAAGTTTTCTTACCGTCTGTCAGACGAGGCCCGTTCAAGGTTTTTTCGATGAGGGGTTTCATCTCGGCGACAAGACCCCATGTAACAATGACCTGCCATTCTCATCGTCAAAGCCTCCGAGGAGAAGACATGCGCGCCGCTTACCTCAGTCTGCTATTTGCTCTCGCCGCATCGGTGGCATCTGTTCCGATCCATTCCGCCTGGTCCGCCAGCATCAATGCGGGCGATCGGAAAGCCGAGGCCGAGCTGCCTTTCAATGTCACAAGCGTTGCGGAGTTCAACACGCCTTGGGCAATTGCTTTCCTGCCCGATGGCCGACTTGTCGTGACCGAAAAGCCCGGTGAGATTTTCATCGCCACGGAGGCGGGCAAAAAGACTGACGTGTCCGGCGTGCCCAAGGTCGCCTATAGCGGACAAAATGGTTTGCTCGATGTGGAGCCAGCGCCAGATTTTGCGAAGAGCAAGGCGCTTTATTTTACCTATAACGAGCCGGCTGAAGGCGGAAGCAGTGTTGTGCTGGCGCGGGCCATACTGGCGGAGAGCGACGGCAGGGCCGCGCTCGAAGACGTGACCACGCTGTGGAAGCAGGATGTGGTTGCCAAGGGCGGACAGCCGGGCGGAAAGATCGCCTTCGCGCCGGACGGCAAGCACTTGTTCCTATCGGTCGGCGAACGCATGCAGCCTGCCACCGCACAGGATGACAAAGCCCCCATGGGCAAGATCCTGCGCATGAATCTCGACGGGTCCGTGCCGGAAGACAATCCCCATGCGAGCGAGGGCGGTATTCGCGGCCTGACCTGGACGACCGGCCACCGCAATCCTTATGGGCTGGCCTTTGCGCCGGATGGCAAGCTTTGGGAAAATGAGATGGGTCCAAGGGGCGGCGACGAGTTCAATCTGATCAAGCCCGGCCTCAATTACGGCTGGCCGCTTGTTTCCAATGGCGACAATTATAGCGGCAGGCCGATCCCACGTCACAGCACCCGACCGGAATTCGAAGCGCCGTTGCTGTACTGGACGCCGGTGATTTCACCGGGCGGTCTGGTCTTCTACAAGGGCGATATGTTCAAATCCTGGGATGGTTCGGCCCTGATTGCCGGTCTTTCATCCATGGCGCTGGTGCGAGTGTCATTCGATGGCAAAGGCCAGCCCGACGAAGCGCAGCGCTTCGATATGGGCAATCGCATCCGCGATGTGACTGTCGGCCCAGACGGAGCGATCTGGGTGATCGAAGATGATAATCCCGGACGCCTTTTGAAACTGACGCCGAAATCGTGACCAAATCCAGAAATGAAAAGGCCCCGTTTCCGGGGCCTTTTCATTTGTTCATACGCATTTTCCCGCGCGAAATCGCTTCGCACTATTTCTTGAGTACGTCGACACCCGGAAGCGGCTTGCCTTCCATCCATTCGAGGAAAGCGCCGCCTGCAGTTGAGATATAGGTGAAGTCGTCGGCCACACCGGCATGGTTCAGCGCTGCAACCGTATCGCCGCCGCCGCCGACCGAAACAAGCTTGCCTGCCTTGGTGCGAGCCGCGACGTGCTTGGCGGTCTTGACTGTTGCCGTATCGAACGGGCGCAACTCGAATGCGCCGAGCGGGCCGTTCCAGACCAGCGTTGCCGCATCGTCAATGGCCGAAGCAATCAGATCGGTCGACAATGCGCCTGCATCGAGAATCATACCGTCGCTTGGCACAGCATCGACGCCATAGGTCTTGTTTGGCGTGTCGGCAGCAAAGTGCCAGCCCACAACCGCATCGACCGGCAGGATGATGGCGCATTTGGTCGTTTCGGCCTTGGCCATGATTTCACGCGCCGTATGGGCGAGATCATGTTCGCAGAGCGATTTGCCGACATCGTGGCCCTGAGCCGCGAGGAAGGTGTTGGCCATGCCACCGCCGATCACCAGCGCATCGACTTTTTCGATGAGGTTCGACAGGAGGTCGAGCTTGGTCGAGACCTTGGCACCGCCGACAATGGCGACAACCGGACGGGCCGGATTGCCGAGGCCTTTTTCCAGTGCTTCAAGTTCAGCCTGCATGGCGCGACCGGCAAAAGCGGGCAGCACGTGGGCCAGACCTTCGGTCGAAGCATGGGCGCGGTGGGCCGCAGAGAATGCGTCATTGACATAGAGATCGCCATTGGCGGCCAGCGCCTTGACGAATTCCGGATCGTTCTTTTCTTCGCCCTTGTGGAAACGGGTGTTTTCCAGCAGCAGAACGTCACCGTCCTTCAGCGCATCGACAGCGGCCTTGGCCTTGTCGCCGATGCTATCTTCCGCGAAGTGAACACCGTGGCCGAGAACCTTGGCGAGCGGCTTCACAACATGCTTCAGCGAATTTTCGTCGGAAGCAACGCCTTTCGGGCGACCGAAATGGGCGAGCAAAATAACCTTTGCGCCCTTCTTCGACAGTTCGGCAATCGTTGGAACGATGCGCTCGATACGGGTGAGGTCGGTCACCTGTCCGTCAGCCATCGGCACATTGAGGTCAACGCGGACCAGAACGCGTTTGGATTTGACGTCGGCGTCGTCGAGAGTGCGGAAACCCATAAGTTTTCTCCCTGGCTTGTTCCGGCGCTTCGTAAAGCAACTATCTGTTCGATCGTACGGCTTAAACGGGCAGACGCTGGAAAAGGGTTGGATAATCGGTCACAAGCCCGTCTTCATCGACGGGCAGATCGGCGGTGAAAGTGCGGTCCGCCGCCGCGTAACGATAGAGTCTGCCTTCTTCCAGACAGCTATAACGCTGACGGTCGCGCAGCGGCTGAAAACTGTCGAACGGCACATAAAGCATGTCGAGCTGAACGGTGCCGCTTTCCGGTGTCAGGCCAAGCCTGCGTATTGGCAGTGAGTTGGTGAAGGGCGTTCCTGCCAGATCGATATCGATACAACCATCGAATTCCGGCAGAGAATTGCCGTTCATCGTCTGCCAATGGCCTTCGCCATCGGAGGAAAGTTCCAGCTTCTGGCCGGATGTGGTCTCGATAAGGAAATGAAGAACGCGCCAGGTGCTGTCGCAGTCAATGCTATAGCGGACGCCGTAAGCATCGCCGCCGCGATTGCCGATCACCACGCTTTCGGCGTGAATATTACGGCCCGAGGGCGCAAGATTCAAATGTTCGAGCCCTTCTCCTTCCAGCGGACGCCAGCGGGCGACAGTGGGGAGAAGGACGCGAAACATAGTCAGGCCACGAGGCTTAGATCAGCTTGCCGAGAGCGACGGCAGTGTCGCCCATACGGTTGGAGAAGCCCCATTCATTGTCGTACCACGACAGGATACGAACCATGGTGCCGTCCATGACCTTGGTCTGGTCCATGTGGAAGACCGAGGAATGCGGATCGTGGTTGAAGTCGTGCGAAACCAGCGGCTCGTCCGTGTAGCCGAGGATGCCTTTGAGGCGGCCATTGGCAGCGGCGCGGATCGCGTCGTTGATTTCTTGCACGGTGGTCGAACGCTTGGCGATGAAGGTCAGGTCAACGACCGAGACATTCGGGGTCGGTACGCGGATGGCGACGCCGTCCAGCTTGCCCTTCAGTTCCGGCAGAACGAGACCAACAGCCTTGGCTGCACCGGTCGAGGTCGGGATCATGGACAGGGCGGCCGCGCGGGCGCGGTAGAGATCCTTGTGCATGGTGTCCAGCGTCGGCTGGTCGCCCGTGTAGGAGTGGATCGTGGTCATGAAGCCTTTTTCGATGCCGATGGCATCGTTGAGAACCTGTGCCACCGGTGCAAGGCAGTTGGTGGTGCAGGAGGCATTGGAGATGACCAGATGGTCCTTGGTGAGCTTGTCGTGGTTGACGCCGTAAACGACCGTGAGGTCGGCGCCGTCAGCAGGAGCCGAAACGATGACGCGCTTTGCGCCAGCTTCGAGATGCATGGCCGCCTTGTCACGTGCGGTGAAAATGCCGGTGCATTCGAGCGCGATGTCGACACCTTCTTCCTTCCACGGCAGTTCGGTCGGGTTACGAACGGCATGTACCTTGATCGGACCATAGCCGACGTCGATGGTGTCGCCTGCGACCTTTACTTCCTTGGGGAAACGGCCATGGACGCTGTCATAGCGCAGAAGATGCGCATTGGTTTCCACCGGGCCGAGATCGTTGATCGCGACGACCTGAATGTCGGTGCGGCCCGATTCCACGATGGCGCGGAGAACATTGCGGCCAATGCGGCCAAAACCGTTGATTGCGACGCGGACTGCCATTTTCTGTAAATCTCCCGATAGGATACTGCACTTGCAGTGCTTCATAATTCAGCCGGTGCGGGGCATTCGGACGAATCCCGCGCGGCACTGACCGGAAACTTAAACGCCGGCGTTTTTGAGACGCCGGCGTTCAAAAATCATGCTGCGGCGTTAAGCTTCTTTTCCGCGGCTTCAGCGGCGTGTTCCGCCGTGATGCCGAAATGCTTGTAGAGATCGTTGATCTCGCCCGAAGCGCCGAAGCCCTTCATGCCGATAAACACGCCGTTTTCACCGATGAAGCGTTCCCAGCCGAGCGAGATTGCCGCTTCGATGGCAAGCTTGACCGGCGCATTGCCGATGGTTGCGTGCTTGTAGGCGTCGCTCTGGCCTTCGAACAGTTCGAAGCATGGTACCGAGACAACGCGCGTGGCAATGCCCTTGCCTTCGAGAAGGTCGCGGGCCTTGAGTGCGATTTCCACTTCCGAGCCGGTGGCGAAAATCGTCACCTTGGCTTCGTCGCTGGCGGTCGCCAGTTCGTAAGCGCCGTAAGCGGAGAGGTTTTCTTCGCGATGTTCGGTGCGGACGACCGGCAGGTTCTGACGGGTCAGAGCCAGCGTGGACGGGGTCTTGGTCGAATGCAGGGCGATCTGCCAGCATTCCGCCGTTTCCACAGCGTCAGCCGGACGGAAGACATTGTGGTTCGGAATGGCGCGCAGTGCTGCCAGATGTTCAACCGGCTGGTGGGTCGGGCCATCTTCACCCAGACCGATGGAATCATGCGTCATGACATAGATGACGCGGATGCCCATCAGTGAGGACAGACGCATTGCCGGACGCGCATAGTCCGAGAAGGTCAGGAAGGTGCCGGAATAAGGGATCAGGCCGCCATGCAGCGTGATACCGTTCATGGCAGCCGACATGCCGAGTTCGCGGATGCCGTAATGGACATAACGGCCGCCGTAATTTTCCGGCGTGACAGCCTTGGTCTGGCTGGTCTTGGTGTTGTTCGAACCGGTGAGGTCGGCAGAGCCGCCGATGGTTTCCGGTACGATGCCGTTGATGACTTCCAGCGCCATTTCCGAAGACTTGCGGGTGGCGACCTTCGGCTTCTCAGCGGAAAGCTTCTTCTTGTATTCGACGATCGCTGCATCGAAACCGGCAGGCAGATCGCCACGCATGCGGCGTTCGAATTCCGCACGGGTTTCCGGATCGGCAGCGGCAAAGCGCTTTTCCCATTCCTGGCGCTTCTTGGCGGCGTTGAGGCCAGCCACGCGCCATGCGTCCAGAATTTCAGCCGGAACGACGAAAGGTTCTGCCGACCAGCCAAGCGACTTGCGGGTGGCTGCGATTTCGTCCGCGCCGAGCGGCGAACCATGCACCTTGTTGGTGCCGGCCTTGTTCGGTGCGCCGAAGCCGATGGTCGTCTTGCAGGCGATCAGGGTCGGCTTGTCGGAAACCTTGGCCAGTTCGATTGCCTTGGCAATGGCGTCCTGATCGTGACCGTCAACGGCCAGCGTGTTCCAGCCGGAAGCGGCGAAACGGGCAGGCTGGTTGGTGTTGTCGGCGATCGAGATCGGGCCGTCGATGGAAATGTTGTTGTCGTCCCAGAAGACGATCAGCTTGCTGAGCTTCAAGTGGCCGGCAAGCGCAATGGCTTCCTGGCTAATGCCTTCCATGAGGCAGCCGTCGCCGACAAGCGTATAGGTGTAGTGGTTGACGAGGCTGTCGCCGAACTGTGCGTTCAGGATGCGTTCGGAGAGCGCCATGCCGACGGCATTGGCAATGCCCTGGCCGAGCGGGCCGGTCGTCGTTTCGATGCCGGCTGCATGGCCGTATTCCGGGTGACCGGCCGTACGGGCGCCGAGCTGGCGGAAATTCTTGATTTCATCGATGGTGATGTCTTCGTAGCCCGAAAGATAGAGCAGCGAATAAAGCAACATCGAGCCGTGACCGGCTGAAAGCACGAAACGGTCGCGATCCGGCCAATGCGGGTTCTGCGGGTCGTGCGAAAGGAAGCGGGTGTAAAGCGTCGTCGCTATGTCAGCTGCGCCCATCGGCAGGCCGGGATGGCCGGAATTGGCTTTCTCAACCGCATCCATCGAGAGGAAGCGGATCGCGTTGGCCAACTGGTTCTGTTTGTCGGAATTGCTCATGGTCTCAGCCGTCTTTCCATGGGAGGGTTTAACGGGGTTGCGGCGATGCCTTTTGGCTGAGCACGAATGGCGCCGAAAACCGTCCTCCGTTTTTCGGGTCCGTACTCCAGAAGGCACCGGGACACATAGCACCTGCGCATGAGGAGTCAATAAATGCGTGGCTTTTGGGTAATAAACTGTCTGCGACTAATCGATTGAGTTCTGTGGAAAGCGACGCGGCAATCCCTTAAATGCCATTTTTGCACCGATTAACGGTGCATGAAAGCTCATATGGACACCTCATTTGTTGCTTATCCGGCGGTCGATTATTACAATCTTTTCAAAGAGGCCTGTCCGGCAGACGCGATTCGATGCCGGTAAAAGGCGTCAGAAAGGACATGGATGGCACCCGAAGCGACCCTCAGGCACGTTTTGGAACGGCTGGAAAAAGCACTCAACACGCTCGAAGGCGCGGTTGATCTGCGGCTGGACAAGGAAGGCGATTTCGCCGAGGCCGAGGAAGAGGTGCAGCGCATGAATGCTGACCGCAGCCGTCTCGCTCAGGAACTCGACCAATCCGAAGCCCGTGCTGAACGGCTTGAAGCTGCCAACCGCGAAGTTTCGCGGCGCCTTGTCACGGCGATGGAAACCATCCGCGCCGTTCTGGATCGATAGGAGGCTATCATAGCGACCGTTACCGTAACCATCGATGGCAAGGCTTATCGCATGGCGTGCGATGAGGGGCAGGAAGAGCACCTCAGCGGACTTGCCGACCGTTTCGATCAATATGTCACGCATCTCAAATCGTCTTTCGGAGAGATCGGCGATTTGCGCCTGACCGTCATGGCCGGGATCATGGTGATGGACGAGATGGCCGAGATGCAAAAGCGCATCAATGGTCTGGAGAGCGAAGTTGAAACGCTGCGCCGTGCGCGCGATGAAGCGCTTGGCCGCGCCGACAGCAACGATGCGGCGCTGACCGGCATGCTGTCGGATGTCGCATCGCGTCTGGAACAGGTGGCGTCGCGCATCGCGCCGCGTGCCGGCTCGTAACACCCTTCTGAATTTTCTGAAAAGAATTCGTGGCGAAAGCTTGCGGACCACTGGCGCAGCCCGTCACGAGCGACTATATTCGTCAGCGGCGTACTGCGCTTCCCGACAGGTGTAACAGCATCCCCGGGGCCTTATTGATCTCTAAGGGAACTGTCCCTGTGAAGGCTTGCGGGCTTTCGCATATGGTGCCCACCTACTTTGTAGGTTCCCGGGATCAATCACTACCATCGGTTGTCGTGGTCGCCGCTTTCCTTTCATCTTGCAATGCTAATGCAAATTCAGCCTTCGAGGCTTGATCTGCTCTGCGTATTGCCCGTAAACATGCGGTAACATTCAATTTTCGCATGTTCTGATGGAAACGCCCCAAGCCACGCCTCCCCATACACCTCGCTCGTTTGAGAGACTGTCGGTCGCTGTGCCGGTGGCTTTCATCTATGGCCTGATTTTATACATGCTGATCTGGTCCGGTGTGGCCGACGATGCGATGCCGTTCTTCGCCGGTCTCATGTTGCTGCCGATGGCGGTCGCGAGCCTCGCGTCCTGTCTGGCGGACCCGCGTGCCGAGAAAGACCTGTGGCGGCATGTCCGCATGGGCTGGGCCATCATCGGTGTGCTGGTCGTGGTGAGTATGGTGCTGTTTCGCGAAGCGGGCATCTGCGTCGCCATGGCGGCCCCCTTCTTTGTGGTGTTCTCGACGCTTGGCTCGACATTGACCTTGTGGATCATCCGCAAGCTGCGCTCGCGCCGCTCAACGATGCTGGTGATCGCCCTGCCGCTGGTTGTCTTTCCAGCCGAGCTTCACGTCAATTATGCCCCACATGACGGGTCGGTCACGACTGTGATCGACATTGCCGCGCCGCCGGAAGTGGTGTGGAAGCAGACCGTCGAAATCCGCAATGTGCGCGCGGATGAACTGTCCTGGACGTTCAGTCACGGCGTTCTGGGCGTTCCGCAGCCGGTTGATGCGCGTATTGAAGGCGAGGGTGTCGGGGCCGTGCGTCAGTTGCAGTGGACGCGCGGGGTGAATTTTCAGGAGATCGTGACGCAGTGGGAAGAAAACCGGCTGCTGGCGTGGGATTTCCGTTTCGCGCCGGGCTCCATTCCCTCTGCCGTCGAAGCCCATATCAAGGTGAATAGCAGCTATCTGCAACTGGCCAATGGCGATTACCGGCTGGAACCTTTGCCGAATGGTCGCACCCGTCTGACGCTGACCACGCATTATCGCATTGCAACCCCGATCGACTTCTATTGCGACCTGTGGGGCAAGGTGTTTCTCAACGATTTTCATGGCGTTGTGCTGAAGGTCATCCGTGACCGGTCGGAGCGGATTGCGGAGGCTGTCTGATCCATCACTTGACGGATCGTCTCATTGCGGTTCCACTGTTATAGTCGGATTATGCAAGCGGAGAGGTTTTGGGGATGGCAGCAACGAAACCGGAAAGCAGTCAGGAAAAGCAGACGCTGCGGCGTGCCGTGCTTGCCCGTCGTGATGCGCTGGATCCGCGCTTTCAATATGAAGCGTCGCTGGCTGCTGCAAAACATGGTGAAGAGGCGCTGGTCATTCCCAAGGGAACGCTGGTGGCGGGCTATTGGCCGATCCGCTCTGAAATCGATCCGCGTCCGCTTTTGTCCGTCTTGCGTGGCAAGGGCGCAAGGCTTTGCCTGCCGGTCGTGCTGGACAAGGAAACGATTGCTTTTCGCGAGTTTTTGCCCGATGCGCAGCTTGTGCAGACGGGCTTTGGCACCATGGGCCCCGATGCACGTGCACCGCTGGTCGACCCGGTCATCATGCTGATGCCGCTTGCCGGTTTTGACCGGCGCGGGCATCGCCTCGGCTATGGTGCTGGACATTATGATCGCGCGCTGGCGCGCTTTGCCGAGCGCGATTTGCAGCCACTGCTTATCGGCATGGCCTATGACTGTCAGGAATTGGAGCGTGTGCCCGATGAGCCGCACGATATCGCGCTCAATCAGATACTGACGGAGAGCGGCTTGCGTTCGCTGGGCGCAGGCTTATAAGGCTCATCTCATGAGATTGCTTTTTCTAGGTGACATGGTGGGCCGGTCGGGGCGCACGGCAGTGTATGAAAAGCTGCCGGGGCTGATTTCCGATCTGAAGCTGGACTTCGTGATCGTCAACGGCGAGAACGCCGCGGGCGGTTTTGGCATTACCGAAGAGATTTTCCATGAAACGATCCGCGCTGGCGCGGATGTTGTGACAACGGGCAATCACGTCTGGGATCAGCGCGAGGCGCTCGATTTCTCCAAGCGCGAGGATCGCTTCCTGCGCCCAGCCAATTTTCCGAAAGGAACGGCAGGCAAGGGCGAGGGGCTTTACATCGCCAAAAACGGCGCCCGCGTGCTCGTCTCCAATGTCATGGGGCGCGTCTTCATGCATCCTGATCTGGATGATCCGTTCATCGCGGCGGAGAAAATCCTCGAAGCCTGCCCTCTGGGCGAGCAGGCGGATGCGGTGTTCTTCGATTTCCATGCGGAAGCGACCAGCGAGAAGCAGTGTTTCGGCCATTTCGTCGATGGTCGCGCCAGTGCTGTCGTCGGAACGCATACGCATGTGCCGACCGCTGATTGCCAGATCCTGCGCAACGGCACAGCCTATATGTCGGATGCCGGCATGTGCGGCGATTACGATTCTTCGCTCGGTATGGACAAGGAAGAGCCGCTGAACCGCTTTCTGTCCAAGGTGCCGAAAGGACGTTTCGAAGCGGCCAATGGTCCGGCGACCATCTGCGGCGTTGGTATCGAGATTTCCGATCGCACTGGCCTTGCCGAAAAAGCAGCCCCTTTGCGCATCGGTGCACGTCTGGAAGAAACAATCCCCGAATTCTGGCGCTAGAACGGTTCCAGCGGTGATTGAATCGTCGCAACCGCACCGCACTTTCCGGGATGTGCTTTAGCCCACAATCGCAAAAGAATCGCGCACCTTGCCGGAAGCCGTTCTGACTGGGCGGTGTCCGATCCATTGCACATGACGGGCGAGAATGGCGGCGGCGTGGTCTATGTCGTTCTTGCGCAGGGCATCGAGAATCGCCCGGTGATCATGATCGGTGCGCGCTTCCCATTCCGACCGCCAGGTCGCAAACAGAAACCGTGCGCTGGCCGCGTGCAGGTCGTCAATGGCGGCGAGCAGACGCGGCATCCGGCACGGTTCCAGAATGAGCCGGTGAAAGCGCCGGTTGGCGTCTTCCCAGCTACGCACATCCCGTGACTTGTCGCCGTCGAGCGTCGCGCGTTCCGCAGCGTCGAGTGTGGCGCGGGTGATATGCGGGGCCGCGTGCCGCAAGGCCAGCACTTCAAGCGCTGCGCGCATTTCCGCCACTTCGCGAATCTCGCTGATATCGAAGGACGCGACCCGCACGCCCCGGCGCGGCTCCGAAACGGCAAGCCCTTGCGCCTCCAGCCGCCGAAAAGCCTCACGCACCGGCACATGGCTGGTCTGGAACTCTTCGGCGATGTGATCCTGCCGTAATTTGGTGCCCGGCTCGATTTCCCCTTCGATGATACGGTCGGCCAGAACACGGCTGATGCGGGCAGCGATGGTCTCGTTCGGGGCCTTTGGGGACGGGTCTTGCGGGCGTTGATTCATGGTTTTATCGATAAGCTGCTTTGTCGCGCCGGTCGAGCACTATTGAATTTTTTGACAGGTGCGGGCATCGATCCGCGCTTTTGCTGGACGAATGAGGCTCAATTCCTTATAACGCCGCCATTCTGCACGGAAAGCATTGTGGCCGGACTTGCGGCCCCGCCTGCGTGATACTCTCTGCGTGAGATTGTCTGTTCATGCGTAACGCTCTTCCGTGCGCGTTGATTAGAACAGAACAGGGGTGCCATGGCTGGCCATTCACAGTTTAAGAACATCATGCACCGCAAGGGCCGTCAGGACGCCGTGCGGTCGAAAATGTTTTCCAAGCTCGGACGCGAAATTACCGTCGCCGCCAAGCAGGGTCTGCCTGACCCGACGATGAATCCGCGCCTGCGTCTGGCGATCCAGAACGCCAAGGCGCAGTCGATGCCCAAGGACAACATCGAGCGCGCCATCAAGAAGGCTGCCGGCAATGACGGCGAAAACTATGATGAAGTGCGCTATGAGGGCCGCGGCCCCGGTGGCGTTTCGGTCATCGTTGAAGCACTGACCGACAACCGTAACCGCACCGCATCCAACGTTCGTGCAGCCTTCACCAAGTCTGGCGGCGCGCTGGGCGAAACCGGCTCGGTTTCCTTCATGTTCGATCGCGTTGGCGAAATCGTTTACAAGTCCTCCGTCGGCGATGCCGACAAGGTCATGGAAGCGGCCATCGAAGCTGGCGCTGAGGATGTGCAGTCCGGTGAGGAAGAGCACGTCATCATCTGCGCTTTCGAAGACATCGGCGAAGTGTCGAAGGCGCTTGAAGCAGCCCTTGGCGAAGCCGAATCGATCAAGACGATCTGGAAGCCGCAGACCAACACCGAGCTGGACGAAGAAAAGGCCCGCTCCGTTCTCAAGCTTCTCAACACGCTTGAAGATGATGACGACGTTCAGAACGTCTACACCAACTTCGAAGTCAGCGACGAAGTGATGGAAAAGCTGAGCGCCTGATTTTCAACGCTCATGGATTTTCGAAACTCCCGGCCAAAACCCAAGTTTGTCCGGGAGTTTTTTATGCCCGCTTCCGGCAAAGAGCAGGCAATAAAAAACCCCGCCGAAGCGGGGTTCTTTGAATAGGTAACCCGGTATTAGATGCCGAGGTTGCCGAAACGGTTCTTGAACTTCGTAACGCGACCGCCGCGATCGAGCAGGGTCTGCGAACCGCCAGTCCAGGCCGGATGGGTGGTCGGGTCGATATCGAGGTTCATCGTATCGCCTTCTTTGCCCCAGGTCGAACGGGTCTGGTATTCGGTGCCATCGGTCATCACGACCTTGATGGTGTGGTAGTCGGGATGGATATTGGCTTTCATCTTCTCAATCCTGATAGTCTGGCCTGAAAGTCTGGAAGAAAAGCGCAGCCTGAATGTCAAAACTGCGGCACTTTCGCCCAATGGCATTTATGAAGACCCATCACCCGCAAGCGACGGCTTCCAAAAGGGTTGCCGAGCCTATACATCAGGCGCACGGCAATAACAAGGGCACAATCTCAAGAATGGCCGATCATAATAATCCAACTGGTGTGAATCCGGAATCGAATGCAGAAGAGGCGCGCAAGCGCCGTTCCCTTAAGCCTCTCCGGCGAATGGTTCCGTTCGTCGCCCGCTACAAGCGGCTGGTCATTGGCGCTCTTTTTTCGCTGGTTCTGGCTGCGGTCACCACGCTTGCAGTGCCTGTTGCGCTGCGCCGCATGATTGATCACGGCTTTACCGGCGCCAACGCCGTTTTCGTGAACAACTATTTCGGAATGCTGGTGCTGCTGGCGCTGGTTCTGGCTGTTGCATCGGGGCTGCGCTATTTCTTCGTGATCTCTCTGGGTGAGCGGGTCGTGGCCGATCTGCGCAATGCAGTCTTCGCGCATGTGACGGCGCTTTCACCGGAATTCTTCGATCGTTCGCAGTCCGGTGAAATCGTGTCGCGGCTTTCCGCCGATACGACGCAGATCAAGTCGGTGGTGGGCGCGACCGCGTCGGTGGCGCTGCGCAATGTCATTCTGGGCGTCGGCGCGCTGGCCATGATGGTCGTCACAAGTCCGAAACTGTCCGTGCTGGTGATTGCAGCCATTCCGGTGATCGTCGTGCCGCTGATCGCTTTCGGGCGCTCTGTGCGTCGCCGCTCGCGTTTGACGCAGGACATGCTCGCCAATGCCAATGCCTATGCCAGCGAGCAGATTGGTGCGATGCGCACCTTGCAGGCCTTCACCAATGAAAACATGGTGGTCGGGCGTTTTGCCCGTGCGGTGGAAAATGCCTATCAGGCGGCGCGCTCGTCCATCAAAGCACGCGCGGTGCTGACGGCCTTCGCCATCTTCCTGATCTTTTCCAGCGTGGTGGCGGTACTGTGGTTTGGCTCGCGCGATGTGCTGTCCGGCACCATATCGCCCGGCACGCTCGGTCAGTTTGTGCTCTATGCCGTTTTCGCGGCCAGCGCTTTTGGCGCGCTATCGGAGGTCGGCGGTGAACTGGCGCAGGCTGCCGGTGCCACAGAGCGCCTTGCCGAAATTCTTGACGAAGATCCGGATATTTCCGCCCCTCGCAATCCGGTCGCCTTGCCGGAGCCTGCGCGTGGCGAGATCGTCTTCGATGACGTTTATTTCTCCTATCCGACGCGTCCCGATGCGCCATCGCTGAATGGTGTGAGCTTTGCGGTCAAACCCGGCGAAACGGTCGCCATTGTTGGCCCGTCAGGTGCAGGAAAGAGCACGGTGTTTTCGCTGGTGATGCGTTATTACGATCCACAGTCCGGCAAGATACTGATGGATGGCGTTGCCTTGCCGGAAGCCGATCCCGCAGCCGTGCGCGGGCGCGTGGCGATGGTGCCGCAGGACGTGGCGATCTTTGCCACCTCGATCCGGGACAATATCGGCTTCGGCAGACCTGGTGCAAGCGACGCGGAAATCGAGGCTGCGGCCAAGGCGGCACTGGCGCATGATTTCATCATGGCGCTCGCCAATGGCTACGATACTGAGGTCGGTGAGCGCGGCGTGACATTGTCCGGCGGCCAGCGCCAGCGCATTGCCATTGCCCGCGCCATTCTGCGTGGGGCTCCGATCCTGCTGCTGGATGAGGCCACCTCGGCGCTCGATGCAGAAAGCGAAATGCTGGTGCAGAAGGCGCTCGACGGTCTCATGCATGGACGCACCACGCTGGTGGTCGCACACCGCCTCGCAACTGTTCTGAAGGCGGATCGCATTCTTGTGCTCGACAAGGGCAAGATCGTCGAAGAAGGCACCCACCAAAGCCTTGTGGAACGCGGCGGCATCTATGCGCGTCTGGCCAAGCTGCAATTCGAGGCCGGGGCAGGGGTGTATTAATCAATCCAACGAATTAGAGAAAAAGGGCGCTTTTGCGCCCTTTCTTTATCTCTCGGTCAGTTTCAGCTCGATACGACGGTTTCGGGCGCGTGCGTCTGGAGCATCCGATGCCTCCAGCGGCTGGTACTCGCCGAAGCCTGCTGCAACGAGGCGGTTGGCCGGAACGCCATTGGCGATCAGGAATTTGACGACTGACGTGGCGCGGGCTGAGGAAAGCTCCCAGTTGTCGCGGAAGCGCCCCGTACCGGCGAGCGGCACATTGTCGGTATGGCCGTCCACACGCAGTACCCAGTTGATATCGTCCGGGATTTCCTTGTTCAGCTCGATGACGGCGTCGGCGAGCTTTTTCATCTCCACTTCGCCAGCCGGATTGATATCCGACGATCCCGTCGGGAACAGCACTTCCGACTGGAAGACGAAACGGTCTCCGACGATGCGGATATTGTCCTTGTCGGAAAGAATTTCTCGCAGCCGTCCGAAGAAGTCGGAGCGATAGCGGTTCAACTCCTGTACGCGCTGGGCCAGCGCCACATTGAGGCGCTTGCCGAGATCGGCAATCTTGGCATTCGATTCGCGGTCGCGGCTTTCCGATGCGTTGAGCGCATCTTCCAGTGCTGCAATCTGCCGACGCAGGGCGGAAATCTGCTGGTTCAGCAGTTCCACCTGGCTGAGCGCCCGGGCGCTGACCTGCTTTTCGGCATCAAGACTATCGGATAGTTCACCGGCGCGCTTTTCAGCGGCGGCACCAGCCCCACTGCCTTCACTCAGCAGCGTTTGCAGGCGGGAGCGTTCGCTCTCCACGTTGGATAGCGAGGCTTGCAGATTGGCGATGGTATCCTGCATGTCCTGCGAATTGCTCTTCTCCAGCGACAGAAGCTGCGTCAGCTCCTGAATCTGGCTGTTGAGGCGGGCCAGCACGCTATCCTTGTTGTTCACCTCTCGGCTGAGGAGAAACTGCGCCAGCACGAAAACCGTGAGCAGAAACATGATCGCCAGAAGCAGCGTGGTCAGCGCGTCGACGAAGCCGGGCCAGTAGTCGACATGCCTTTGCTGGCGGCGGTTGCGGGCAAGAGCCATGGGGCTTACTCCGCCTTGTCGCTTGGATGGGAATCGGTTCGGTCAGATTTGCGCTCATGTGGTGGTGTACCGATCGCCTTGGATAGCCGGTCGAGCGTCTGGCGAATGGCCTTCTGCTCGTCAGCCTGCTTTTCCACCCAGTCACGCATGATCTGCTGTTCACTGCGCATGCTTTTCACCAGCCCCTGAATGCCTTCGGCCAGATTGGCAAGGGCTGCGGTCGTCCGCTGGGTGGAGGCGTCGCCGCCTTGCGTTTTCAGACGGTCGGCCAGCGCATGCAGTTCGCCTGCCTGTCCGTTTTCGGCGTTGAGGTCGGAGCCGAGATCGGTAACCGAGGAAAGCCAGTTTTCCAGCTCGGTATAAAAGCGGTTCTGCGCACGACCTGCCTGCAGGTCGAGGAAGCCCAGAATGAGCGAGCCAGACAGACCGAACAGCGAGGACGAGAAGGCGGTGCCCATGCCGGACAGCGGCGCCTGTAATCCGGCCTTCAGTGCATCCAGAACATCGCCCGTGCTACCGGAGCTTGGGTCCAGTGTCTGGATGGTGCGCCCGATGGAGCCAACCGTTTCAAGCAGGCCCCAGAACGTTCCGAGCAGGCCCAGGAAAACCAGAAGTCCGATGAGATAGCGCGAGATGTCGCGGCTTTCATCGAGGCGGGTGGCGATGGAATCGAGGATGGAGCGCATAGACGAGGTCGACAGCGCCATGGACTGGCGACGCCCGATCAGCGCGCGCATCGGCGCAAGCAAAACCGGCGGGCGGGTGGTGCCGTCGCGGTCACCATCGCGGAAGGAGTTGACCCAGCGTATTTCCGGCAAAAGCCGCAGAACCTGCCCGAAAGCCAGCAAGATACCGACCAGCAAAACACCGAGAATGAGGCCGTTGAGGCCGGGATTGGTGACGAAGAATGTATGGATCTGCCGCATCAAAACCGCTGCCAGAAAGGCAACGATGATCAGGAAAATCACCATGGATAATATAACAATACGCGGGCTGCTCAGGCGATAGGGGTCATAATCGCGTCCCTCATCCAGACGTGTTCTCGTTTCCCTAAAGTCACTCATGCGCTCCGCTCCATCGTCGGCTGTTTGATGCGGAGCCTACTTCATAATTATGTGAAGCGGAATCGTCTGAGCAGGAAAAAATGAGCTGTAAAAAACTTCAGCGCGCCATGGGCGCGCTGAAGGCAGGTTATTGAAGATGGAGGGCGATCCGGATCAGATCGGCTTCTTCAGCGTCTTGAGAAGCGCGCCTTGAATGGCTTCATTGCCAGCAACAATGTTCTTCTTGTCGAACATGTCCTGTCCGCCGTCCTTGTCGGAGACGAAACCACCGGCTTCGCGCACCATCAGAATGCCCGCGCCGATATCCCATGGGCTGAGGCCATCTTCCCAGAAACCATCCAGGCGACCGGCAGCGACATAAGCGAGGTCGAGCGCAGCGGCGCCCATGCGGCGCACACCGGCTGTTTCCGCCATGACATTGCGCAGTTCAACCAGATAATGGCCGTGATGACCGCGGCCCAGATGCGGGATGCCGGTGCCGATCACCGTATCGACCAGCTTGTTGCGGGCAGCAACGCGCAGGCGGCGATCGTTGAGGAACGCGCCGCCGCCGCGTTCAGCGGTGTAAAGCTCGTCCATGGCCGGATTATAGATGACGCCAGCCACAATCTGTCCCTGACGCTCAAGAGCGATAGAGACTGCGAAAACCGGGATACCGTGCAGGAAATTCGTTGTGCCGTCGAGCGGATCAATCAGCCAGCGATGCTGTCCGTCCTTGGCTTCCACCTCGCCGGATTCTTCCATCAGGAAGCCGAAATCCGGGCGGGCGCGGCTCAATTCCGTATAGATGATCTGTTCCGCTTTGCGGTCGGCCTGGCTGACATAGTCGCCGGGGCCCTTGAGGGATACCTGAAGATTCTGGACTTCGCCGAAGTCGCGGGCAAGGTTACGGCCAGCTTTCATAGCGGCCTGTACCATAACGTTAAGAAGGGCTGAGCGGGCCATTTCTTTATCCTTTTTGGCATGATCCCACGGCCATTGATAAGGCGTGGATATGAGCGTGGACCATGCAGTTAAACAGATCCTTGAAATCCGGCCCATGTGCCAAACACATGCGAGCGCACAGACTTTCGAGGAATTGAGCAATCTGAGAAAGAACAGTCGCGGTTCAATCGCGACAAGCTGCGATGCCCGTGAGGGCATCGCAAAAGATCGGCGCTGGATTAAGCGCGGCTGACGTAGGTCAGTTCGTTGGTGTCGACGATCACGCGTTCACCGGAAGCGATGAATGGCGGAACGAGGATACGGATGCCGTTTTCAAGCACGGCAGGCTTATAGGACGAAGCCGCAGTCTGGCCCTTGACGACCGGATCGGCTTCGGTGATCGCCAGCGTGACCTGATCCGGAAGACGAATGCCGATTGGCTTGTCTTCGTAGAGTTCAACCGTGACCATCATGCCGTCCTGAAGGAAGGCAGCGCGATCGCCGACGAAATCCTTCTGGAGTTCGAGCTGTTCGTAGGATTCCGTGTCCATGAAAATCAGCGCTTCGCCCTGTTCATAGAGGAACGAGAAGTCCTTCTGCTCGAGGCGCACGCGCTCGACGGTTTCAGCAGCACGGAAACGCTCATTGAGCTTGGTGCCGTTGATGAGGTTCTTCAGTTCGACCTGATTGTAGGCGCCGCCCTTGCCGGGCTTGACGGCGTTGGTCTTGACGGCAACCCAGAGCCCGCCGTCATGTTCGATGACGTTGCCGGGACGGATTTCGTTACCATTGATCTTCATGAGCTTGATCCGGAATGAATTGAAACCAATTGCGGTCCGGCGCATGACGACAGAAAGGCAACCACCCGCTCTGTTACGGGGATTGCGTCAGCGTCTTATACTCGAACCACGATAATCGGCGTCTCCAAGACCACAAAACGGCGCTTTGTGCAAGCCTGAGCACGAAAAGAGAATCTTTTGGAGACGTAGAATCGTCAGAATTGCTAGCGCACGCGCAGATCGTTAGCCGTCTGAATGGCTTGTTTGATCTGATCATCGGCCAGTCCGTCCATCAGGTCGTTGAGGTCCGGAGAGCGAAAACCGGCGCGCTGCGCAATGATATACCATGCCGCAGCCTTCACCGTATCGCCGTCGGTGCCGATCCCGTCGCGATAAAGGCGAGCGAGCCAGACCTGCGCCATGACCATGCCGCGTCCGGCGGCAAGCTGCATCCAGCGGAAGCCCTGTTCATAATCCTTGTCGCCGCCGCGGCCTTCCACCAGCCAGCGTCCGAGATCGAACTGGGCCGTATCGTAGCCCTTGCGGGCTGCAAGGATCAGATAGACGCGCGCCTTCTTGTCGTCGCGAGCGATTTTTTCGGTGCCATTGGCATAGATCTGGCTTATCGCATATTGAGCATCGGCCAGCTTGGCGTCAGCCGCCTTTTCAAACCAGGGGAAGGCGAGGTCGAGACCGGGCTTGCCGGGATGCTTCACCATCAGCATCTGGCCCCAGTTGAACTGCGCCATGGCGTTACCGCCTTCTGCCGCCTTCTGCATCAGGGCTTCGGCCTTGGCCTGATCCTTTTTGACAAAAGTGCCCTGAAGCAGCAGGGCCGCATAACGGAACTGCGCTTCGGTGATATCGTTATCGGCGGCCTTGCCGTACCACTCGGCTGCAAGTTTCTGATCCGCAGGAATGCCCATGCCGCGTGCATATATTTCAGCGATCAGCGCCTGCGATGCCGGATCGCCTTTTTCGGCCTGCGGTTTCGCGAGATTGAATGCGGTCAGATAAAGCCCGCGCTGAAAAGCGCCGAAGGCCTCGTCGGCAGGCTTGTCACCGAACCGGCTGAGATCGATGGGCGGCATCGGTGCGGTTGTCGCGGGCTGCGGCAGCATCACCGGCTGCTTGGCGGGCTTGTCGCTCTTCTTGTCCTTGTGGTTGCCCTTGGCGCTGTCGCTCTGGCTTTTCGCTGCCTCGCCAGCGGCGACCGCCGGCAGGGCAGGCAGCGCGAATGTCAAAGCGGCAGCGAGAAGAAGTTTGCTCTTCATGGGCATCAACAAGACCTTGGGAACCAAATCTGGAGGATTAGTTTTCAAAACGCGGCGCGTGTTCATCGAGAAGCCGATTGGCTTCCGCAACGGCTTTCGCTGGATCTTCCGCGTCGAATACGGCACGACCGAGCGCCACGAAATCCGCGCCGGTTTCGGCTGCGGGGATGATGCTTTCGAGCGTGTTTCCAGCCTGCGCGATGGAGGGAATTTCGACCATCTGCGCCCACCATTCGGCGAGTGCTAGATTACGCGGATGCGCATCCGGTTTGTTGTCCGCGCCGACTTTACCGAAGAATATATAGTCCGGCTGCAATTCACCGATTTCCATCGCGCCATGGCGGTCGCGCAGATTGCCGGTGCCAACAATCATCTTCGGTGTGTGCTTTTCGATGGCGTCGGCGAGTTCAGCCGCCTTGCCTTCGATATGCACGCCATCGGCGCCGACGCGGCCAGCAATGCGCGTATCGTTCAAAATAAGCGCGGCTGCACCCTTTTCCTGAATGATCGGCACGGCCTTTGCGGCGACGGCCTGAAAGGTTGCTTCATCCAGATCGCCGGTGTCGAGAATCACGCTAGCAACATCACCGCCGGAAAGCGCTTCCGTCAAAAGCCTGGCCAAAACCGCGCTATCGGCAATCGGCGGGGCGACCAGCACGATGCGGCAGCGTTCGGGTTCGGTTTTGGGAGCGGACTTGTTCATGGGGCGAAGCCTAACGAGAAAAACATGATGGAATTCGGGCAAGAGTGAAGTTCTGTTTATCCGAAACGGAAGCCGCGCTCTATCTAATTGTTTTGACGCAGATATGCGTCAGGCTAATTGTTCCGGCGCATTTATGCGATCCGACGGACAGACGGCAAGTCTTGTCTTGCTTGCGGGCTGTTCGAGCCCCCGGTTCATCGCCCGGTATGGCATTATGTTATCCACTGGAACGAAAGTTGATCGGAACCAACCCCGTTCTGCCGGGATTATTGCGTATATAGGTCCCATCAAACGTCGGGCAATGAACGCCCCGATGAAGCATGTGGCTTTCATCCGATCTCCCATTCGGAGAGCTGCAACTGAGAGATTGGAGAGTGTCGCGGTCCCAAGCGCCGGTGCTTTCCAGCAGAGACAGACAGGCTGGTAAATGACGATTGCGACCGCTAGAGAAGCGATGCCCGCGCAGAACGTGAAAGTGCGCGACACGCGCATTGACGTGTTCCGTGCGCTCGCCCTGTTGACCATTTTCATCAACCACGTGCCGGGCACCATCTACGAGCATTTCACGCACAAGAACCTCGGTTTTTCCGATTCGGCAGAAGCTTTCGTGCTGATTTCCGGCATGGCTGTGGCATTGGCCTATGGCAGCAAGTTCGGCCCGGGCAACCGTCTTCTTCTGACGTTGAAGATGTGGCGTCGCGCGGGCGTGCTTTATACAACCCACATCATGACGACCATGGCGACAATCGCCATCTTCGCTTCCGCTGCGATCTTCCTGAAGCGTTCCGAACTGCTCAAGGAAATCAATATCGAGCCGCTGCTCAAGCATCCGGTGGAATCGCTGTTCGGTCTCGTCACGCTCGGCCATCAGCTTGGCTATAACAACATCCTGTCCATGTATGCCGTCATGCTGGTCCTGACGCCGCTCCTGCTTTTGCTGGCGCGCATCAGCCTGCCGCTGATGCTGGGCGTTTCGGGGATGGTCTGGTTCCTGTCCGGTCTTTATCAGGTCGCACCGATCAATTATCCGACGGAGGGCGTCTGGTTCCTGAACCCGCTTTCCTGGCAGTTCCTGTTTGCCATTGGCATTGCAGGTGTGATGCATGTGCGCCGTGGCGGCCAGCTGCCGACGCATCCGGCCCTGATCGGCCTTGCGGTCGGCTATCTGGTGCTGGCACTGGCCTGGGTCCGCATTCCGCTTTGGGGCATTGACGCCTCGATGGGCATGCCGATGGTCATCACGGGCTTCGACAAGACCTTCCTGTCGGGTCCGCGTCTCCTGCACATTCTGGCGATGGCCTATCTCATCGCCGTGGTGCCGACGCTGAATAATATCGCCCGCACTGCGCCGGATAATCCGCTGGCAATCCTCGGCAAGCATTCGTTGCCGGTGTTCATCGCAGGCACGCTGCTTGCCATGGTGGCGCAGGTCATGAAGCTGGTGAATCCGGGCGGTCTTCCCTATGACACGCTGCTGATTGCAACCGGTATCGTGATGCAGTTCGCGCTGGCCTATTATCTGGAATGGCTGCCGACCATTGGCTGGGGCAAACAGGGTGCAGTCAAACCTGCCGTCCCAGCCGCCGAGCCGGTCAAGGTTCAAGCGGCGACGAAACCCCAGCCTGCGATGCAGCGCTATTGATAATGAGCCGCCTTCGGGCGGCTTTTTTCTTTCTGGACGGCCCGGGCCTGCTGGTATTTTCCTCAGGGTGAGGCCGAAATTAACCATTCATTAATCTTAAGAGGGTTTAATCATTTACATCCAGTTCGGCTGGATTCTTACCGAGTGGTTTAGCCACTCTGTTTGACGCCTCCCTGTTAAACTCCTGAGAGCCGCCATCGCGGCTCTTTTTTTGTGCCTGCAAGGCTTTAACCTCACTAGTCACTGGCGTTTTGAACGCATGAGGGGAACCGGAAACCGGTTCGACCCGTTCTGCTTGCAGGGGCAGTTAACCACCCCTTGAAAATGTTAACCGAACGTTAAACATAATCTTGCGCGACCGTGCATGAAGGTGCAGTTTATCGTGGACTTGTTTGATGTGACTGTTCCGTCCGAACGTCTCGCGTGGTCGAACGGCGGTTCAGTAATTTTCAGTCGCGTTCATCCTCCAGTGGATGCGATCAACGGAATGGGCCGCCGATGCAGGCGGTCATGCAGGGTGACAGAGCAGTGATTAGCGAACAGAGACAGGTGCCGAGCAATATGATCAGCCTCGCAGAGCGCATGGTCTTCTCGGATTCGTTCAAGCCGATCTACAGCCAGGGCATGGATATGGTCGAGGAAGCGGCGAGCTATCTCGACGGCGAAGGCCGTGAAGAAGCGCGCAATCTGTCACGGATTGCTGCGACGCTTTATGCCGCCGAATCGATGCGTCTCACCACCCGTCTGATGCAGATCGCTTCCTGGCTTCTGCTGCAGCGCGCTGCCCGCAACGGCGAGATGAACCGCCAGCAGGTGTCTGCCGAAAAGGCAAAGGTGCGTCTCGACACGCCATCGGCTGGCGAAGGCGCTCCGGGCTGGAGCGAACTGCCTGCCGCTTTTGCCGAACTGGTGGAGCGCTCAATGCGCTTGCAAGCGCGTGTGCGCCGCATGGACCGCGAAGTCTATGGCGATGTGGTTTCCTTGCAGGCCAACCCGCACGGCAACCCGGTTTCCGAGCAGATTGTGCTGCTCAAGACTGCCTTCGGCGCTTCTTAATATCTCTTCATGTGCGTCTATGGATGCGCATGTTTCTCTTTTGTTCACTTTTCTGCTGTCAAGTGAATCCGTCTGAGGATAGGGTTCGCTTATGAAAGAAACGATTCGCATTATTGGCATCGATCCGGGCCTGCGCCGCACGGGGTGGGGCATTGTCGAATCGCTGGGCAATTCACTGCACTTCATCGGCTCAGGCACGGTGACATCGAATGCCGAGATGGATCTTGCTTCACGTCTTTGCCAGTTGCATGAGGGGCTTTCCAAAGTTCTGCATGAATTCATGCCGAACGAGGCGGCGGTCGAGCATACCTTCGTCAACAAGGATGCGACCGCAACGCTCAAGCTCGGCCAGGCGCGCGGCATTGCCTTGCTGGCTCCTGCACAGGCGGGCCTGCCCGTTGCGGAATATGCGCCGAACGCAGTCAAGAAAGCGGTGATCGGCGTCGGTCACGGCGAAAAGCAACAGATACACATGATGGTCAAAGTGCTGATGCCGCGCGCGTCGTTCGATACGAGCGATGCTGCCGATGCGTTGGCCATTGCCATTTGCCATGCCCATCATCGTCAGAGCATTGTAAGCGCCCGCCGGATGCAGGCGTTGTTAGCGGGGTAGGACCAGAATGATCGGCAAGCTTAAGGGCGTGATCGATGAAATTGCCGATGATCATGCGGTCATCGACGTACATGGTGTTGGCTATGTCGCGTTTTGTTCGCCGCGCACGCTGGGCAATCTTGGCGGCGCGGGCGAGGCGGCCATTCTGTTCATCGAGACTTATGTCCGTGAGGACATGATCCGTCTTTACGGTTTTGCCAATCAGCTTGAGCGCGAATGGTTCCGCCTGTTGCAGAACGTGCAGGGCGTTGGCGCCAAGGTGGCTTTGGCGGTGCTTGGCACATTGTCGCCGTCGGAACTGGCCAATGCGATTGCACTGCGAGACATCGCCATGGTGTCGCGCGCGCCGGGTGTCGGCAAGAAGGTGGCGGAGCGCATCGTCACCGAATTGAAGAACAAGGCCCCGGCTTTCGCCGGTGAGGCGAGCGGCACCATCGGGCTGAAGCAGGAGCTTGGAGCCGGTGCGGCCCCGGCTCCCGTCGCGGATGCCGTGTCGGCGCTTTCCAATCTCGGTTACTCGCGCGATCAGGCGGCGAATGCCGTTGCGGCTGCGCTGAAAGAGGCGGGCGAGGACGCCGATTCGGCGAAGCTTATCCGTCTGGGTTTGAAGGAATTGTCGCGGTGATTAGCTTGTCTCGGCAGAGTGTTCATGCGAGGAGGAAGGCATGAGCGACCGCAACCCTCTCATCGATGCCGACAGACGCGTAGACGAAGACAATACGCTGCGCCCGCAGATGCTCGACGATTTCGTGGGGCAGGCGGCGGCGCGCGCCAATCTCAAGGTCTTCATTGAAGCTGCCAAGGTGCGCGGCGAAGCGCTCGATCACGTGCTGTTCGTCGGCCCTCCCGGTCTTGGCAAGACGACGCTGGCGCAAATCATGGCCAAGGAACTGGGCGTCAATTTCCGCTCTACTTCGGGCCCGGTTATCGCCAAGGCGGGCGATCTGGCGGCTCTGCTTACTAATCTCGAAGAGCGAGACGTGCTCTTCATCGATGAAATTCATCGCCTCAGCCCGGCAGTGGAAGAAATTCTCTATCCGGCGATGGAAGATTTTCAGCTTGATCTGATCATCGGCGAAGGCCCGGCGGCGCGGTCGGTGAAGATCGATCTTGCCAAATTCACGCTGGTTGCCGCGACGACGCGGCTCGGCCTTCTGACCACGCCATTGCGCGATCGCTTCGGCATTCCGGTCCGGCTCAATTTCTATACGGTTGAGGAACTGGAATATATCGTGCGCCGCGGCGCGCGCATCATGCAGATGGGCATTTCGCCGGATGGTGCGCTGGAAGTCGCGCGCCGGTCACGGGGCACACCGCGTATCGCCGGACGTCTGTTGCGCCGCGTGCGCGATTTCGCGCTGGTCGCTGGTAGCGACGTCATCGACCGCAAGATTGCCGATGAGGCGCTGTCACGGCTTGAAGTGGATAATCGCGGGCTGGATCAGCTCGACCGGCGTTACCTCAATATCATCGCGCGCAACTTCGGCGGCGGTCCGGTCGGGATTGAAACCATTGCGGCTGGGCTTTCCGAACCGCGTGATGCGATTGAAGACATTATCGAACCCTATCTCATTCAGCAGGGCTTTTTGCAGCGCACGCCGCGCGGTCGTGTTCTGACGGCGATTGCATGGCAGCATCTGGGATTGCCTGCGCCAGCGGAAATCATCCAGCAGGCGCAATTCGGCCTCTTCATGGAAGACAATGACTAAGAGTATCGGGACTGATCGAAACGAACATTCGGCGCTTGAAGCCGTATCGGGTGCGCTGAAAGACGGGGCGCATCACCTTTATGCGCGCATCTATTATGCCGACACGGATTTTTCCGGCTTTGTCTATCACGGGCGCTATCTGGAATTTTACGAGCGCGGACGCACCGATTTCCTTCGCTTGCAGGATGTGCATCATATCGAGCTTGCCGAAGGCTCGCTTGGTGAAGAAATGGTCTGGGTCGTGCGGCGTATGGAGATCGATTACAAGTCTCCGGCCAGAATGGACGACCTCATCCTGATTGAAACGCGTGTCAGCGAAATTCGCGGCGCACGGGTTATCATGGCGCAGAAGATCACTTGCGACGGCCGCTTGCTTTCGGAAGCGAAAGTGGAAGCGGTGATGATCACCAAGGAAGGCCACCCGCGCCGAATACCGGATGAGTGGCGCGAGGCTTTCACGAAGCAAAGCTGATTTCCAGCGCGCTCCCAAGAATTGAGGGTGCGCCTGTCGCGTTTATTTTAAAGCGCAGGCTCATTTGATGGCCGATTTTGGCGCGTTGGGCCGATATAGGTGCAAATGCTAACGCATCTTTAACCATAATCTCCGATTAATCATCCTGACGGAATCGGTTGAAGGGTCGGGCTGAAGCGCAGCGCCTTCCTTTCACCAAAATTAACCGTAACAAGCGCCGTAGGGATTTAAAGTTGCAAATCCGGCATGTGTGCTTTGGGGCGGTTGTGATGCGAATGTCTGCATGTCCTGCCTGGATGTGCGAACAGCGCGCGAAGCAGTTTCGGGAAAAGTGCCGAGCGTTTTTCCTGGTCGAACTGCATCGAACAAGACGTAAAGCTGCGCAGATTTGGGTCACCCGCGTTTAGGGGCGATCCGTGACGATTTGCGATGCCGCCCGGTCCCGTGCCGGGCGTTTGGATTCAAAAACAGGATATTTCCAGCAGAAGTACGAAACGGCTCTGCGGATGGAAATGCCTAAAGACAGAGAAGGTTGGGGTCATCGGTCTGCGCGGCAGACCGACACGAGCCTCGAAACGGTGGATCGATGGAAAATGTTGCGTTAGCGGCCCCCGCCGCCGATGTTACCCTCTGGGGCCTGTTCATGCAGGCGAACTGGGTGGTCAAGCTGGTCATGCTGGGCTTGCTTGGCGCTTCGGTCTGGACCTGGGCTATCGTCGTGGACAAGGTGATTGCCTATAGCCGCGCGCGCCGCGCCATCGACCGCTTCGAACAGGCTTTCTGGTCGGGCCAGTCTCTGGAAGAACTCTATCGCAATCTTGGCGAACGCCGCACCACCGGCATGGCGTCGATCTTCATGGCCGCCATGCGCGAATGGAAGAAATCCTTCGAGAAGGGCGCACGTTCCCCCATCGGACTTCAGATGCGTATCGACAAGGCGATGGATGTTGCGCTGGCGCGTGAAAGCGAAAAGATGGAATCGCGCCTCGGCTTCCTTGCCACCATCGGTTCAGCGGCACCGTTTATCGGTCTGTTCGGTACGGTCGTCGGTATCATGACCTCGTTCCAGGCTATCGCGGCCTCCAAGAATACCAGCCTTGCGGTTGTGGCGCCGGGTATCGCGGAAGCCCTTCTGGCGACGGCCATTGGTCTTCTGGCCGCCATTCCGGCTGTTATCGCCTACAACAAGCTCTCGTCCGATGCGGGCAAGATCGGTGGACGGCTCGAGGGCTTTGCGGACGAGTTTTCCGCCATACTGTCGCGCCAAATTGATGAGAAGCTGACGCCGCGCAGTTGAGCGCCTTCCAGCGAATACGGCAAATCGAGCTTTCGGGAATCTTGCAATGGGCATGTCGGTAGGAAATGGAATGCAGTCGGGCGGACGCCGCAGGCGTGGTCGCAAGAAGGCATTGATGAGTGAAATCAACGTTACGCCGTTCGTCGACGTGATGCTGGTGCTGCTCATCATCTTCATGGTCTCTGCGCCGCTTCTGACGGTCGGCGTGCCGATTGACCTGCCGGATACGCAGGCCAAGGCGATGAACGCCGATACGCAGCCGATCACGGTTTCGGTCAGCAACGAAGGCAAGATCTATCTGCAGGAAACCGAAATTCCGATTGAAGAGGTTGTGCCGAAGCTTCAGGCCATTTCCAAGACGGGCTATGAGGAGCGCATTTTCGTGCGCGGTGACAAGGCTGCCGATTACGGCACCGTCATGAAGGTCATGGCCCGCATTTCCGCCGCCGGTTTCAAGAATATCGGCCTTGTGACCCTCCAGGAGCAGGATAGCTGACGCCATCATGAAGGCTGGCCTGACATCTTCTGTAGCGCTCCATACCATCGTCATTGCGCTGGGGCTCTTTTCCTTTTCCTCGCCGAAGGCTTTCGACGTGCAGGATTCGGAATCGTTCCCGGTCGACATCGTGCCGATTGAATCCATCACGCAAATTCAGCAAGGCGAAAAGACGGCTCCGATGAAGGAGAAGTCCGCGCCGATTCCGACCACTAAGCCGCAAACCGTTCCCAATGCCCAGAATGTCGGTGATCAGGAGGTCGATACCACGACCCCGCCGAAACCCGACACCAAGGCAAAGCCAATTGAGGCGGCAGAAGAGCCCAAGGCACAACCGGAACCGGTGAAGAAACCGGAACCGAAGCCTGAGCCAAAGCCCGAACCGAAGCCGGAAGAAAAGCCGACGCCGGTTCCCGCGACCGAAATGCAGGCCAAGCCTGAGCCGAAGCAGGAAGTGAAGCCTGACCCGGTGGCGGAAGCCATCGAAAAGCAGGCTGAAACGCCGGATGCGAATACGCCGAAGCTGCCGGACAATGTTCCCGCTCCGCAGACCAAGCCGAAGCCGCCGCAGGCGCAGACCGCCAAGACGCCGGATCGCAAGCCGACGGAAGAGAAGAAGCCGACGCAGTCCGCATCACAGACATCGCAGTCGAAAAACGATGCGATTGCCGATGAAGTGTCGGCGCTGCTCAACAAGCAGAAGGCTTCCGGTGGCGGCGCAAAGCGCTCGACCGATCAGGCATCGCTGGGCGGCAAGAAGAATACCGGCGGCTCCAAGCTGAGCCAGAGTGAAATGGATGCGCTGCGCGGTGCGATTTCCAAGTGCTGGAACGTGCCTGCCGGTGTGGCCGATGCGCCGGGACTGGTTGTGACCGTGAAGATGAAACTGAACCAGGACGGCTCCATCCAGGGCGTTCCAGAAGTGACATCCGGCGGTGGCGGTGATGGTGTTGGTCGTGCAGCGGCTGAAAGCGCCAAGCGCGCGGTCGCACGCTGCGCCCCGTACAATCTGCCAGTCGACAAATATGATTCATGGTCGGAAGTGATCGTCAACTTCGACCCGAGCGAAATGTTCTGATCGGGGTTTCCCGGTCACCAGACTAAATGAAGCCCACTATGGGCAAAGGACAAAAGAGGTCCCAGAAGATATGAAAACCGGCATCATGACAACTAAGATCCGGACAGTCCTCTCGGCTTTCGCCTGCATGATTGCCGCAAGTCTTGTCTGCACCATGCCTGCACGCGCTGTGGTGGAAATCAACATCAACAAGGGTGTGGTCGAGCCTCTGCCGATCGCCATCACCGATTTCCTGTCCGCAGACCAGCTTGGACCCAACATCACGTCGGTCATCGCTGCCGATCTTGAGCGGTCGGGTCTGTTTGCGCCCATCGACAAGGGCGCTTTCATTGAAAAGATCTCCAATCCCGATGCCGCACCGCGCTTCGAGGACTGGAAGGTCATCAATGCACAGGCTCTGGTCACCGGCCGCATCACCAAGCAACCGGACGGCAGGCTGAAAGCTGAATTCCGCCTCTGGGACACGTTTGGCGGTCAGCAGATGATCGGCCAGCAGTTCTTCACCTCGCCGGATAACTGGCGTCGTGTTGCCCATATCATCGCCGACGCCATTTATGAGCGCCTGACCGGTGAAAAGGGTTACTTCGATACCCGCATCGTTTTCGTCGATGAATCCGGCCCGGCCCAGAAGCGCATCAAGCGCCTCGCCATCATGGATCAGGACGGTGCGAATATTCGTTATCTCTCCGACGGTCGCGACATGGCGCTGACCCCGCGCTTCTCGCCGAACCGCCAGGAAGTGACCTATATGTCGTTTGCCGGCGGCCAGCCGAAGGTTTACCTGCTGCAGCTCGAAACGGGTCAGCGTGAACTGGTCGGCAACTTCCCCGGCATGACCATCGCGCCGCGCTTCTCGCCGGACGGGCAGAAGGTCGTCATGAGCTTGCTTCAGGACGACGGCAGCGCCAATGTCTACGCAATGGATCTGCGTTCGCGCACCACGACCCGCCTGACCAACAGCCAGGCTATCGATACCAGCGCTTCCTATTCGCCGGATGGTTCGCAGATTGTGTTCTCGTCCGACCGCGGCGGTCGTCCGCAGCTCTATATCGCCGGTGCCGACGGTTCCAATCCTCGCCGCCTGTCGATGGGCGACGGCAGCTACTCAACGCCGGTCTGGTCTCCGCGCGGCGATCTCATCGCCTTCACCAAGCAGTCGCAGGGCCAGTTCTCGATTGGCGTGATGAAGACCGACGGTTCGGGCGAACGCCTTCTGACGTCGGGCTTCCACAATGAAGGTCCGACCTGGGCTCCAAACGGTCGCGTGCTGATGTTCTTCCGCAAGGCGGCAGGCGCAGGTGGCCCGAAGCTGTTCACCATCGACCTGACGGGTCGTAACGAACGCCAGATCCAGACACCGAATTTCGCATCCGATCCGGCCTGGTCGCCGCTGCTCGAATAGGCTGAGCTTCGGAGAATCATAAAAAAGATTAAGGCGCGGGATTTTTGGTCCCGCGCCTTTTCCATGCCCGCTGGCAGCGGTCTAGAGCGCGTTATGCGATGTTTTTGGCCTGTCTTTGCGGCGATTGCCACAATCGACCTCAAAAGCCGTGTTTCTGCCGCATTTTGCCATCAAGGCCTAAAAACAGAATGGCAACCGGAAAACGCCGGTTGCATTTGGTCTCAAGACAATATTAACCATACTTCTTGAGCCTGCATTAACCTCGATATGATTATTGGTTGGTTACGCAGGAACATCAAATCTTAAGGAGCCTCGGCCCATGCGCCGCATCCAGTCGATTGCACGTAGCCCGATCGCTATTGCCCTTTTCATGTCGCTCGCCGTCGCCGGTTGCGCATCCAAGAAGAATCTCCCGAACAATGCCGGTGATCTCGGCCTCGGCGGTGCAGGCGCGGCAACGCCCGGCTCGGCGCAGGACTTCACGGTCAATGTCGGCGACCGCATCTTCTTCGATCTCGACTCGTCGCTGATCCGCGGAGACGCACAGCAGACGCTTTCGAAGCAGGCCCAGTGGCTGCAGCGTTACCCGCAGTATTCGATCACCGTCGAAGGTCATGCTGACGAACGCGGTACCCGCGAATACAACCTCGCTCTCGGCCAGCGTCGCGCTGCCGCCACCCGCGACTTCCTCGCTTCGCGTGGCGTGCCGACCAACCGTATGCGCACCATCTCGTATGGTAACGAACGTCCGGTCGCAGTTTGCGATGCCGACTCGTGCTGGTCTCAGAACCGCCGCGCAGTTACCGTTCTCAACGGCGCTGGCAGCTAATAATTGTAAACGCACAACAGCGTTCAGAGAAAAGCGGCCTTCGGGCCGCTTTTTTCGTTTTCATGTCTGTTGATCAGGCATTTCGACAAACTTTGGCCGAAGTCGCCCCTGTCATAGTGGGAACGATTAAGGGAAAGCATCTTTGCTTTTCACGGATTTGCTCTAAAAGCGGAACTGGCCGTGCGGTATGGCATGTTCAGCAAGCATTCAGGCGCGGCACTCGATCATCCTGTTCATTGTAAACTCGCAGGGGCAATAGGGAATGAGGACAACAATGAGGAAAGTGACACTGGCAATTGCCATGCTGCCGCTTTTGGCGAGTGCTCCGGTTTTGGCGCAGACTGGCGATCCGGGTGCAAACCAGTATTCGCAGCAGGTGTGCAATCTCGCACATCAGAACGCGCAGTCTTACAGCAAGATCTTGCAGCTCCGCGACAAGATGGTGAAAATCCATCGCGATAATGAAGGTCGTTTTCAGGCTCTCGAAAAGGGCAAGGGCGGCGGTCAGAATCGCGTCAGCGTCGGCTCGACCGCAATTCTCGATGACGCCATGCGTGGCGGCGGCGCTTCGGCGCAGAATGGCGGCTACCAGAGCCCCGGCATGATGCAGGAGCTGGTACGCAACCTCACTGGCAAGATCGAGGATGTGGACGCCCAGATCGCATTCACCGACAATCAGCTGCAAAAATCGCAGGAAGACAACGAATTCCGCTTCGAGGAACTCGAAAAGAAGAATGGTGTCGCGTCACCGGCTGCAAATAAGGCAGGCCAGCCTGCTGTTGCCCCGGCTCCGGGCGCTGATCTTTGCGCACAGGGCGCAGGCGATCCTGCCAGCATGGCCGATACGCTGGGCATGCGTGCTGAGGCCATGAACTTCCAGATCCTCGAAATGCAGGATCAGATGCAGAAAATGCAGGAAGAATATGAGCAGCGTTTCCAGTTCCTGGAGACCGGCAAGCGCGCCGACACGGGCGACCGCAACGGCGGTGGTGCAGGCGATGGCAGCGCTCTCGCCAGCGCCGGTTCAACCGGCAATATGGGCCAGAACACCTATGATGGCGGCACCACTGGTAATCCCGATGCCGGGGTTTCCGCAGATGCCGGTCAGGACGGCTCCATCTCGGACCGGACGCCGGCACAGGAAGCACCGCAGACTGCACAATCGGGCGCAATTGGCGCCGATTCTCTTGCCACTGGTTCCGGCGTCTTGACGCAGGGTGGCCCCCAGCGCGGCGAGCCGCCGCAGACACTGGGCTCCATCCGGTTTGATTCCAGTGGCAATGTAATCGGCGATTCGCTCAATGCCGCTCCGCGCCCGGTCGAACAGGGCGGCTTGCCCGGTAGTCAAGGTTCCGCTGGGCAGGGCAATGCGCAGAACGGCACGGCTGTGGCCTCGCTGCCATCGGGCGATAATCCGAACACGCTCTATCAGGCCTCGTATCAGTATCTGATGTCGGGCGACTACAAGGCGGCCGAATCCGGTTTCCGCCAGCATGTGAAGCGCTATCCGGCTGATCCGCAGACCGCGGAAGCCCGCTTCTGGCTGGGCGAATCGCTTTACGGTCAGGGTCGCTATCCGGAAGCTGCAACCGTGTTCATCGACACGCAACGCGACTATCCCGATTCGCGCCGCGCGCCGGAAAACATGTTCAAGCTCGGCATGACGCTTGAGAAGATGGACAATCACGACGTTGCCTGCGCGACTTTCGAGCAGATCCCGCAACGTTATCCCAAAGCGGCTCCCGCCATTCTGAAGCGCGTTGCCGAAGAACGCACACGTGTAAAGTGCTGATTGCGGAGTTATTTCGTGGGGCTTTCCCCGGCTGATATTTTTAAACCTTTTCAACTGGATCAAGCAAAGGCCGTCATTGCGGCCGTTTCCGGCGGCAGCGATTCGCTGGCAATGCTCTTCCTGCTAAAGGATCATTTGGCGACGCTCGATCCTCGTCCTGCACTTCTCGCAGTGACCATCGATCATCGCTTGCGCGCCGAATCAGCCGAGGAGGCTGAATATGTCGGCGCGCTGTGCCGTGAGCACGGCATCGCGCACCGTATTCTGGCATGGGACGATCCCAAGCCGTCACAGGGGCTGGCCGCAGCGGCGCGTAGCGCACGCTACCGGCTTCTGGTTCAGGCTGCGCATGAAGCGGGTGCCAGCGTGATCGTGACCGGCCACACGCAGGATGACCAGATTGAGACTTTCCTGATGCGCAAGGAGCGCAGTCACCACGCCGAGGCGAGGGGGCTTGCCGCCATGGCGCCCCAGTCATGGCTGGAAGGGTCTGTGCAGCTGATCCGCCCGCTGCTTTCGGTTTCGCGGCAGGCCCTGCGGGATGAGCTGACAGCGAAAGATATTCGCTGGGTTGACGATCCGAGCAACGCCAATACCGACTATGAACGCCCGCGTGTCCGGCAAGGCGCTGCTGCCGATGCCGATCCGCAGATCGTTCTGGCGCAGGTGGCTCTGGCGAGCGCGGCACGCAAGCGCGACAATGCTGCTCTCGTTGCGGCACTGGCCGATCCTGCAAGTCTGCAGGTTGATGATTGCGACCGGATGGAAATCGATCCGGCCATTTATGCCGCTTTACCGGAAACAGTTCGGCGGCTTTTTTCCGGCCTCGTGGCTTCTCTGGCAGGCGGGCGTCGATTCCTGCCGGGCGATGCCGAGCGTTTGCGCATCGAGCGCATTCTGTCGGGCGAGGCAGAACACGAAAGCCAGAGGCACGAAAGCCCAAAACACGAAAGCCAGAAACACGAAAGATTGACCATTTTCGGCGCGCTGATCGAGCGCGGAGCGAAGGGCTTGCCGCATCGTTTCCGGCGGGAGCGGCGCAATTTGCCGTCCGTATTGTTGCCGGCTGGTGGCAGCTGCATCTGGGATGGGCGCTTTCGCTTCTTCAATTCAGGCGACCGTAATTTTGAAATCGCGGCGCCCGGACGACAGGCGTTGATCGACTTTCTGGCCGATTCTCCCACGTCTCTTCCAGAAAACGCTTCTGAAACAAATGCGCGCTGGCGCGAAACGCTTCTGGTGCTGCCCGCTGTCTATGCGGATGGAAAGATTGTCTCTTTGCCATTCCTTCCCGGACAGAATCTTCCGGCGCATATCCGTATGGAACGGCATTTCGCGCTGTTTGATCATGTTCTGCCGGGATATGATTTCGCGCTGGCCGAGGCGATCGAGAAGCGAATTGGTCGCCAATCTTCACCAAACTCCTAATTTTTATAAACCAGAGTGGGAAGAATCTCCCATGCGGCGTGTTACGCGCCTTGGCAACGCCTTCCTTCGATCCTATGTTAGATCGAAACATCGTTCCGCGGTTGCGGAATGGCCGTGGTATCGATTGGACCCGATATGAATCCGAACTATCGCAACTTCGCCCTCTGGGCGATCATTGCTCTTCTTTTGATCGCGCTGTTCAACCTGTTCCAGAGCCCTGGTCAGCGCACGAATTCCCGTGAAGTTTCCTATTCGCAATTTATTGACGACGTATCCAATGGTCGCGTGAAATCGGTCACGATTACCGGCGAGCGCATCACCGGCACCTTTGCCGACAATGGCTCGACGTTCCAGACCTATTCGCCTGGCGATACGGGCCTCGTTGCGCGGCTTGAAAGCAAGGATGTCGCGATCACTGCCCGTCCTGAAAGCGACGGCTCCAGTTCGCTGATCGGCATTCTTCTGTCGTGGCTGCCGATGATCCTGATCCTTGGCGTGTGGATTTTCTTCATGCGCCAGATGCAGGGTGGTTCGCGTGGTGCGATGGGCTTCGGCAAGTCAAAGGCGAAGCTTTTGACCGAAGCGCATGGCCGCGTCACTTTCCAGGACGTTGCAGGCGTTGACGAAGCCAAGCAGGATCTCGAAGAAATCGTTGAATTCCTGCGCGATCCGCAGAAGTTCCAGCGTCTCGGCGGCAAGATTCCGCGCGGCGTGCTGCTCGTTGGCCCTCCCGGTACCGGTAAGACCCTTCTGGCGCGCTCGGTTGCGGGTGAAGCCAATGTGCCGTTCTTCACCATTTCCGGTTCGGACTTCGTTGAAATGTTTGTTGGTGTCGGCGCAAGCCGCGTCCGCGACATGTTCGAGCAGGCGAAGAAGAATGCACCTTGCATCATCTTCATCGACGAAATTGACGCTGTCGGTCGTCATCGTGGCGCCGGTCTCGGCGGTGGCAATGACGAACGCGAACAGACCCTCAACCAGCTTCTGGTCGAGATGGATGGTTTCGAAGCCAACGAATCGATCATTCTGATCGCCGCGACCAACCGTCCGGACGTTCTTGATCCGGCATTGCTGCGTCCGGGTCGTTTCGACCGTCAGGTCGTTGTGCCGAACCCGGATATCGTCGGTCGCGAACAGATCCTGAAAGTGCATGTGCGCAATGTGCCGCTCGCACCGAATGTCGATCTCAAGGTTGTCGCACGCGGCACGCCGGGCTTCTCCGGTGCCGATCTCGCCAACCTCGTCAACGAAGCCGCTCTCATGGCAGCGCGCCGTAACAAGCGCCTGGTGACCATGCAGGAATTCGAGGACGCCAAGGACAAGATCATGATGGGTGCGGAACGCCGCTCCGCCATGACGCCGGAAGAAAAGGCCAATACGGCCTATCACGAAGCAGGCCATGCCATTGTTGCGCTCAATGTGCCTGCATCCGATCCGGTCCATAAGGCGACGATCATTCCGCGCGGTCGCGCGCTCGGCATGGTGATGCAGCTTCCGGAAGGCGACCGTTATTCGGCCACCTATACCTGGATGGTGTCGCGTCTTGCCATCATGATGGGCGGTCGTGTGGCTGAAGAGCTGAAATTCGGCAAGGAGAACATCACTTCCGGTGCATCCTCGGACATCCAGCAGGCAACCAAGCTTGCCCGGTCCATGGTCACCCAGTGGGGTTATTCCGACAAGCTCGGTCGTGTGGCTTACGGTGACAATCAGGAAGAAGTCTTCCTCGGTCATTCGGTGTCGCGCACGCAGAATATTTCGGAAGAAACCGCGCAGATCATCGATGCAGAAGTGCGTCGCCTGATCGACGAGGCTTATGCCGAAGCGACCCGTATCCTGACCAAGAAGAAGAAGGACTGGATTGCGCTCGCTGAAGGTCTTCTGGAATACGAAACACTGAGCGGCGACGAGATCAAGGAACTGATCGCAGGCAACAAGCCTTCACGCGATCAGGGCAATGATACGCCGTCGCGCGGTTCGGGTGTTCCGAAGGCCGGTAGCCCGCGCAAGCGCAAGAGCAGTGGCGAACCGGGCAACGAGCCCGGCATGGAACCGCAGCCGCAATAAGCGCTCATTCCAAACAGACGACGAAAGCCGGGTTTCGCCCGGCTTTCTTTTTGTCTATGTCCTGACGACTTCAAACCGCCGCAAAGGCTCGGTTAACAATTTCGGCGCATGATCTTTTGAAGGATACAACTTTAGAAGCCGGGATCGCTTTTGACCCTGCCAAAGACGAAATTGCATAGAACAGGCATTTTAGGGTATTAACCCGTCAAATAGCTGTCAAAGTTGCGGGCCTGCGCGACTATTGCGCTCTGGTTGAAATGAGCGGCATATATCGACGGCACCGGGATAGCGACGTGGCTCAACGCAAGGCTAAACATATGACACGGAAATACTTCGGAACTGATGGCATTCGCGGACAGGCGAACAGCTTCCCCATGACGCCGGATATTGCCATGAAAGTTGGCATGGCGGTGGGGCATATTTTCCGTCGTTCGGGTCAGGTTTCGCGGGTGGTGATCGGCAAGGATACGCGCCGTTCGGGTTATATGCTGGAAAACGCGCTGGTTGCCGGTTTCACAGCGGCGGGCATGGACGTGTTCCTGCTCGGACCGATTCCGACGCCCGCTGTGGCCATGCTCTGCCGCTCGCTGCGCGCCGATATCGGCGTTATGATTTCGGCCTCGCACAACCCGTATTACGATAATGGTATCAAGCTGTTCGGCCCTGATGGCTTCAAGCTTTCGGATGAGATCGAAATTCAGATTGAAAAGCTGATTGAGGGCGATCTGTCGTCGCTGCTGGCAAGCCATGGCGCAATCGGCAAGGCCAAGCGCGTTGACGGCGATATTTACCGCTATATCGAGTTTGCCAAGCGTACCATGCCGCGCAACATCGCGCTCAACGGTCTGCGTGTGGTGATCGATTGCGCCAATGGCGCTGGCTATAAGGTGGCTCCGGCTGCGCTTTGGGAGCTAGGCGCTGAAGTCATCACCATCAATAACGAGCCGAACGGCATCAACATCAATGAGGATTGCGGTTCGACGCATCCGATTGGCCTGATGAAGAAGGTTCAGGAACTGCGCGCCGATGTCGGCATCGCGCTCGATGGCGACGCGGATCGCGTACTTCTGGTCGATGAAACCGGGTCGGTGATCGACGGCGACCAGCTGATGGCGGTGATTGCCGAATCATGGGCCAATACCGACCGCCTGACCGGTGGCGGCATTGTTGCGACCATCATGTCCAATCTCGGACTGGAGCGCTTTCTGACAGATCACAACCTGACGCTTGCTCGCACCAAGGTTGGCGACCGCTATGTCGTCGAGCATATGCGCGAACACGGCTTCAATGTGGGTGGCGAACAGTCCGGCCATATCGTCCTGTCGGATTTCGCGACGACGGGCGACGGCCTGATTTCTGCCTTGCAGATTCTTGCTGTCATGCAGGAAGCCCAAAAGCCGCTCAGCGACATTTGCCGCAAGTTCGAGCCGGTGCCGCAATTGCTCAAGAATGTGCGCACCGCTGGCGGCAAACCGTTGGAAAACAAGAATGTAAAGCATGCCATCGATGAAGCGCGTGAGCGCCTTGGCGTGCAAGGTCGCCTCGTGATCCGCCCATCGGGAACCGAGCCGCTCATCCGCGTTATGGCGGAAGGCGATGATCGCGTTCTGGTTGAAAAGGTGGTTAACGATATCGTTGATGTTATTTCGTCGGTGGGTAACGCCGCGTGATTTGATAATAACCTTAATAGTTAAAATGGCGCGCCTCTGACGCGCCATTTTTATTTTAGCTATCTCTAAGATTTATTAAAAAGTATCGTTAAAAAACAAGGTTAAGTTGTAATTAACTTTTAAAATCTATTGTCCCTATTGAAAGCGAGGATAACGCTCCGGCGTTATGATATTTCTATGGGGCAGACGATGAACGGTCTTGTGAAAACTTTTTTCGGCGGCTTGGCTGCATCTGTCGCCATGATGGCCACGGGCGCACTGGCAGCGGATCTGATTGAACCGCCAGTGGTTCCGGAAGTGGTTGTAGCGCCGCCTGCTGTTGGCGGCTGGTATCTGCGTGGCGATCTCGGCTATTCGAAGCCGAAATTCAAGGACGCGGATTATGCAACCATCGACAATTGCGAATGCGGTCCTTCGACATTCGGCAGCAACACGCTGTCAGGTGATCTGAAAGGTTCGTTCCTGATCGGCGGCGGTGTCGGCTATCAGCTGACGGATTACTTCCGTACCGATCTGACGGTCGACTATATGACCCGTTCGAAATTCGAGGGCCATACCTACGGTTCGGCCTGTAACGGCGACGCTTCCTGCGCCTCCGACGAACGCAGCCATTTCTCGGCGCTGTCCATCCTGGCCAATGCTTATGTCGATCTCGGCAACTTTGCTGGCTTCACGCCTTATGTCGGCGCCGGTATCGGTGGAACCCGCGTACGCTGGAACGACATTGAGGACGCACGTTACGGCGGTTCTGTGGATGGTGCGGCCAACTGGCGTTTCACTTATGCCCTCATGGCTGGTGCTTCCGTCGATCTGACCCAGAACCTCAAGCTGGATGCGGGTTATCGCTATCGCCATATCAACGGCGGCAAGATGTTCGAGGGCGGTCAGTATCTCGGCGACGGTTATGACAAGGGCATGGACATCCACGACGTCCGCGTCGGCCTGCGTTATATGTTCGGCGGATCGAGCGCGCCTTACGCGCCGCAGCAGGTTTCGACCATTGTGGATGGCCCCGTCTACAAGTAAGACACCTCTGTTATCTGATCGTCAAAGGCCCGGTTCTCCAGGCCTTTTTCTTTGCGGCATTCCTTAAATATCTCCCGATTTTTATCAGGCATTAACCATAGGCGTTCATAATTGAGACTATTCTTATGAGCGGGGATCTCATCATGTTTGCGAAGTGGCGTGCTCTCAACCTGTCGGCGGTTGCTCTGGCGGGTCTCAGTGTTGCATCCGTTGCCTCGGCGGCCGATCTCGATGCCGTTGGTTACGAACCTGTCGTCGAAGCACAGCCTGTGGAAGTCGGCTCTGGCTGGTATCTGCGCGGCGATCTTGGTTATAACATTTCTTCGAAAACCGGACTTACGGCCCGAGACCAGTTTGGAAACAGCGTTTCCGAAAGCTTCGATCTGGACAAGAACTTCGTGCCTTCGGTCGGTATCGGTTATCAGTTCACCGATTATCTGCGCGCCGACGTGACCGGTAGCTATTCCAAGCAGGATATGGACGGCTTCCCAGCCGAAGCCCGCATCTGGGACATGATGGCCAATGCCTATGTGGATCTTGGCAATTTCTCCGGCTTCACGCCTTATCTCGGTGGTGGTCTCGGCTTTGCCAATGTGCGCTATAGCTTTGACACGGGCGCTGGCGACTTCAAGTCCGACGATGATTATCGCTTTGCCTGGGCACTGATGGCAGGTGTCGGCATCGACGTTGCTTCCAACATCAAGCTCGATCTCGGCTATCGTTACGGTGTCATCAGCAGTGGCGATGTGATCAGCGGCAACGGCATCACGATCAGCGACAAGGATATCAAGTCGCATCAGCTGCGCGCCGGTATTCGCTTCACGACCTGGTAATTCATGTTGTCAGAAGCTGACTGAAGACAGGGTCCCTCCGGGCCCTTTTTCCATTCTTGCAAGACCGTTCTACGGCTGGCGGCTTCCTGTCGAATTTCAGGGTAAAATATTCCCGAAAAGCCATGTTGTGGAAAAATGCGCTTTCCGCTATTCCCTTCAGTGGGCCACGTCTCCCCACCGAGACGCGTGCTATCTGAGAGGATAGAAACAACATGACGACGATTGCGAAGCCGGTAGTTCGCCCGGCTAACCCTAATTTTTCATCCGGTCCCTGTGCAAAACGTCCCGGCTGGTCGCTCAATGCGCTGGTCGATGCCGCTCTTGGCCGTTCGCATCGCGCGAAAATCGGCAAGACCAAGCTGAAGGACGCCATCGACCTTACCCGCGAAACCCTGCAGGTGCCTGCCGATTACCGTATCGGCATTGTTCCGGCATCCGATACCGGCGCTGTGGAAATGGCGCTGTGGTCCATGCTCGGCGCGCGTGGCGTCGATATGGTCGCGTGGGAAAGCTTCGGTGCGGGCTGGGTGACGGATGTGACCAAGCAGCTCAAGCTCGAAGATGTGCGCACCTTCACAGCGCCTTACGGTGAGATTGTCGATTTTTCGCAGGTCGATTTCGACCGCGATGTCGTCTTCACCTGGAATGGCACCACGTCTGGCGCGCGCGTTCCGAACGGCGATTTCATCCCGGCTGATCGCAAGGGCCTGACCTTCTGCGATGCAACCTCTGCGGCTTTCGCGCAGCGTCTGGATTTCACGAAGCTCGATGTCGTCACCTTCTCCTGGCAGAAGGTTCTGGGCGGCGAAGGCGCACATGGCATGCTGATCCTCAGCCCGCGTGCGGTCGAGCGTCTGGAAAGCTACAAGCCGGCATGGCCGCTGCCCAAAATTTTCCGCATGACTTCCGGCGGCAAGCTGATTGAAGGCATCTTCGTTGGCGAAACCATCAACACGCCCTCCATGCTCTGCGTGGAAGACTATCTCGATGCGCTCAACTGGGCAAAGTCGATTGGCGGTCTTGACGGGCTTGTCGGACGTGCCGACAGCAATTTTGCCGTTCTGGACGCCTTCGTGGCCAAGACGCCATGGATCGCCAATCTGGCCGCCAAGCCGGAAAATCGCTCCAACACCTCCGTGTGCCTCACCATCGTTGATCCTGAAGTGACGGCGCTTTCTGCCGAAGCTCAGGCGGCTTTTGCCAAGGGCATCGTCACGGCGCTGGAAAAAGAAGGCGTCGCCTATGACATCGGCGCTTATCGCGATGCGCCTTCGGGCCTGCGTATCTGGGCTGGCGCCACGGTCGAAACATCCGATCTGGAAGCACTGACCCATTGGCTCGACTGGGCTTTTGAAGCACAGAAAGCCGCACTCAAGGCTGCTGCCTGAGGCGCGCTCCTGCTTAGGCCGTGGCTGGCCACCGGTTAGGCCACGGCTCGCATTCCCCAATATTTGCAGCATTTCGCATGAGCCAGAATGAGCCAAATGCGTTGCGCATCTGCAAGCTCATTGCTTGAAATGCTTGGTCAGGACATGTTCGAGCACATCCCGAAAAGTGTGAAACGGCTTTCGGACAAGACGTGCTCAAAACAAAAGGAGGCCCAAATGGCACCTCGCGTTCTCGTATCCGATAAGCTTTCACCCACTGCCGTCCAGATTTTCAAGGATCGCGGTGTTGAAGTCGATTACTTGCCCGATCTCGGCAAGGATAAGGAAAAGCTTCTCGAAGTCATCGGTCAGTATGATGGTCTGGCAATTCGTTCGGCCACCAAGGTCACGGAAAAGCTGATCGCTGCTGCCAAAAATCTCAAGGTTGTCGGTCGCGCCGGTATCGGTGTGGACAATGTCGATATTCCGGCTGCATCGCGTCGCGGTATCATCGTGATGAACACGCCGTTCGGCAATTCGATCACCACGGCAGAACATGCCATTGCGCTGATGTTCGCCGTGGCGCGTCAGTTGCCGGAAGCAGACGCTTCCACCCGCGCAGGCAAGTGGGAAAAGAACCGCTTCATGGGTGTGGAAATCACCGGCAAGACGCTCGGCGTCGTGGGCTGCGGCAATATCGGTTCGATTGTCGCCACGCGTGGCATCGGCCTCAAGATGCATGTTGTTGCTTTCGATCCGTTCCTGTCCGAAGCGCGTGCACAGGAACTGGGCGTGGAGAAAGTGGAGCTGGACGAGCTGCTCGCCCGCGCCGACTTCATCACGCTGCACACGCCGCTGACCGACAAGACCCGCAACCTCATCAATGCGGAAAGCCTCGCCAAGACCAAGCCGGGTGTTCGCATCGTCAATTGCGCCCGCGGCGGTTTGATCGTCGAAAAGGACCTCATTGCCGCGCTGAAATCAGGCCATGTGGCCGGTGCCGGTATCGACGTCTACGAAGTCGAGCCAGCGACGGAGAATGAACTTTTCTCCCTGCCGAATGTCGTTTGCACGCCGCATCTGGGTGCGTCGACCTCGGAAGCGCAGGAAAATGTTGCGCTTCAGGTGGCCGAACAAATGTCGGACTATCTGGTCAAGGGTGCGGTTTCCAACGCCATCAATATGCCGTCGATCACGGCTGAAGAAGCGCCGCGTTTGCGCCCGTTTGTGAAGCTTGCGGAAGTTCTCGGTGCCTTTGTCGGTCAGGTGACCGATGAGCCGATCGAGGAAGTGGAAGTGCTGTTCGACGGCTCCACCTCCGGCATGAACACGCGCGCGCTTTTGAGTGCTGCTCTGGCTGGTCTCATTCGCCCGCAGGTTGCCGACGTCAACATGGTTTCGGCACCGATCATGGTGAAGGAACGCGGCATCATCGTTTCGGAAGTAAGGCGCGACAAGTCCGGCATTTTTGACGGCTATATCAAGCTGACCGTCCGCACGACGCTGCGCGAGCGCTCGATTGCCGGAACCTGCTTCTCGGATGGCAAGCCGCGTTTCATCCAGATCAAGGGAATCAACCTCGATGCCGAGGTCGGTCCGCACATGCTCTACGTCACCAACAAGGACGTTCCGGGCATGATCGGCCTGCTCGGCACGATCTGCGGCAAGCACAATATCAACATCGCAAATTTCTCGCTCGGACGCGACCATCCCGGTGGTGACGCCATTGCCATGCTCTATGTGGATGAACAGATTCCGCATGCAGCACTTGACGAACTGATAGCTCAGGAGGCAATCAAGGCGGCAACACCGCTTGAGTTTAACGTCGGAGAAGTTTGAAAACATGACTGAAGAGATGGCACAGCCGGAATGGCGGCGCATGCACGAGCAGGATATCGAGCGCGTGACTGTGGTAGCCAATGTGGTCCATCTCGACTTTTTCGAGGATGAGGCGGTCTTCCGGGACCGCTTCAAGCTCTACCCGGCGGGATGTTTCGTTTATGCCCGTGACAATGACATTCTGGGCTATGGTATCAGCCATCCCTGGAAACTCGATACAGTTCCCGCGCTGAATTCCGTTCTCGGCGAGTTGCCGGAAGATACCAGCACCTATTACATCCACGACATTGCGCTTTTGCCCGCTGCCCGCTCCGCAGGTGCAGCCACGCGCGTACTGGAACTGATGGCTGCCCAGGCCGAGACCGACGGCTTTTTCACCATGTCACTGGTGGCCGTGAATAATTCCGAAGGTTTTTGGGAAAAGAAGGGCTTCGTCTCCCGCGACCTGCCCGCACTGGAAGAAAAGCTGAAAAGCTATTCGGATGATGCCATCTATATGGTTCGCGCGGGATAGAGCACATCCCGAAAAGTGGGAACCGGTTTTCGGATTGGATGTGCGTGGGAAAAAAACTCGCAGATATTCCGCTTCTGACGGTCTGCAAATGGCGTGACTTTTTCGCTTCCGGTGCTCATGTCGTTCTCTTTTACGCATAGTCTTATCCGAAAAGTCTGCAACTTTTCGGGACTATGCATGGAAGTACATTCCGCTCCGGTTCTCAAATCCCACCATTTTCGCCTCGTCATAAACGGAATCTCAAGCGACCTAAGCGCCTCTTCTGTCCACCGTGTTCTCAAAAATCGTGATTTTTTTGCACGAAAGAGTCGCGTAAGCGGGATTCAGTCTGTATAGAGACGAGGGATCAGCACCCCGTGAACCTTTCGGGGAAGCTTGCGATCCTTGGGCTATCAACGGCTGTAATGCCGACCGAGGAGTTTTCTTAAATGGCAAATGTGGTTGTCGTCGGGTCGCAATGGGGCGACGAGGGCAAGGGTAAGATCGTGGACTGGCTGTCCGAACGCGCCGATGTCATCGTGCGCTATCAGGGCGGTCATAATGCCGGTCATACGCTTGTTATCGATGGCGTCAGCTACAAGCTTTCGCTGCTGCCTTCCGGTCTGGTGCGCGGCAAGCTCAGCGTCATCGGTAATGGCGTCGTGGTCGATCCGCATCATTTCGTCTCTGAAGTCGCTAAGCTTCGCGCGCAGGGCATTGAGATTTCTCCGGACGTGCTGCGCATTGCCGAAAATGCACCGCTCATTCTGTCGATCCACCGCGATCTCGACGCCATGCGCGAAGGCTCCAATTCGGGCCTCAAGATCGGCACCACCAAGCGCGGTATCGGCCCTGCTTACGAAGACAAGGTCGGCCGTCGCGCCATCCGCGTCATCGATCTGGCCGAGCCAGAAACGCTGGAGCCAAAGGTTGAGCGCCTGCTGTCGCACCACAATCTGCTGCGCCGCGGCATGGGTCTTGAAGAAATCGCCGTTGAGACGATCCTCAAGGAACTGACCTCGGTTGCCCATGAAATCCTGCCTTATATCGATCAGGTCTGGCGCGTGCTCGACGAGCGCCGCAAGGCTGGCGACCGCATCCTGTTCGAAGGCGCACAGGGCGCACTGCTCGACAACGACCACGGCACCTATCCGTTCGTGACCTCGTCCAACACCGTCGCCGGTCAGGCTGCTGCCGGTTCGGGTCTCGGCCCGACGGCGATCGGCTATGTGCTGGGCATCACCAAGGCTTACACGACCCGCGTTGGCGAAGGTCCGTTCCCGACGGAACTCCATGATGAAATCGGCGAATTCCTCGGCACCAAGGGCCATGAATTCGGCGTGGTGACGGGCCGAAAGCGCCGCTGCGGCTGGTTCGATGCCGTGATCGTGCGTCAGACGGTTCGCACTTCCGGCATCACCGGCATCGCGCTGACCAAGCTCGATGTTCTCGACGGTCTGGACGAAATCAAGATCTGTGTTGCCTATGAACTCGATGGCAAGCGCATCGACTATCTGCCGTCCTCCATGGGCGCGCAGGCTCGCGTAAAGCCGATCTATGAAACGCTGCCGGGCTGGTCGGAAACGACGGCAGGTGCCCGTTCGTGGAACGATCTGCCAGCGCAGGCTGTCAAATATGTTCGCCACATCGAAGAACTGATCGGCGCTCCGGTGGCTATGCTGTCCACCAGCCCGGAACGCGAGGATACCATCCTGGTCACCGATCCGTTCCAGGATTGATCTTTTCAAGGTTGCGCTATTGATCAACCCGAAGCAGTTTTGCATAAACTGCTTCGGGTTTTCAGTTTTTAAGCGTTGTAGCGGTGTCCGGTGGTTCAGATTGGCCAGAAAATGCTCGAAGCTTTGTCAAATCTGCCGCTATTTCGCCTCATCGTTTTGAAAAGCTTCGCTTAATTACTGCCAGACACTTTGCTTTCCCTTGATTATTGTGATTATTGGGACATTTAATTGCATCCAGTGCTTGTGGTATCTGAACGGGCAATAAACCGGGTAAGACGGAATGGCGGATTTTGTAGCTGTACTGAAAAAGACGATCGATGCGCAGGCGGACAAATCGCCTGAATTGCGCCAGCGCGTTTACGCGAAGGCGCGCGCAACGATCGAGCAGAAGCTTGTGACGGCAAACGCCTCGCAGGCTGTGGCGGTACGCCAGCGCAACATTCTTGAAGATGCGATTGCCGAAGTCGAAGCTTTTTATGCGCCTCCTGCCGCAGCAGCCGCAGCAGCCCCAGATCCGGTCAATGATGCGCTTGAGGATTTCCTGCAGGAAGCGAATCAGGGTGTAAGCGCGTCGCGTGCGCATCATGAAGACGATGACGACAGCGCTTTTTCCGCTGCGCCGGCTGCAGAGCGCCAAACGCGGGCGTCCGAGCATGATGAAGATGCGTCTTTCAGCGCGGAACGCAGCGGCGACTGGAAAATCGACCGCGCCAAGGAAAAGGCCCAAGCACGCCGCAGCGAATATATCGAGCGCAGTGCCGTCAAGGAAAAGCGCTCCTATAAGGGCCTGATTGCCGGTCTCATCGCCGTACTCGTTCTGGGCGGTGCTGGTTATGGCGTGTGGGCCAACAAGGACAAGATTCAGGAACTCGCATCGAGCCTCGGGCGCAATGATGCGCCGTCGACCCCGGCTGCCAGCGGTGGTGACAGCACTGCGACGCCACCTCCTGCTGACAGCCATACGGCAGATAATGAAACCACGCCGACACCTGAACAGCAGCCGCAGCAACCAGCTGGCGAGCAGAAGCTCACCCAACGTTTGATGCCGGATGGCAGCGAGACCGATGAAGGCCCGGCTGGCGGTGCGGCTGGCCTCGGCGAAGGCAAGTCCACGGCAGCTTCAACGCCATCCGGTTCTCCGGCTGGTTCGCAAGCTGGCACTCCGGCGACGCCAAGCGAACAGACGCCAGCTGCGCAGCAGGCTGTGGCTGTCGGTCAGCAGGCGCTGCTCTATGAAGAGCGCGGCAGCACCGAATCCGGTTCCGTGGAAAAGGGCAATGTCGTCTGGTCGGTTATTCAGGAAAGCCCGGGTGACGGACAGCCGGAAGAACCGGCGGTGCGTGGCACGGTGACAATGCCGACGAGCAATGTTCAGCTGAAAATGACCATCCGGAAGAATACGGATCAGTCTATTCCGGCCAGCCATTTGATTGAAATGGTGTTCACCGTTCCGGATGGTTTCTCCGGCGGCGCAATCGACAATGTCCAGCGCATCACCTTCAAGGATACGGAACAGGCGGCGGGCAACCCGCTGATCGCGGTTCCGTCCAAGATCGCGGATAATTTCTTCATCATCTGGCTCAACGACGCCCGCACTGCGCAGGACACCAACCTGTCGCTGATGCGCCGTCTGCAATGGATTGATATTCCGGTATCCTATCGCAACGGTCGCCGCGCGCTGATCAGCCTTGAAAAGGGTGTGCCGGGCGAGAAGGCCTTCACCGACGTTCTGGGCGCCAACTAAAGCGCCCTACAGCAGAATGAAAAAGGCCGCGTTGAGCGGCCTTTTTGTTTGCAGATGAAACGCATCCTGAAGCTCTTGCGATGCGCCTGGAGCATTTCCAGCAAAAGTGCGTAGCTGTTTTGCGTAGGACAATGCGTAAAAACAAGTAGATAGAGCGGTTCCAGGATTCCGTTTTAACCGGAACCGCTCTAGAAAATATCTGCTTATTTCTTGTTCTTTTCCGCGAAAGCCTTGATGGCTCCGGCAACTTCATTCTGTGCGGCTTCAGCCGTATCGAAGCCACCGAGTTCCACGGCCTTGCGGCCTTCCGGCAGTTGCTTGTAAACGCGGAAGAAAGCTTCCAGACGCTGCTGCTCGATCTTCGGCAGGTCGGTGATTTCCTTGATATCGTCGTAGGTCGGATCGATCTTCGAGGTCGGAACGGCCACGATCTTGTCGTCCTTTTCACCGCCGTCGATCATCTTGAGAACGCCAATCGGGCGAACCTTGATGATGGCGCCCGGTACGATCGGCTCGCGCGTGTAAACAAGCGCGTCGAGCGGGTCGCCGTCGCCAGCCACTGTGCTGGTGATCGAACCGTAATTGGCCGGGTAGATGACCGGCATCGACTGATAGCGGTCGACAACGATATGGCCGGTCTTGTCGTCGATTTCGTATTTGGTGAAGCTGCCCTGTGGGATTTCGATGGCCGTGAAGAATTCCTTCCCGTCCTGTTCCTTCTGCGGATAGTCGAGATAGGAAACATAGTCGGAAGCAGATGCGGCAGTGGCAGCGGTCAAGGCGAGGGCTGCGGCAAGCAGGAGCTTTTTCATGGGATGTCCTTTAGGCATCGGTGAAACACGCTTTGTGCCTAAAGGCCTTCCATTGCAGTTATTTGAAGCTTTTATTGCGGTTGGATGACGGTTCCGCGAGGAAGCGTCTGCGATATTCCGCAGGGCTGATCCCGATCTTCTGCCGGAAATGGTGACGCAGCGTGTAGGCGCTCCCAAAGCCCACGGAAGCGGCGATATCGTCGATGCTGGCCGGACTCTGGCAGAGCAGTTGCTTGGCGGTCGTCACCCGTTCGGCAACCAGCCAGTCGCCGGGTGTGGTGGCGGTCGCCTCTGCAAAGCGCCGCAGAAAAGTGCGGGCGCTCATACGGCATTCGCTGGCCATCCGTTCGATGGTCCATTCCGAGGCGAGATTGCTCCTGATCCGGTCGAGGAGGGGGCTGATTTCGGTGCCTTCGCGTTTGGCGACCGGTCTTTCCAGAAACTGTGCCTGTCCGCCTGTGCGATGGGCTGGCATGACCAGACGGCGGGCGACGGAATTGGCAGCCACAGGCCCAAAGTCCTGCCGCACGATTTCGATCAGTAGGTCCATTCCGGCGGCACTTCCGGCAGAGGTCAAAATGCGGTCGTGCTCGCGATAGAGCGATGCATCATCGACTGCAATACTCGGGTGTCTGTCGCGCAAGGCTTGCGCATAGCGCCAATGGGTCGTGGCTTCACCGCCGTCAAGCAGATCCGTCGCCGCCAGTACAAATGCGCCGGAACAGATTGAAGCCAGCCGCGCACCCCGTTGATGTGCGTTCCGCAGTCTTTCGCAGATCGCCTCGGGCACGGGAATATCTGCGCCTTTCCAACCGGGCACGATGATGATGTCGGCCTCGTCAATCAGTTCCGGCCCATGGTCCGGGGTAATGACGAAACCGCCATGCGCGCGCAATGGGCCGTCCTCAATCGGGCAACTGGCAAAGCGATACCAGTCCGCCCCCATTTCCGGGCGCGGCAGGCCGAAGATTTCGGCGACGATGCCGAATTCGAATGTGCAGAGACCATCATAGAGAAGGGCGACGACCAACGGGCCGGTGAGTTGTGGCTTCAGGCTTGTCATGATCTTTACGTATATTGTCAATCGCGCCAATTGCAAGCGGGCAGTTGTTCGAGCGAAAAGAATGGCGAACACAACAGGAGATCGCCATGACCATTGCTATGAAGACTGCGGCCAAATCCGCTGTGACTGCCATAGAAGCCGCGCCAAGTGCTTTGGCACGGGAACATTTTGCAGCACAATTCGCCTTCGAGACGGATTGCTGGGATGTACACGATGCGCTTTCGAAGGGTGTCGATTTCGTGCTTCTCGATGTGCGCGGCCCGAGCCTGTTTGCAAAAGGCCATATTCCGGGCGCGATCAATCTGCCGCATGGCAAGATCATCGGTTCGAAAATGGCGGATTGGCCGCAAGAGACGGTGTTTGTCACCTATTGCGCGGGGCCGCATTGTAATGGCGCAGCGCGTGGCGCTCTGCGGCTTGCCGACCTTGGTAGACCGGTCAAGATCATGGCTGGTGGGATAACCGGCTGGATCGATGAGGGATTTGCGCTCGCAACGATGGAGGCGGTGGAATAGCCGCGTCCAGAAACAAGTCTGCCGCAGGGCGCTTCACGCATCCTGCGGCAGAAAACAGTTCAATCACTCTATTCTTTTGCATCAAAGCGCATCTTACCCGAAAACCGCTTCACACTTTTCGGGATGCGCTTTTATGCGTGAGCGGGTTCGACGTGGTTCAGCGCCTTTTGCTGCTTGAATGCAGCAGCCTTGACGGCAGCCTGCACCTTTTCAAAGGCACGCACTTCGATCTGGCGCACGCGTTCGCGGCTGATGCCGAATTCACTGGACAGATCTTCCAGCGTCATTGGATCGTCCGAAAGGCGGCGTGCTTCGAAGATACGACGCTCGCGATCATTCAGCGTGTCCATGGCCTGTTCAAGCATCGAGCGGCGGTTTTCCAGCTCGTCCTGTTCGATCAGAACCTGTTCCTGGCTGTTGCTGTCATCGACCAGCCAGTCCTGCCATTCTCCGGATTCACCTTCGCTTGCACGCAGGGGCGCATTGAGCGAGGCGTCACCCGACAGACGGCGGTTCATGGAAACCACCTCGTCTTCGCTGACATTCAGCTTGGTCGCGATCTGCTTGACCTGATCCGGCCTGAGATCACCATCGTCGAGCGCCTGAATCTTGCTCTTCATCTTACGCAGATTGAAGAACAGGCGCTTCTGGTTGGCAGTCGTGCCCATCTTCACAAGGCTCCACGAGCGCAGGATATATTCCTGGATCGAAGCCTTGATCCACCACATGGCATAGGTGGCAAGACGGAAGCCGCGTTCCGGCTCGAAGCGCTTGACGGCCTGCATCAGGCCGACATTGCCCTCGGAAATAACTTCGCCGATGGGCAGGCCATAACCGCGATAGCCCATGGCAATCTTGGCCACGAGACGCAGATGGCTCGTCACCAGCTTGTGGGCGGCTTTCGGATCGGTATGTTCATGATAACGCTTGGCCAGCATATATTCTTCTTGCGGCTCAAGCATGGGAAAACGGCGGATTTCTTCCAGGTAACGGGTAAGGCCACCGTCGCCGGACGTAATGCTGGGAAGATTCATCTGGGCCATAGAGCACCCTCCTTTATAATTTCAGGTCCCCATTTGGCGAACCTGTCGCGGGGGCTGCCTCCTGCACTTCCCTCACGCGAGCCTCCATATATAGGCATGATTTTGGCGAAAACACGATCCTTTAACTCATGAAACAATCTGTCACTGCAATGTGAACGCTCGTCTGCGTGAAAAGTTGCAGAAGCATTCTGTAAAGCGCGCTGGATTTGACTGTTCCTGATGATCCAGGCGCAGTTTTGACATCAACTGCACCCGGATTGGTGTTGGCTCGGTTTTTCCAATTCGCTTCAAAGCCCATGTTTACATGCACAACGATGCGAGGAAGAACCGGAAGACCTGACAGTATTATATGGAGTGCGCGCGGAAATTTTCCAGTAGGTGCTCCATATCTTCGGGCACCGGCGCTTCAAATCGCATCAATTCATCGGTTGCGGGATGCGTGAAGGCGAGAAGCCAGGCGTGAAGCGCCTGTCTGTGAAAGCCGCGCACAGCTTCCTTCAGCGGTTCCGGCAGTTTGTTGGCCTTGGTTTTATAAGCGCTGCCATAATCCATGTCACCGACCAGCGGGTGGCCGATATGGGCCATATGAACGCGAATCTGGTGCGTGCGGCCGGTTTCAAGGCGGCACTCCACCAGAGAAGCCAGTGCCGTGGCATCCTCACGGGGGCCGAATTTTTCCACTGTCGCATAATGAGTGACGGCATGGCGGGCGTCTTCGCGCTCTTCATTGACCACGGCCTGCTTTGTGCGGTCGCGATGCGAGCGTCCGAGATGTGCATCGATGACGCCTTGCGGGCGCTCGGTCATGCCCCAGACGAGGGCAAGATAAGCGCGCTCCAGATCGCCGGTGCGGCCATGGTCCGCAAATTGTTCGCTTAAATGCCGGTGCGAACGGTCGTTCTTGGCAACGACCATGACGCCGCTCGTATCCTTGTCGAGACGATGAACAATGCCCGGACGGCGGATTCCGCCTATGCCGGACAAGCTATCGCCACAATGATATATAAGGGCATTGACAAGCGTTCCCGTCCAGTTGCCGTTGCCAGGGTGAACGACAAGGCCAGCAGGCTTGTTGATCACGATGAGATCATCGTCCTCGTAAAGAATATCGAGGGGAATGTTCTCGCCTTGGGGTTCGGCAGGTTCAGGCTCGGGCAGCACGATGGCGATCTTCATGCCTTCGCGCAGCTTCTGCTTGGTTTCACGAGCAGGTTCACCGTCGATGGTCACATGACCGTCGGCAATCAGGGACTGAACGCGACTGCGGGAGAGTTCCGGCCCTAATGCTGCGGCCAGCCACTGGTCCAATCTTTTGCCCGCAGCATCAGTGTCGGCAATTAGTTCTTTCAATTGTCTCTTCCCTTCGTTATCACGCGCCACACGGGTGCATGAACCGGAGTCATTTAATGCAGGATCCACACTATCCGCGATACCAGAATCAGCAGGATTCAGGATATCAGGACTATCAGCAGGGCTATTATCAGGACGAACAACCGTCCGAGCCTGTGCTTGATCCGGCTATGGAACGTGTGCGCCGCAAGATGATCCGGCTTCTGGCCGTTTCAATCGGCGTCATGCTGATCGGTCTTATGGCCGTGCTCGCCGCCGTTGTCTACAAGATCAATCGCGCGCCCGAAACCCCCGCCACGCAGGAAGCCCGCTCGGATATTCCAGGCCAGGCCGCAGCCCAGCCTGTGAAGCCGGAACCGCCGAAGCTGATCGAGTCGCAGATTAACCTCGTTCCAGGCACGCGCCTCCTGTCGCAGAGCCTGTCCGGCGATCAGCTTTCGCTGGAAACGCTGCTGCCCGACGGCGGCACTGAACTCATCATTTATGATTATCGCGAATCCCGCGTGATTGGCCGCATCAAGCTCGGCAGTGTCGAGTAAGACCGGGGTGCGTTGCACACTTAAACAGGCGGCCGATGGCCGCCTTTTTATATTCCCGGATTGCGCTTTTCTGTAAGGGCGATTATATCAGCCAACAACAGACCCTATGCGCCCATCGTCTAGCGGTTAGGACGGCGCCCTCTCACGGCGCAAACAGGGGTTCGATTCCCCTTGGGCGTACCAGTCATCCCCGACATACTTTTCCGATAGGTTCACACTGCGTCAACGGCAGCGGTTCGACGCAGGTCCGTCTGAATGCGAACGCTCTGGCGGAGCTATTCCTTGCCGCGCAGTTCCTCTACGACCAGCAATATGACAGCCGGCAGAATGACCATGACGAAAAATGACGTCAGCCCAACATTGAACCAGTACATGGTAGCCCCTTCGCGCCCAAAATGCGAAAAGTTGTCTTGCATACTCAAGTTTAAATTACAAGGTGCTCAACAAGGTGTTTCTGTGTAGGGCGCCAAAGAGTAGGGGTAAAATGGGTTGGGGAGATCGGCTCCATTCCAGTTGCGAAAATTTGCAACTGGCGGCGTGAAGGTGCATAATCACCGCATGAGCGAACGATACAAAAAGCCCGATTACGAACAGGAACTGCGACAGGCCGGTGTGCGCATCACGCGCCCGCGCCGGATCATCCTGAATATTTTGACCGAAACGGAAGACCATCCGGATGCGCTGGAGATTTTCCGCAGGGCGGTCGAGATCGACAGCAGCATTTCCCTGTCGACCGTTTATCGCACCATGAAACTTCTGGAAGAGCGCGGCGCCATTCATCGTCATGCTTTTGCAGGCGGTCCATCGCGCTTCGAACAGGCAAGCGGTGCGCATCACGACCATATCATCGATATGGATTCCGGCGATGTGGTCGAATTTCGCTCCGACAAGATTGAAAAATTGCAGGAAGAGATTGCCCGATCGCTTGGCTATGAGATCGTTCATCACCGTCTTGAACTTTATTGTAAAAAAATAAAATCCTGATGGAACTAATTTTCGGTGGTCGCGTTTTTGATCCATGAAGGCCGTGACCCCGCCCCCCAACACGGTCTTCATAGTTCGCCCGAACTCCCCCAAAGGGTGGACGGCGTGAACGCCGCGCAAACGGTGAACCGTTGTGCCAGCAGGCGTTTCGCTCATTTTAATAAGCCGTCATGGTTCGCCCATGGCGGCTTTTATTTGGCCGGATTGGAAGCTCAGGAATCGAATTGTTCGGCAGGGATGGTCAGTGAATAGACTGCGCCGGTGCCATCAATGCGATATTGCGCCTGTCCGTTGATCGAGGCGGGCACAATCCGTTGCAGGACAGCGCTGCCGAATCGTGGGTCGTGCTGGTAAACTTCGGGCATGGCCGGATTGGTTTCTTCCCAGAGAAAAACCAGTTTTTCTTCTTCGTTTTCAGCCCGGATGACATGCGCCGAGATTGCCACACGACCGTAGGGTATGGAGAGCCCGCCAAACGACGTGGCATTGACCACCAGTTCATGCAGCGCCAGGCCAACATGGAGCGCCGCACCGGGGAACAGATACGGATTGTCGCCTTCAAGGCTCAGGCGCTCATCGGTGACATCGATATATTTTTCGACCTGCGAATGGACGAGATCGCGGAAGAGCGCGCCACGCCAGTTGGAATCGGTCACCAGATCCTGCGAATAGGACAGCGATTGGATGCGCCCGCGAAATTTCAGCAGAAAGTCATCGATCGTATCGGTAAAGCGCGCCGTCTGGCTGGCAATGCTCTGCACGATGGCCAACATGTTTTTGGAACGATGGCTCACTTCGCGCAATAAGGTTTTCAACACCTGTTCGCGGCGCTTCAGCTCGCTGATTTCCAGCGCTGTCGTCACCAGACCGAGCAGATTGCCGTTCGTATCGCGGTCACAATCGATATGCAGTTCCATCCAGTGGAGCTTGTTGCCATCCATGACGGAGAGTTCGACATTTTGCGCTGTCATGGTTTCAAGCGCGATTTGCTTCGCAGCCTTCAATTTGGCGAGTGATGTGGAAACGATGAAATCATCATCCGTGCCGCCGGCTTTCCAGCTCTTCTGCCAATAGGAGGGGAGATTTTCGCCCCAGGCATAGGCCAGATCGGGGCGCTGGTAGAGCACGCAGACATTGCTGTTACGAACAGCTCGAAGGAGCGCGCGCAGACGGGCTGCATCCGGTTCGGCTTCGCGTAATGGCAGGTCTGATGCGCTCATTATAGTCTCGATGAATGTCGATTGGCCCGGAAGGCGTGCTTTGACTGAAGGTCTATGCGGTGGGTCTCACTTCTCTTCAGAAAACAAACCGCCGCGCATTCTTGCGCGACGGCATGCTGTTGATCATATCGGTGCGGCCGGTTTGCGGCCAGAAACAGACCAGTTTTGAGCTGGACTTTTCGTCGGTTCATCAAGCCTTGCGGATTGCCGAAGCGATCAGCGACACCACGAGCAAAGCGAGGAACACGAAGAACAGAATCTGAGCGATACCCGCCGATGCCCCGGCAATGCCGCCAAAGCCCAGCGCACCTGCGACCAGAGCCACGACGAGAAATACGAGCGCGTAGTAAAGCATATTCAATCTCCTCTTTTGTATGTGAGGAATAAACGTCTTTGCTATGCATTCGGTTCCTGTCCCGCGTGTAAAAAGGAATAATCTCAGGTTGAAGGCGGGTTTGCCTTTAGGTTGCAAGAGGGGAAATAAAATCCGCTCCGGGGAGAGGGATTTTCCTACTCCCGGAGACGGTTAAATTCACCAAACTTGTTGATTGCGGACCGATATCAGGCCGCGACTTGAGAAGCCTCTTCGAAAAACAGTGCCTGACTGATCAGTGCCTTCACCATGTCAGGATTGAATGGCTTGGTAACGAGGAAGGTCGGCTCAGGACGCTCGCCAGTGAGCAGGCGTTCCGGAAAGGCCGTGATGAAGATGACCGGGATCGTGTCGTCTTTCAGGATCTCGTTCACGGCATCAATGCCCGAGCTGCCGTCGGCAAGCTGGATATCGGCCAGAACCATGCGCGGCTTTTCTTTTTCATAAAGCGCAACCGCCTCATCCTTGGTCCGGGCAATGCCGACGACCTCGTGACCGAGGCTCTCGACCATCTGCTCGATATCCATGGCGATCAGCGGTTCGTCTTCGATGATCATCAGGCGCGTTGCGACCTGACGCGAGATTTCCGTCGAGGCGGAGGAAAGAAGACGGCCGAGTTCGGCGTCGTCGACATTGAGCACCTCGGCAGCTTCCTTGTCATTGAAGCCTTCCACGGCCACCAGCAGGAAAGCCTGGCGCGGGAGAGGTGCGATATGTGCGAGATTGCGGTTTGCCCGCTGTTCCCAGCCGATCTCCGATGATTGCTCCGGTACGCGGATCGATGCGGTCTTATAAAGGTCGCTGAACAGGCGGTAGAGCCCGATGCGGTCCGACGATGTATCCGGGAAAATGCTCACATCCGCGATCAGGGCTTCGAGCGCCGCAGCCACATAGGCATCACCTGACGCCTGAGAACCGGTGAGGGCACGGGAGAAACGACGAAGATAGGGAAGGTGCGGCGCGATACGCGTCGATAACGTCATGATAATGGAACTCCTCATCTGCCGCCTTGTTTTACATTCGTATGAATCCGGTTGGAATCACCGGCTTGAACCAGCTTTTGGCCAAGCGCGATCATCACGCAATCGGGCGCGGCATTACGGATCAAAACGACGCGGCTTGAAAAAAGTTCCGAAGTGACGGCATAATTTCGGGAACTTTCTTGGGGCTGGTGCATTCCCTGTCCAACAGAAGCTTTGTAACAAACAGGACAGGGCTCCCCGCCTAGAACGATACAATATGACAGATAAAGATAACCTTCATACGAATGGCGCCACAGTATCGCGGCGCGTCCCGAAGGACATATTAGGACCCAATTGTGAAGTCGGATTGAAACTCAAGGCGTTATACGCCTCGATTCAAGATGAGACGATCCCGGACCGTTTCCTCGATCTTCTCGAAAAACTCGATCAGGCTGAACAGGAGAGTATGCGTGGACAGAGCACCCGGTCCGTCGGTTGATGGCAATGCCCCGCAGGGGGCGCAGTTCAAGCGCGAGCTTCTGGCTTCGTTGCCGAGCTTGCGTGCGTTTGCCGTGTCGCTGATCGGTCAGCACGACAAGGCAGACGATCTGGTGCAGGACACCATCATGAAGGCCTGGGCCAAACAGGAAACCTTCGAGATGGGCACCAATATGAAGGCCTGGCTCTTCACCATCCTGCGCAATGAATTCTACACCCAGATGCGCAAGCGCGGACGCGAAGTGCAGGATACGGATGGCGTATTCAGCGAACAGCTCGCCGTGCATCCGTCGCAATATGGCACGCTCGACCTTCAGGATTTTCGTGCGGCTCTGGAACAACTGCCCGACGATCAGCGCGAAGCGATCATCCTGATCGGTGCGTCCGGCTTTGCTTATGAAGAAGCGGCCGAGATTTGCGGTTGTGCCGTCGGCACGATCAAAAGCCGTGTCAGCCGTGCGCGGACCCGTCTTCAGGAAATCCTCAAGATCGAGGGTGAGGGCGATTACGGTCCGGATGCGGATTCTTCCCGTGTGACCTTGAGAAGCTTTGCCTGATTTATTTTGCCGCCGGGCGTTCTGATCCGGCGGTATAAAGTGCTGTTCAAACAAAAGGTTAGCGTTCTGCTTCCTGCTCACGGGACCAGAATTCGACAAAAGAGCACAGTTTGTGTGCCGTTTTGATCTAAAGAGCGTGATGCCGCCGTCCGGCGACATTTATTTTCGCTCGCAATGATAGTTTTTTGCTCCAGCCACTTGAAGGTTAGCCGTCACTGATATTTGCTATCAGAGGTGGGTCATCAATTTGTATTGGGGCGCGTTTTGCCATCAGCCGTGTTGCAGAGATTGCTTCAGTCTTCGCCGAAACCGATAGCGGTTGTCGTCTCACTCGGACTTGTGCTGCTCTCGGCTGTGATGACGCTGTTTCTTTCATCGAGCGTTACGCATCAGGTCGTCGATATTTCGCGCAACTATGCCCTGCGCCAGCAGGTGGACAAGGTTGCGCGGCTGGCCAACAATATCGAGATGAGCCGTCGCGGCTATCTCCTTACATTGGATGAGGCGCATCTTGATCTCTATCGCAATTCGATCCTTTCCGTCGATCAGACATTGACCGATCTGGAGGCCTTGTCGGGCCCCAATCCGTTGCAGGATGCGCGGGTCAAGCAGATCCGCGCTTTGATCGAGCGGGAAGAGGCGGATGTTCGTGAAACGGTGGAATTGGCGTCGTCCGGCAATGTCGCGGCGGCGATGGAGCGGGTGCGCAGTGACGAAGGCAAGGCCCTGATGGACCAGCTTTCGACCACGGTGTCGGATTTCATCGATGTGGAAGAAAAGCAGCTCGCCGAGCGCAATGATCGTATCAACCGGATGCGCTATTGGATGACGGCGACATCCATCGTGGCACTGGCTTCGGCAGCGGTGCTGGGCTGGCTTCTTTTCAGCCGTGTGCAGCGTTATGCGCGCACCATGTTCGAAGGCCAGACAGCGCTTCGGTCTGAAAATGAGATTCTCGAACAGCGGGTGCGTGAACGTACAGCCGAACTGGAAGAGGAGCGCCGGATCGCGGAGCGCGAGCGTTATCGCGTCGAGCTTCTGCTTCAGGATACCAACCACCGTATCGGCAATTCGCTGGCGACCGTCTCGTCCCTGCTGGGCTTGCAGATGCGACAGGCGCGCAGTGAGGATGCGCGCGCGGCACTTTCGGCAGCGCGCGACCGGGTTCAGACGGTTTCAACGGCTCACCGGCGTTTGCGACTGGGCGAAGACATGGAAACCGCCCGGGTCGACGAGTTTCTGACCACGGTTATCAACGATATCCGCAACGCCATCGGTCAGGATCGCCAGATCGAGATCGTGACGAATTTTGCGCAGCTTGATCTGAAAGCCCGCGATGTGACGACCATCGGCATCATTGTCGGCGAACTGGTCACCAATGCCATCAAGCATGCTTTCAAGGGTCGTCCGGGTGGGCAGATTGCCGTCAGTTTCCAGGCGGATGCGGATGGTGTGCCGGTTCTGGCGGTGGAAGATGACGGTGTTGGCTGGGGTGCGGAGGGGACTGCGAAGCCCGGCGACAAGAACGGTCTCGGCACGCTGGTGGTCGAGCAGCTTTGCATGCAGTTCGGTGAAAAGCCGGTCTATGGCGAGGCAGAAGGTCGGCCCGGCTCACGGGTATCGGTACGTCTCGCTTCGCTGGTGGATAGCGCCGACGCGGCTGCGCAGTAAAAAAGAACTCCTGTCGAAAACAGAAAACACCGGAACAGGTTCCGGTGTTTTCGTTTTCATGGCTCTGTTATCAGGCCTTGGGTGGGCGCTTCTTCTTGTCTGAAAGCAGCGATACCAATGCTATACCTGCAAGCGGCAAGGCTGCCGCCAGGATTGGCCGCTTCAGGATCGAAGGGATAGTCGCCAGTGCGGCTGTCGCCATCATCGCCGACTTGTCAGCCTCGATCCGCTGCTTGCGCTTTTTGGCTTCGGCTGCGGCCTGAATTTTCAGAACTGCGAGGACAAGCAGCGCCAGAATCAACGAAATCGCGGCGAGAATCAGCGCTGCAAGCGGGCCACCATAGGCCTGCGCCAGTGCCAGAAACGCGGCAACACAGAGAAATGTGACCGTGATAATGCCGAAAATGGCAATCGCCACGCCGAAAATCGCTGCGCGTCGCGTCTGGCTGACGGCAAACTTCACTTCTTCGCCAGCCAGAGCGGTCAGAATGGGGGCCAAAGCTTTAAGCATGGGACGCCTCAGCGGCGGGAAAGAAGGGCGAGCAGATAGCCAATGCCGAGCGCGGTCGCGAGCGACGTGATCGGGCGTTCACGCACGGTTGCTGTCAATTGCGCTTCCAGATCCTGCGCCTTTCCGCACAGTTCATCGACGACATCGCCGCCTTGCAGATAGGCGCTCTTATAGGTTTCCTTCGCGCTGCGCTTGGCATCGCGGACGGTCTGGTTGCCAAGGTTGGCGAGTGTCGCGGCGATGGCTGCGATGTCTTCCTTCAACTGCTCAACCTGCGTCTGCAAGTCTTCGGTCGTCGAATCGGTCAACGCTTCCTCGATCTTTTCTTCGATCTTGCTCGTCTTCGCGGATGCACGCGCCATATCTGGCCTCCTGTCATAACGGATTGTCGTTGTAACAACGCTTTTCGTCACCAATGGTTGCACGCAATAGCGGATCGCGGCAACGCCGTGCGCCACTTCTTATGCGTCATGGTAAACGGGCAAGTCCGCCACAGGCCTTGTTTAGAACAAGGTCCGTTTGCGCTCATTGAGGCGAGTCAGACAGTGTCAGACGAGAAACAGATAGGCCGCGCCAGCGATCATCAGGAAGGCGAGGCCGACATGGGCTGGTTTCAGCGCGCGCTGCGGAGCCGGCAGCGGATCATCATTGCCCGCCATGGCGGTTCTTGCCGCATGTTCGAGTGCCTGAATGTCTTTGTGCATCATGTGCATGCTCCTCCTGCCGGTCCATACGCCTCTTGAGGGAGGTGAACGCTTCCGGCTCGATCATCAGGTCTGATTTGCCCGCATTATGCAACAGCTATTTATAAGGGGTTTGACAGGCCGCGCTTACCCAAAAGGTTGCAGAAAAAGGCAACCACAACAAAACATGACTTGCATCATCATATTATTGGGGGTTAAAAAGAGGTCAACAAGCAGCGCTACGGCCTGCGTGATGGGTCGTCCTTGGCGCCCGAGTTGAACAATCAAAAGGCGATCAAGATGACTGGTTTCTGTCGGAAGGGCTTCATGGCTGCGGCGATGGGCATTGTCTTGCTGGGCGTTGGTCCGGCATTGGCTCAAGAGGCGACGCAGCCCAATCCTTCAGCGGCTCCCGCAGCCGCTCAGCCGACCACCCAGCCAGCGCCAGCAGCGTCTGCGCCATCCGCTCCGGCAGCGCAGCCGGCGCCTGTAGAGCAACAGTCGCAGGCTCCCGCTTCAACTCCGGCCCCACAGGCAGAGCCGCAGCCCGTCATCGCTGGCCAGCCAGCAGTCGAAGAAAGAGATGCCAGCCTTCCGCATGACCTGTCGCCATGGGGCATGTTCATGGCTGCCGACTGGATTGTGAAGGCGGTGATGATCGGTCTCGGTCTTGCCTCGCTCGCAACATGGACCATCTGGGTCGCCAAGTCGCTCGAACTGGCGGGTGCACGCCGCCGCGCGAACAAGGCGCTGAAGACCATTGGTCATTCCGCAACGCTTTCCGATGCCGTTCGTGCGCTCGATGGTGTCAAGGGCCCGGGCGCCATCATGGTGCGCGCTGCCGAAGATGAGGTTCGTCTCTCCAGCCCTGCGCTGGCACGTGCCGGAGGCGAGGGCCTCAAGGAGCGCGTTTCGTCGCGCCTGTCGCGTATCGAAGCCAAGGCTGGCCGTCGCCTGTCCAAGGGCACGGGCATTCTGGCCACCATCGGCTCCATCGGACCATTTGTGGGTCTGTTCGGCACCGTCTGGGGCATCATGAATTCGTTCATCAACATCAGTGAAGCGCAGACGACCAATCTGGCCGTTGTGGCTCCGGGTATTGCTGAAGCGCTGCTCGCCACCGCTATTGGCCTTGTCGCCGCCATTCCGGCGGTTGTGATCTACAACGTCTTTGCCCGCGCGATCACCGGCTATCGTTCGCTTCTGGCCGATGCATCGGCTGGTGTCGAACGTCTGGTCAGCCGCGATCTGGATTTCAGGGCAGCCGGCGTGCGTGAAGGCACGCTGCACGCAGCGGAGTAGGCGTCATGGCGAGTAAAATTCGCGAAGGCGGTGGTGACGATCTCGAGCTTAATCACGAGATCAACGTAACGCCCTTCATCGACGTCATGCTGGTTCTGCTGATCATCTTCATGGTGGCAGCGCCGCTTGCGACCGTGGATGTGAAGGTCGACCTGCCTGCCTCGACCGCTGCCGCTGCGCCGCGCCCCGACAAGCCGCTTTATGTGACGTTGAAGGACGATCTGAGCATCAGCGTCGGCAATGATGTGGTTGCACGTGAGCGTCTCGGCCTTGCGCTGGACGGCCTGTCTGAGAAGAACAAGGAAACGCGCATTTTCCTGCGCGCCGACAAAGCTGTTCCTTATGAAGAACTGATGCGCATCATGAATTTGCTGCGTGAGGCGGGCTATCTGAAGATCGCGCTGGTCGGCCTTGAAACAGTCGGTGCATCGGCACCAGCGGCAGCCCCTGCGCAAGCGCCAGCTCAGACGCCAGCCCCGGCAGGGACCGCACCTGGAACTGCCCCCGGAGTTGCCCAATGAATGCACTTCCGCCCGATCATCCTCCCGTGAAGGTGGCTTCTGCCGACGCCCATCATCATTCCTTTTGGCATGATGCGGGACGCTGGATCGGCGCGGGCATTCTTGTCCTGACAGTGCATGCAGCTGGAGCCTACGCCATTCATCTGGCGCAGGAAGAAGATCAGCCGGATGGCGGGCAAGTTGCGGCCATGGTGGTTGAGCTTGCGCCGGAGCCTATGGCTCCGATGGAAGAGCAGGTTGCCGACGAAGCGCAGCCGGAAACGGCAGAAGCTCCGAAAGAAGTCGAACCTGAACCCGTTGTTCAGCCGGAACCGCAGCCTGAAGAACCGACGCCGCCGGAGCCAGAACAGGTAACGCCGCCGGAACCCGAGCCGCAGCCTGAGCCGGAAGTTCAGGAGAAGCCGGAAGAGATCATTCCGGATGTGGTCGAGGCGGAAAAGCCGGAAGTGGCCGTGCCTATGCCGGTTGAAAAGCCGGAACCAAAGCCCGAGCCGAAGCCGGAACCCAAGAAGGTCGAAAAGCCGAAGGTTGAAAAGCCAAAGCCGCAAAAGGTTGAGAAGCCGAAGCCCAAGAAGGCTGAAAAGGCTCAGGAAACCCGGCAGGCAAGTGCACCGCGCATGGATGCCGACAATGGCGAACGGGCTGCTGCAAACCGTCGTGGTGAAAACAACGCGTCGGCGGGCGTAAGCTCGGCCAAGTGGACATCGAAACTTCAGGCTCATATGGCGCGCAATGTCCGCTTCCTGCAACGCAAGGCCCGCCATGCGAAAGGTCTGGTGCAGGTGACATTCGTGATTGATCCATCCGGCAATGTTCTCTCGGCGCGTCTGGCCGGTTCGTCAGGTGATCCGGCGGTTGACCAGCTGGCGCTGGAAGCTGCACGTCGCGCTTCTCCTGTGCCTGCGCCTCCAGCGGCGATGGCCAAGGCAAGGATGCCGATCACGTTGCCGCTGCTGTTCAAGTAAAGCAGTCAGATTATCGATAGTGAAAAGCCGGTCTGGTTCTTTTTCCAGACCGGCTTTTTTGTTTTGGCCTATTCCGACGAAAGCGCTACGGCTGGCAGCAGGCGCGACGCCTTGCGGGCTGGCAGAAAGCCGAAGACCAACCCAGTGGCGAAGGCGCAGGCGAAAGCCAGCAGAACCGGGCCGATGCTGTAACCGACCGAAAGGCCTGCCCAACCGGCAATGGCGGCAGCTCCAAGGCCGATGACCACGCCGAAAGCGCCGCCAATGGCCGAGACGGTGAGCGCTTCCGTGATGAATTGCAGGAGGATATCGCGCCGCCGCGCGCCGGTCGCCATGCGCACGCCGATTTCGCGTGTGCGCTCCGTCACGCTGACCAGCATGATGTTCATCACGCCAATGCCGCCGACCAGAAGCGAGATGGCGGCGACTGATCCGAGAAACAGCGTCATGGTGCTGCCCATGGCCGCCGCATCGTCTCGCACCGACGACATGTTGGTGATCATCGTGTCGCGCTGCTTATGGCGCTGGTCGAGCAATTCCTGAATCTGTTCCTGCGTTGTGTTGATCAGATCCGAATCCTTCACCTGCACGGTGATGGTGCGCACATATTTCTGGCCGAACAGCCGCAGATTACCAGTCGAAAGCGGAACGACAACCACATCGTCCTGATCGGTGCCGCCAAAGCCCGCACCTTTCGGCTCCAGCGTGCCGATGACCTGGAACGGGATTTTCTGGATCAGAATATGTTGCCCGATCGGGTTGCCGCCATCCGGAAACAGCGTCTTGACCACTGTGGCTCCGAGAACGGCGACCGGCGCATAGGACGTCATATCGTTCTGGGTGATGAAATCGCCCGTCGCGAGCTTCCAGGACTTGGCCTCCGAGAAAGCCGGAACCGTGCCGTTGGCCTGTGACTGATAGTCGACATTGCCGCGTCTGAGCGTGACCGTGCCTGTCACTTCCGGCACCGCCGATTTGATGTTGGGCAGTTCGAGTATCGCATCCGCATCGGCAGGCACAAGCGTTGCAATACTGCCCCCGCGAAAGCCTGGCATGGAGGGGCGCACGAGCACCAGATCGGTGCCCATGGCATTGATGCGGTCGAGAATCGAGTTTTGCGCGCCGGTGCCGATGGCCAGCATCGTCACCACCGAACTGACGCCGATGATGATGCCGAGAAGCGTCAGCACTGTGCGGAAAATATTGGCCCGCAAGGCACGCATGGCCATTTTCACGGCTTCCGAAATATCGGCTATGCGCGCGGCATGTCCGTCGCCCGCCTGCTGTAAACGCTGCGGAGCCTGCCGGTCGGGAATATCGCGCTTGGTCGTATCGGAAAGGATTTCGCCGTCCTTGATCTCGATCAGCCGGTCTGCGCGCTCCGCCACCTCGCGGGCATGAGTGATGACGATAATGGTGTGGCCTTGCTGATGCATGGAGCGCAACAGTTCCATCACATCCTCGCCGCTCTGGCTGTCGAGCGCGCCTGTCGGTTCATCTGCGAGAATGATGCGGCCGCCATTCATCAAGGCGCGCGCGATGGAAACGCGCTGTTGCTGGCCGCCCGACAGCTGGTTGGGGCGGTGGTCGATACGATCACCGAGCTTCAGCGAGTTCAACAATTCGGCTGCACGTTCGTGGCGTTCGGCAGCGGGCATTCCGGCATAGATCGCCGGAACCTCGACATTTTCCTGCGCGGTTGATGTCGAGATCAGATTGTAGCTCTGGAAGACGAAGCCGAATGTGCGGCGGCGCAGGGCAGCCAGTGCGTCGGCATCGAGTGTCGAGACATCCTCGCCGTCGAGGAGATATTGCCCGCCGGTCGGGCTGTCGAGGCAGCCCAGAATATTCATGAGGGTGGATTTGCCTGAGCCCGATGCACCCATGATGGCGACGAATTCGCCGGCATGGATATCGAGGCTGATACCATGCAGGACCTCAACGGCGAGGTCGCCGTTGTGGTAGGTCTTGCTGATGTTTTCAAGCCGGATGAGGGGCGCGTCTTGCATGGGCGCAGCCATCAGAAGAAGGACATGCCGCCGGGGCGACGACCGCCACGTGCGTTTGAACTTCCGGCAGGTCCGCCACTGGAAGCGCTGGTGACGACGACCTTGTCGCCTTCTTCCAAGCCGCTTTTCACTTCGGCCTGCACACGGTTCCGCACGCCGATTTCAACTGTGCGCTCGGTGAGTGTGCCGCTGGCGTCGACAACCTTGACGATGATTTGCGGCTTTCCGCGATGCTGCCCGTCACGTGGGCGGTCGCCATTGCCTGGTCCCTTGCGCTGCCCCTGCTGGCGTTCGGCTTGCTGGCCTTCCGGGCTGCCGGATGGATCGCGGCGCTTGAAGCTGAGAGCGGAGGTGGGAACGAGCAGCACATCCCTGGCCGAATCGATCACGAAATAGACCTGCGCGCTCATGTTGATCATAAGTTCGCCGGTCGGATTCGGCACATCGAACAGTGCATAATAAAGCACGACATTGTTTTCGGTGGCCGGTGTCGGCTTGATCTGGCGCAGCTTGCCTGCGAACCGCTTTTCCGGCTGGCCGAGCAGGGTGAAATAAACCTCCATACCGGGCTTGAGCTTGGAAATATCGGCTTCGGACACCTGCGCTTCGACCGTCATGACCTTGAGATCGGCGACTGTTACGACGGTCGGTGCCGTCTGCGACGCGTTCAGCGTTTCGCCTTCCTTGGCGGACTGGTCGACGACCGTGCCCTCCATGGGGCTGTTGATCTTGGTATAGCCGAGATCAACGGTGTCGCTTGCCAATTGCGACTGCTGCTGGCGAATCTGTGCGCCAAGCGCCTTCACATCGGCATCAGCTATAGAAAGGTCTGCTTCGGCCTGATCGACCGTCGATTGGGACACGCCCTGGGTGGCAAGCAGGGATTTCTGCCGCGCGGCACTGAGCTTTTTCAGCGTAAGCTGGGCTTCCTTGCTGAGAAGCTGGGCTTTCAGATTGTCGAGCTGCGCGCTGGCAATCTCGACTTTCTTTTCGAAAGGAGAGGGATCGATTTCGGCGATGAACTGGCCTTCCTTGACCTGATCGCCGATTTCCACCTTCACGGCTTTGAGCTGGCCCGAGACCTGTGCGCCGACATTGATGCTGCGCAGGGCGCTGAGTGTGCCGACGGCGGTGATTGCGTTCTCGATATCACCACGCGTAACCGTTTCGGCGAGGTAGCTGCCCTTTTCGTTCACGGCGGCCCGCGCATCGTAGAAATACCAGCCAGCGCCTGCGGCAATTGCCGCAGCAGGCAGCCACAGCCACCAGCGGCGACGCCTGACGGAAGCACGCTTTTGCAGCGATGCAGCCTTCTGGCCAGAACCGGATGAAGCGGAAGATGTGCGCAATGATAACCCCCTGAATCCCCACTCGCGCGGGAAGTCCTCGTTTGTCCCTGAAAACGCCCTTGAGGGATGAAAGCCGCAGCGCTTGATCACTGGTGCGCGCGAATGTTCCTCCCAACAAATTGTTGCTTCGCGGTGTCTAAACTTTCGCACTCAAGATTTCACCTTAAATATTTGTCATGCAACCAGCCATTGTCGGCGTTGCGCGCGCTCAGGAACGGGAAGCGGGAGGCGTTAGGAGCAGAAGCCGGAAGACAAGGGTTGTCGCTTATTTAGTTATTTTCTTATGCAACCTGTAGTTATAATTTACCTTGAGTTGAATAAGGTTTCTCTGCTTCTATCTATTTAGCTTTTATTAAATTATTTTATGTTGATATGATGTAGACGGCGATATCATGAGTAATTACGATAATAAAATCGAACGCATTTCTTCTGGTGAACAGTTGATTGCGCGTGCATGAAGCGCGTTCATTCGTCATGTATATACAACTAAGTTTATCTGCTCTTGGACGGGAGGGCATATGGACTGCGGGGGCACAGTTAGAACGATTATTTTCCCCTTATTGAAAAGAAAAATACGGCTTCCTGATATTTTAAAAACGACTGTTCTTTTTTCCCGCAATAAAGCGGGAACTGCGGCAGTAGAGTTTGCGATATTGGCACCGGTTTTTCTGTTGCTGCTGATGGGCGTCATCGCCTTCGGCATCTATCTGGGGGCGGCAAACGCGGTGCAGCAACTTGCTGCGGACGCAACACGCACGGCACTTGCGGGGATCGACGCGACGGAGCGGCAGACGCTGGCTGCGACTTACATCCAGAAAAACGCGGCCAAATATTCGCTGATCAATCCGGCGCAGATACAGACCACGATTGACAATGCGGCGTCGGATCCAAGCCAGTTCACGGTTACGATCAGCTATAACGCGGCCAATCTGCCGATCTGGAATCTGATGACCGGATTGCCGTTACCCGGCAAAACGATCACGCGTGCTTCGACAATCCGGCTCGGGGGAACATGATATGTGGGCGGGGGCCTTACGTTTTCTTCAGGCGCGCAACGGCAATCTGGCCACCATGGCGGCCCTTGTCACGCCGATATTTCTGGCAATTGCCGCGCTTACCATCGATTCAAGCTCGCTCTATCTGGAGCGGCGACAATTGCAGAACATGGCCGATCTGGCCGCGATCAGTGGTGCGAGCGCGATTGGAACTGCCAGCGATGCCGTCAAAAAGCAATTGCTGGCCAATGGGCTCAATCCGGTGATGATGACGGGGACGTATGACCCGTCTGTGGTCAAGGGCAAGACGGACAATCTCACACGTGTCTGGGTGGAGACCGGCAACTACACCGCCGATAAATCGGTGGCTGTGGGGTCGCGTTTCGTGGCGGGCGGCACGAACCCCGATGCCGTGCGGGTGATGCTGGCAAAGCCCGGCAACCTCTATTTTGGTCAGGCGCTAATGGATCGTCCTGCGGTGAGTGCGAGCGGCATGGCCGCGTCGCATGCGGAAGCGGCCTTTTCCATCGGCTCGCGATTGGCGAGCCTCAATACGACTGAAAGCGCGTTGAATGGATTATTGGGCGGCTTGTTGGGCACGTCTCTCAGTCTCAAACTGGTGGATTATAACGCGCTTGCCGCTACCGATATCAACCTGCTTGGCTTTCTCGACAAGCTTGCTCCCCAGGTCGGTTTGACCGCCGGGACTTACGATCAGCTGTTGAATACAAATGTGTCGGTGGGCGTGCTGGCAAAGGTGATGGCGGATGTCGTGACCAACAATGCGACGGCCAAGGCGGCACTCAACGTTTTGGGAAAAGACGCAGCCGCACTTGCCACCAAATTGCCGGTAGGGAAACTGCTGGGGCTAGGGTCGCTTGCAAATGCGAGTATCGGATCGGGGGGAAATTATAGCATCACAGCCAATGTGTTGCAGATGATTTCAGCAGGCGTGATGTTGGGAGGGAAGCACCAGGCAACGATCTCCACACCTATCAATCTCCTGGGATTGGTAAAAGTGACCCTCGAAATTGCCATAGGCGAACCGGCTCAGAAAACGCCATTTTTCCGGGTCGGTGCTTTGGGGTCTCTCGTGCGCACGGCGCAGATAAGAATAAAGCTCGTTGTAGCGATTGGAGATGGTGCCCTCGGGTTGAACACGCTCGCCAATATAGAACTGCCAATCTACATTGATATTGCCTCGGCTGAAGGGGAACTGAAAAGTGTGAGCTGCCCTGCAGGCCCTCAAAACGCGACTGTTGGGATCGGCGTTAAAACTGGCATAGCCGGCATTTATCTTGGTGATCTCAATATAGATATGAACGACTTTAGTAAGAAGCCGTCAGTGAGCAAAAAACAGATTGCGCAAGTCCTTGGTCTCAATTTGTTGGGGCTGAAAGTCTATCTTGCGGGTGTCACGGCGTCAGCCGAAATTCCACTGGGTGATGATCAGCAACGGATTCTGACCTTTAGCGCCAGCGATATCGCAAGCAAAAAAGTAAAGACGGTTTCTTCATCAAAACTGGTGTCCTCCCTCACATCGGCGCTCATCAGCAACATGCATGCAGAGCTCAATGTTCTGGTGTTGAACGTTGATGCGACTGCAATCGTTAGCCTGCTTGGCACCTTGCTATCGCCGGTTTCAGCACTTCTCGATAATCTGCTCTTTGGTCTTCTGGACCTCCTCGGTGTCAAGCTGGGCCAAGCCGACGTGCAGGTTACGGGTGTGCTCTGCCAACAGGCAGTGCTGACACAGTAAACCCCAGACAAAAAAAGCCGGGCATGAAGCCCGGCTTTTCATTAAAGCGATTCTGCCCGATCAGGCCGTGCCGGTCGAGCCGAAGCCGCCAGCGCCGCGTGCGGTCTCGGTCACTTCGGCGCGTTCCTCGATCTTCGGCTGCACCACCGGCGCAAAGACCGCCTGTGCGATGCGCATGCCGCGTTCGATGCGGAAATCGTCGTCACCCAGATTGACCAGCAGCACCTTCACTTCGCCGCGATAATCGGAATCGATGGTTCCCGGCGTGTTGAGGCAGGTGATGCCGTTTTTGAAGGCGAGGCCGGAGCGCGGGCGAATCTGCACTTCATAGCCTTCCGGGATTTCGAAGATCAGGCCGGTCGGCACCAGCGTCCGGCGTCCGGGCAACAGCACGATCTGCCGGTCTTCGGCAACGGCCGCGCGCAAGTCCATGCCTGCGGAACCGGAGGTTTCATAGGCGGGGAGATCAAGGCCATTCGCATGTTCGAGGCGAATGATACCGAGCGTTGGTGCTTGAGCGGATGCTGCGGTCATGAGGGAGCCTTTCCTGCGGGGATTCAAATTGGCGACGCTCATACGTGAAAACAGATCAAAGGTGTACCGCCTATTTGGCGTTTTGCAATGATAGTACGGCACAGGATCATGTTTTTACCGGATGGAGTGCTTCCCGTCAGTGCATGATGAGGCCGCCATCCACAGCATATTGACTGCCCGTCACATAGGATGCGTCGTTGGAAAGCAAAAACAGCGCCACTGCCGCTGCCTCGTCGGCGGTGCCAGCGCGACCGAGCGGCACCTGATCCAGCACGAAACGTTCGAAACCGGTGCGGGCTTCCTCGGGCAGAAAATGCCGGAAGTTGGTTTCGATGGGGCCGGGCACCAGAACATTGACCCGGATGCCGCGCGGGGCCAGCGCCGAAGCCCAGGATCGCGCCATGGCGACAACTGCGCCCTTGGTGGCTGCATAAAGGCTCGTCGCCGCAGCGCCTTCATATGTGGAGCTGGAGGAGGTCAGAACCACCGAACAACCGGGATTGAGAAGATCGGACAGGCTTGCAAGCTGGAGAACTGGCCCTCGCACATTGGCGGCCATCATTTCATCGAAGGCTGCTGCCGTGATCTGTTCCGGAGCGCCAATGGTTGCGAAGGCTGCATTCAGCCACAGACCGTCCAGTCCGCCCTTCAAGCGAATGGCGGCAGCCAGCGCTTCTGCCGAGGCCGGATCGGCAGCATCGTTTTTCAACACTTGCGCCTTGTCGCCCAGTTCCTGCGCGACCGATGCGAGGCGTTCGTCATTCAGTCCCGTGATGACGGTCGTGCCGCCTTCCGCAATGATGCGGCGGGCGCCAGCCAGCCCCATACCACTCGTTCCGCCCGTGACGAGCACCCGCTTTCCGTCAAATCTTTTCATGAGGGTTCCTTCCGTCAATGCGCTGTCAACGAGAATGCGCGCATTTTGCCATGTAGGCATGCTGACGGGAGAAGCAACGGTTTTAGCGCATATCGAGCGGAACGGCGGTGGTTTCCTTGATTTCCTCCATCACGAAGGACGCTGAAACATCCGACAGTGGAACGCTGGCGATCAGCTGCTGGTAAAGCCGGTCATAGGCCTTCACGTCGGCGACACGCGCCTTCAGCACATAATCCAGATCGCCGGTCATGCGATAGACGCCGACGATTTCCGGAAAACGCGCCGTGGCGTTGCGGAACTTCGACAGCCATTGCGGATCGTGGCTGGATGTGCGCACCAGAATGAAAACGGACAGGCCGCAGCCCACCATCTCGGCATCCACCAGCGCGACACGCGCCTTGATGATGCCCTCTTCCTCCATGCGCTTCACCCTCCGCCAGCAGGCATTGCGCGAAAGGTTGACGCGTTCCGACAGAGAATCAACAGACAGCGTGCCGTCAATCTGCAGTTCTCCCAATATTTTGCGGTCTATCTCGTCCAGTGAAGCCATCATAGTGGGATGATTGTCCCAATTAATTGCGGATTTCAAGAATATTTTGAGATTTCATCTTTCTCATTCTTGCTAAAATGATTTTCCAGAAGGGCGCTTTAGCGCTGGGCAAAAGAGAAAGAATTTCTCAATCAAACGGGAGCATTTGCAATGACCACGCGTATTACCCGCATTTTCACCGACCATCCCTCATCGGTCGATGAGACCTATTTCGAGCATATGGCTTTTGCATCGCGGTTTTCATTCAAGCTGTTCGGAGCAGCATTTGCTGCTCTGATCCATGCATTTTTGCCATTTTTGTTCGAAAAGACTGCAAGCACCATTGTTCGTCAGCTCTATGAGCGGACGCATAACAGAGGTCGTTAAGACTGGCTTTTAAGCATCGGATCGCACATGTGCCGTTGGGCAGCCTATCTCGGACCTGAGACCTATCTGGAAGACATTATTTCGTCTCCCTGTCATTCGCTCGTGGCGCAAAGCCACGATGCGCATGAAGCCAAAACACGCACCAATGGCGACGGTTTCGGTGTCGCCTGGTATGGGCATCGCACCGAGCCGGGGCTGTATCGGGATATTCTGCCCGCATGGTCCGATCAGAATTTGGGTAGCCTGGCGCGACAAATCCGGTCGCGCCTTTTTCTTGCGCATGTGCGCGCCTCGACAGGCGGGCTGACCAGCCGCTCCAATTGCCACCCCTTTGTTTCCGGGCGCTGGAGCTTCATGCATAACGGGCAGATCGGCAATTTCGACCGTCTGCGCCGCAGGCTGGAGGCGCATCTGAGCGATCATGTCTATGCGCAGAAGCATGGCGCAACCGATTCCGAACTGATCTTTCTGCTGATGCTGGAATTCGGTCTCGACAGTGATCCGGTTCAGGCGATGAAGCGCATGGTCACCACGATTGTCGACGAGGCCGGGAAGGCCGATGTGCCGCCATTTCTGCGGCTGACCGCTGCATTTTCAGACGGCAATCAGCTTTATGCAATCCGCTATGCCACTGACGCCTTTGCGCCTACGCTTTATACCGCGACGCTTGGCGCGTCGTCCGGCATTTGTGTGGTGTCGGAACCGCTGGATGGCGAAGCCGGCAACTGGATGGCTGTGCCGGCAAACAGCTTTGTCACTGTCTCCCGGCAGGGCCGCATCGCCATTGACCGCTTTGAGGGGGCGATGTCGCCCCCGCAAGGTGTTGCTACGGTCTAAAGCATTTCCAGCAAAAGTGCGTAGCGGTTTTGCGTAGGACAATGCGTAGAAACAAATAGATAGAGCGGTTCCACGATTCCGCTTTAACTGGAACCGCTCTAGGCGTTGCCGATCAGAATACCCGCTGCCAGAACCAATGCGCCACCCAGCACAACTTGCAGGACCGAGCGGAAGAATGGTGTTTCCATGAAACGGTTCTGGATGAAGGCGATGGCCCAGAGTTCAAAGAACACGATAACGACCGCCAGAGATGTAGCTGTCCAGAAATCTGTGATCAGATAGGGCAAGGCGTGGCCGAGGCCGCCGAGTGCCGTCATGATACCGCAGGACAGACCGCGTTTGACCGGCGATCCGCGGCCCGACAGCTTGCCATCGTCATGAATGGCTTCGGTGAAGCCCATCGAAATACCCGCACCAACCGATGCTGACAGGCCGACGAGAAACGTCTGCCAGGTATCCTGCGTGGCAAAGGCGGCAGCGAAGATCGGCGCAAGGGTCGAGACCGAGCCGTCCATCAGGCCCGCAAGACCGGGCTGGACATAGGTGAGGATGAACTGCTTGCGCTCAAGTGCGCGTTCCTCGTCCTGCACGCTTTCAGGCGTGAGTTCATGTTCCAGCGATTCGGCTTTGACCTCGTGCTGCTTTTCCTGAAGCGCCAGATCGCCCAGAAGCTTGCGCGTGCCCGCGTCGGTAACGTGCTTTGCCGCCTCGACATAGAAACGATAGGCCTGATCTTCCATTTCAGACGCCGCGTCGCGCACCTTGTCGATACCCAGCGGTCGCACCAGCCAGTCGGGCTTGCGGTCGTAATAGCCGCTGACATGTTCGCGGCGAATGAGCGGAATATGGTCACCAAACCGCGCCCGGTGCCGCTCGATCAGCGCATCGCGGTGCCCGTGCTCTTCTTCCGCCATCTGTTCGAAAATCTTGGCCGATTGCGGGAATTCTTCGCGCAGGCCATCGGCATAGGCGAGATAGATGCGGGCATCATCCTCTTCCGAGGAGATGGCAAGCGCCAGTATTTCCTGTTCGGAAAGCGAATCGAACGGGCGGCGACCGTTGCGGAAAAATCGACTCAGCATAATCAAATCCATCAGTTTAGAATTATTCTAAATTTATAATCAGCATGCTGAAAGTCAAGTCTTGCGATGCAGTCCTGTTTGGCGCATTACATTTCGGCCCCGTAAAAGCGGGGGATTGCAAGCAACGGCAAGACGAAAAAGCCAGAAAGAACAGGATCGATGGCATCGATGAACACACACGCGCAAGGCAATAGCCCCCGTCCGCTTAATGGACAGGATTTCCGCACCCTTGGCCTTTCGGCCCTCGGCGGCGCGCTGGAGTTCTATGATTTCATCATCTTCGTATTCTTCGCCAGTGTGATCGGCCATCTGTTTTTTCCGCCGGATATGCCGGATTGGCTGGTCATGATCCAGACTTTCGGCATTTTCGCAGCCGGCTATCTGGTGCGTCCGGTCGGCGGTATCGTGCTGGCGCATTTCGGCGACAAGTTCGGTCGCAAGCGGGTTTTCGCCTTTTCGGTGTTTCTGATGTCGATCTCGACATTGGCCATGGCCTGCCTGCCCACCTATGCGACGCTGGGTGTCGGCGCGCCGATCCTGCTGATCGTTTTTCGCATGTTGCAGGGCGCGGCCATTGGCGGCGAAGTTCCCGGCGCGTGGACCTTTGTGGCGGAGCATGTGCCTGCCAATCGGGTCGGGATGGCCTGTGGCTTCCTCTGTTCCGGCCTGACGCTTGGCATCATGATCGGCTCGCTGATCGCAACGGCCATCAACTGGATTTTCACCCCGGAGGAACTTGCCGGTTACGCATGGCGCATTCCGTTCTTCATCGGCGGTATTTTTGGCCTGCTCGCGGTTTATCTGCGGCGCTGGTTGGCTGAAACGCCGATCTTTACCGAAATGAAGAACAGCCATTTGCTGAAAGACAAGCTGCCGCTCAAGACGGTGCTGCGCGAACATATGCATGGCGTCATCATTTCCGTGCTTCTGACCTGGATTCTGTCAGCCGGTATCGTCGTGACCACGCTGATGACCGCAACCTTCCTGCAAAAGCTTTACGGCTATAGCCCATTGCAATCACTTGCCGCGACCAGCTTCGGCACGCTTTTCCTGATGTTTGGCACGGTGGCTGCCGGATCGATTGTCGACCGCATCGGCAGTGGACGCTTCTTTGCGGTGGCCGGTGTGTTCTTCGGCGTCGCCACCTTCGTTTTCTACAGCTTTGCTGGCACGTCTCTGCCGGTGCTGTTTGCGCTATATGCGGTCATGGGGCTTTCCGTCGGTATGGTTGGCGCGGTGCCCTATGTCATGGTGCGCGCCTTCCCGGCTCCGGTTCGGTTCTCGGGCCTGTCCTTTTCCTACAACGTTTCCTATGCGGTGTTCGGCGGCCTGACGCCTGTGGTCGTAACATCGTTTCTGGCGGTCAACCCGATGGCGCATGCCTGGTATCTGGTGTTCATCGCGGTGCTGACTTGCGGATTAGGTCTTTATCTGATGGCGCGCAGCGATCGGGTGGAAGGCGCCATTGGCCTCGAGGATTTGCCGGTCGGAGACGCCGTACCGCATACGAGCTAAAGAAAGGGCCGCTGTTGCGGCCCTTTCTTTTTATGTTTAGTGCGTCGCCAGTTTGGCGGCACCCAGTTCCTTGTCGTGGACAGCAAAGCGGTCCACCATGTCGGCGCTGGCTTCGTTAAAGCCGATCACCGACACATCGGTGCCGCTGGCGCGATATTTCAGAACAACCTTGTCCAGTGCGCCAACCGAAGTGATGTCCCACAGATGCGCATGGCTGACATCGATGGTGACCTTCTTGGCAGGCTTGGAGAAATCGAACGCGGCGATGAAATTCTGCGCCGAAGCGAAGAAAATCTGGCCTTGAACAGTATAGATGCGTTCGCTGCCGTCGCTGTTTTCGGTCTCGGTGACGCGGAACATCTTGGCGACCTTGCCCGCGAAGAACACGCCGGATAGCAGAACGCCGACAAGCACGCCTTTCGCCAGATCATGCGTTGAAACGACGGTCACAACCGTTGCCAGCATGACGAAGGACGAGGAAGGCGGGTTGCGGCGCAGATCGAGGATCGACCGCCACGAGAATGTGCCGATGGATACCATGATCATCACGGCCACCAGTGCCGCCATCGGAATGATGCGCACGAGATCGTCGAGAACGAGAATCAGGAACAGCAGGAAGGCGCCTGCCACGAAGGTCGAAAGCCTGCCGCGTCCACCGGACGAAACATTGATCACCGATTGCCCGATCATCGCGCAGCCGCCCATGCCGCCAATCAGCGCCGAGGCGATATTGCTCGTGCCCTGACCGATGCATTCCTGGCTTTTGTTGCTGGTCGTGTCGGTCATGTCGTCGACAATCTGGGCGGTCATCAGCGATTCGAGCAAGCCGACCGCTGCGAGCGTGATCGAATAGGGCAAAATGATCTGCAAGGTTTCGAGCGTCAGCGGCACTTGGGGCAGGGCAAAGACCGGCAATGCGGATGGCAATTCACCAAGATCGCCCACGGTGCGAAGATCCATCCCGCTCCACCAGGCCAGTGCGGTGAGAACGGCAATGGCAACCAGCGGCGAAGGGATCGCCTTGGTCAGGCGCGGGAACAGATAGATGATGGCAAGGCCGCCCGCGATCATCCAATAGGTCTGGACCGGCACATGGATCAGTTCCGGTAGCTGCGCCATGAAAATAAGGATCGCCAAGGCATTGACGAAGCCGGTGATGACCGACCGCGATACGAAGCGCATCAGGCGTCCGAGTTTCAGGAAACCTGCAAGGATTTGCAGGAAGCCCATCAGAATGGTGGCGGCAAAGAGATATTGCAGCCCGTATTCCTTGACGAGTGAGACCATCACCACGGCAGTTGCAGCCGTGGCCGCTGAAATCATGCCGGGGCGACCGCCGGTAAAGGCGGAGACGCAGGCAATGGCGAAGGAAGCGAAAAGGCCGATCTTCGGATCGACCCCGGCGATGACCGAAAAGCCGATGGCTTCCGGAATAAGGGCAAGTGCTACGACGATGCCGGAAAGAATATCGCCGCGAATATTGGAGAACCACTCGCGGCGGTAGGCAGCAAGACGTGTCATTGAATTTTCCGCAAATAGAAGACGGGCGTTGAGAGCCGTCCGATTCAACATGGCCGATTGTAAAAATGGGGGATGTTGTTGCGTTGTCTGGCGGATAGGCGGCCAGAAGAGCCACCCGGGCTTTCACCGGGTCCTTGCGAATGCGCTTGTATAAACAAAAAGAACGCAGCAGCGCAATAACCCGCTGCGTTTTCTATTGTTCTATATTGAATAGATCAGAGAATCTTCTGCATGAAGGTCAGATCGAGCCAGCGGCCGAATTTCTGGCCGACTTGTTTCAAGGTGCCGCAATCCTCAAAACCTTGCGATCTGTGCAGCGCGATGGACGCCGCATTGCCCGCTTCAATGCCAGCCACCAGCACATGCACCTTGCGGCGGCGCGCTTCTTCCACCAGCTCGGCCAGCAAGGCGCGACCAATGCCGCCGCCCCGCGCATCGCTTGCTACATAAACCGACAGTTCGGATGAATGGCGGAAGCCTTCAAAAGGCCGGAAAGGACCATAGCTGGCATAGCCGACGACTTTGCCGTCGCGCTCGGCCACCAGCACCGGGAACCCGTCGCGATTACGGCCTTCGAGCCATAGGCGCCGATTTTCCAGATCAACGAGCGTTTCATTCCAGATGGCGAGCGTGTTTTCGACTGCATCATTATAGATGGCGAGGAGCGTCGGAAGGTCGGCTGCCGTCGCATGGCGGATGGAGAGGGTCATTTCAGATGCCTTTGTAAAAGATCGTGGTGGCGCAGGGGCTACCATCGGGGAAAAGCGCGTAATTCGGAATGATGCCGACAGGCTGCCAGTCAAGATGCGTATAGATCGCTTCGGCGGGGCTGCCGGTGACTGTGTCGAGGCAGATGAGTGTTTTGCCTCGGCTGCGAGCTTGCAGTTCAGCCTGTTCCAGCAGTTTGCGGGCAAGGCCGAGGCCGCGCGCCTTGCGGTGGACGAGCAGCTTTTTCAGGTCAGCGCGATGCGGCTGATTGGGCATTTGGGAGAGACCAAGCTGAACCGTACCGACGATCTCGCCTTCATGTTCAGCAACGATGAGCAGCGTATCGCCGTTCTCGGCTTCGCGGGCGATACGGGTCCAGTAAGGCGTAAAATCCTGCGGCCCGCACGGGGCCATGAACCCGACCGATGCGCCACCCATAACGCAATCCGCCAGGATTTCGGCGAGCGCGGGGATGGCTCGCTTCGCTTCTTCCGCGTTGAGAACGTGAATCATTGGTCGGTCTTTCAAAGGCTGCCACGGCGTTCGAGCACAATGGCGTAGCGCGCGGGAATGGAGCCCGGATTGTGAAAGGTGATGCCAGCCATGATCGGCATATAAAGGCAGTCGCCGGGCTTCAGGCTGTAATGCGTGTCGCCAACGGTCATTTCCATCTCACCGGCAAAGAGCCACATATGCTGCGTGATGCCAGCATTGGCGGTCTGGGGTGCGAAAGTGACCTTGCCGCCAGCTGGAAACTCGACCTCGATCATGTCGACATTCGAGCCGGTGCCGGGGGGAGAAACCGACCGGCGCACATAGCCGGTGTCGGGATCGCGCCAGACGGGCTGGCGATCATGCGGAAGGTAGGGCGAGGGCGGAGCTTCCGCATCACCGAAAAAGGCTGAAAGCGACGTGCCCAGGGCGGCGCAAATGCGCGCCAGAAGCTGGGCCGTCGGGCTTGTCTCGCCACGCTCGATCCGCGAGATCATGGCCCGGCTCACACCGGAAGCATCGCCCAGCGCATCCAGCGTCATGCCTTGCGCCAGACGCAGGCGGCGCAGGTTCTCGCCAATGGCGTTGTCGAGTTGTTCGATTGCGTTTTCCATTATGTTAGAAATAATGTCTATTATAGTGGAGTCAAGCGATTTCGCATACGAAAACGGCGGGATTTCTCCCGCCGCTGTCACTCTATTTCCACGATAGTGGAATCAGCCCTGTGCCTTCAGCTCCAAACGGCGGCGATGCAGGACCGGCTCGGTATAACCGTTCGGCTGTTCGCGGCCCTTAAAGACGAGGTCGCAGGCAGCCTGGAAGGCAATGGACTTGTCGAAGTTGGCAGCCATCGGGCGATAGAGCGCATCGCCTTCATTCTGCTTGTCGACGACAGCGGCCATGCGCTTCATGGTTTCCATGACCTGCGCTTCGGTGACAACGCCATGGTAGAGCCAGTTGGCGAGGTGCTGTGCGGAAATGCGCAGCGTCGCACGGTCTTCCATCAGGCCGACATTGTTGATGTCTGGCACCTTCGAGCAGCCGACGCCCTGATCAACCCAGCGCACGACATAGCCCAGAATGCCCTGTGCGTTGTTGTCGATTTCCTTCTGGATATCTTCCGGCGTCCAGTTCGGACGGCTGGCGACCGGCACCGACAGAATATCGTCGAGCTTGGCGCGCGGGCGGCTCTTGAGCTTTGCCTGAACAGCGGCAACGTCCACCTGATGATAGTGGGTGGCGTGCAGCGTTGCGGCGGTTGGCGACGGCACCCATGCGGTGTTCGCACCTGCCTTTGGATGAGCGATCTTCTGCTCCAGCATTGCCGCCATCAGGTCAGGCATGGCCCACATGCCCTTGCCGATCTGCGCGTGGCCGGAAAGGCCGCATTCGAGACCGATATCGACATTCCACTGCTCATAAGCGCCGATCCACACGGCCTGCTTCATGTCGCCCTTGCGGATCATCGGGCCAGCTTCCATGGAGGTATGGATCTCGTCGCCGGTGCGGTCGAGGAAGCCGGTATTGATGAACACAACGCGATCCTTGGCGGCGCGAATGGCTTCCTTGAGATTGATGGTCGTGCGGCGTTCCTCGTCCATCACGCCCATCTTGAGCGTGTTGGGCTGCATGCTGAGCAGTTCTTCGGTCCGGGTGAAGATTTCATTGGCGAAAGCCACTTCTTCCGGGCCGTGCATCTTCGGCTTCACGATATAGACCGAGCCTTCGCGCGAATTCATGTGACGGCCATTGGGGCCGATATCGTGCAGGGCGATCAGGCTGGTAAAGGCCGCATCCATGATGCCTTCCGGCACTTCATTGCCGTCAGTGTCGAGAATGGCCGGATTGGTCATGAGGTGGCCGACATTGCGAACCAGCATCAGCGAGCGGCCCTTGAGCGTCAGGTCGGAACCGTCAGCCCCGTGATAGCTGCGGTCGCCATTGAGGCGGCGCGTCATCTGCTTGCCGTTCTTTTCGAACGTGTCTTCCAGCTTGCCGTTCATCAGGCCGAGCCAGTTGCGATAGACCGCAACCTTGTCTTCGGCATCGACGGCGGCAATCGAATCTTCGCAATCCTGAATCGTGCTGATGGCCGATTCCAGAACCATGTCGGCAATATGCGCCGGATCGGTCTTGCCGATCGGATGATCGGCATTGACGACGATATCGACATGCATGTTGTTCTTGGCCAGCAGCACATTGGTCGGGTTGGCGGCGTCGCCATTATAGCCCTTGAACTGGCTTGGGTCTTTGAGAGCTGTGACGGAGCCATCGGTGCGCTTGATGTCGAGCTTGCCATCCTTGATGGAAAGACCAGCGACTTCCGCCCATTTGCCGGAGGCAAGCGGCGCGCTTTCATCGAGGAAGTTCTTCGCCCAAGCGATAACCTTCTCGCCGCGCTTCGGATTGTAGCCTTTGCCCTTTTCCGCGCCATCGGCATCGGAAATCGCATCGGTGCCGTAAAGCGCATCATAAAGCGAACCCCAACGTGCATTGGCGGCGTTAAGCGCATAGCGTGCGTTCATGACCGGCACGACGAGCTGCGGACCGGCAATATGGGTGATTTCCGGATCGACATTGGCGGTCGAAACAGTGAACTCGCCGCCTTCCGGCAGAAGGTAACCGATATCCTTGAGGAACTGCTGGTAATCCGCCTGGCTATAACCTTTGTCGCGGTTTTCCTTGTACCAGCTGTCGATCTTCGCCTGCATGTCGTCGCGCTTTTTCAGAAGCGCCCGGTTCTTCGGGGCAAGATCGCGAACGATGGCGGCAAAGCCTTTCCAGAACGTGTCCGGATCCACACCGGTGCCGGGAGCGGCCTCTTTGGCCAGAAACTCCACGAGTTCCGGGGCAACACGCAAACCTTCGATTTCGACGTAATTGCTCATGGCTTGGCCTCCTTCAGAATAAACACAACTATCGCCAGCGCTTTTAACACCAGCTATCCTGTTGCCTTTGAACCGCTTTGGCGCGCTTTCGTCAATCGGTGCGCGGGCACATCATTTGTGACGCTGGGGCGAAAATCACCGCTCCAGTTTCAACATGTCGCGAATATCGTTCGGGGTGGAACCCTGTTCGCGCAGGGATGCAAGAGCGGTATCCTTGCGGCTTTTCGACAGTTTGAGCCCGTCATCACCCAACACCAGATGGTGGTGGTGATAAAGCGGTTCCGGCAGGTCGAGGAGCTTTTGCAGGAGACGATGCACGGCGGTCGCATGGAAAAGATCGCTGCCGCGCACGACGTGGGTAACGCCTTGCAGGGCATCGTCCACCACCACGGAAAGATGGTAGCTGGTCGGCGTGTCCTTGCGCGCGATAATCACGTCACCCCATTTGGCGGGGTCGGCGGCAATGCGCCCCGTTTCGCCATCCGGCCCGGTGCCGCTTTCTTCCCAGAACAGTGGCCCGCCCGCAGCGGCCAGAGCTTTTTCCATATCAAGACGCCAGGCATAGGCAACGCCCGAGACGATCCGTTCCAGCCGCTCCTTTTCGGAGAGGTTGCGCTCGCCGCTTGGATAAAGCGGCGTCCCGTCGGGATCGGACGGCCAGTCCTTGCCCTTGGCGTGGGCTTCACCGATCCGCTCGCGCACTTCGCCACGGCTGAGAAAGGCTGGATAAACGAGGCCCTTGTCGGCCAGTTTTGTCAGCGCATTGCGATATTCACCAAAATGTTCCGACTGGCGGCGCACGGGCTCTTCCCATGAAAGGCCAAGCCAGTGCAGATCGTCGTAAATGCCCTGTTCAAGCTCCGGCGTGCAGCGCGCGGTGTCGATATCTTCCATGCGCAGCAGAAAGCGACCGTCGTTTTCGTTCGCCGTGTGTGCATTGAGAAGGGCTGAATAGGCATGGCCGAGGTGCAATTGGCCATTGGGGCTTGGTGCGAAGCGAAAGACGGGTCTGGTCATGATTGTGGCAGTTGCCGGTTCTTATTGATTGTCATTGATGCACATTGGTACTTTGTCGGTGATTGAAATGAAAGGCCACAGCATGCAGCGCATCGATACATTGGACGATATAGAGGCCGGCCTCGAAGCGCTGGTGCTTGCCGATGTGCGGCTGGCCGATATACGCAGCCGCGCCCATGCCGTGCCGCTGCGCCGCTCACAGCCCGGCTTTGAAAGTCTTGCTTCCATTATCGTGGCACAGCAGGTTTCAACCGCAAGCGCTGCGGCCATCTGGGCGCGGTTGAAACAGGCGATCGATCCACTGACGCCGCAGGCCTATATCGATGGCGGCGAGGAGGCATGGCGGTTTGCCAGCCTGTCGCGGCCCAAGCAAAGGACGCTTCTGGCTGTCTCGCAGGCGCTGGCGGATGACGGGCTTGATTTGCACGGGCTTTGTGACCTACCTGCGGAGGAAGCCATTGCCGCGCTAACCGCGATAAAGGGCATCGGGCCGTGGACGGCGGAAGTCTATCTGCTGTTTGCAGCCGGTCATCCCGACGTGTTTCCGGCGGGCGATGTGGCGCTGCAAGCGGCTGTTGGTCATGCCTTCGCGCATGAAACGCGTCCGGACGCTAAAGCGTTGCGGCTACTGGCGGAAGACTGGGCACCCTGGCGCGGCGTGGCGGCGCGATTGTTCTGGGCCTATTACGCGGCGATCAAGGGGCGCGAGGCGACCCCACTTTTGTAGATGCTTCTGTAAATGTTGCGTGTTTCCGGTGGCATAAATGCGTTTCCGCTTCACAATCCTGTCACGTCGGGCTTACATTATCCGCATCAGCTGATGACGGTATTTCGATTCGCAGAAGCTTGATTTTCTGCTGATTGCAGTTCCGCCTTCGCGGTCTTGGAGCGTCGTTGTTGCGCCCACAATGGACGCGCGGCGCTCCGATGAAGAGCGCAATTCCGCTTGGAAAGTCGTCGTTTCGCCCTTTCTCGGAGTTGCTCTGAAGGAGGTGCGTCCTTGACCATTGCAGTCTCACCCCGGACCGTCTCGACGAGTGGCTTGCCCGCTCTGGTCCTCAATGCGGATTATCGTCCGCTCAGTTATTATCCCTTATCGCTCTGGTCATGGCAGGATGCGATCAAGGCGGTCTTTCTCGAACGCGTGAATATCGTCGCGGAATACGATCAGATCGTTTCCTCGCCGTCTTTCTCCATGCGAGTTCCGAGTGTGATCTGCCTGAAGGATTATGTGAAGCCGCCGCGCTATCCGGCGTTTACGCGCTTCAACCTCTTTTTGCGTGATCGGTTTGAGTGTCAGTATTGCGGTTCTCCGCATGACCTGACCTTCGATCACGTCACCCCGCGTTGCCATGGCGGCGAGACGACGTGGGAAAATGTGGTCGCCGCATGCTCACCATGCAATTTGCGCAAGGGCGGTCTAATGCCTGCCGCTGCGCATATGTGGCCGCGCCAGAAGCCGGTCATGCCGACCGTGCAGGATCTGCACAATAATGGTCGTCTTTTCCCGCCCAACCATCTGCACGATAGCTGGCTCGATTTTCTATATTGGGATGTCGAACTGGAGCCTTGACGCATGTTGCGCAAAACCGCGTAGCAATCTTGCGACAACATTATGCGAAAAAAGAAGACCTAAGCCCCCTCAGAATCTTCCCTTACTTCCCACTCTTCGCAAAAGCGCCGTAGTAGCCGATGGCTGCAAAGAACAGGCTTGCGACAACATTCCATCCGGCAAAGGACAGACCGAGGAAAAAGCCGGGTGCGCTGTCGCATGCAGGCGGATGTGTGTTGAGATCACCCAAGAGATTGCCCGCATCCAGCGTGACCTTCATGGTCGCCGCGCTGCAATCGGTCGGGCCGGGCCAGTATTTCAGCTCAACGCCCGTGTGATAGGCGGCCAGCGCCAGACCATAGGTCATCAAAAGCGCACCGATCAGGATCAGGCCGCGCGTCAGGATCGGCGGCCATTTCAATCCGTAGGAAAGCCAGGCTGCAGCCAGAACCGGGACGCCGATATAATAAGGTGTGCGCTCTTCAAGGCAGAGCTTACATGGCATGAAGCCCGCTAGGTGCTCGAAGCCAAGGGCGGTGCCGACGGTTGCGGCCAGACCGACCGTCATGATGCCAGCGGTCCAGGCCTGAACCTTGCCAACCGGATTATTGAGTGCAAATGCCATCTGAAATTTCCTGACGCAGCTCTTTATATGCAGCTAAACTAAGATAGAGGCTTGTTTCCAAGCAATTTATTTTGACCGGCGTGAGGCAGCCGGATCAGGCGTGAAGATATTTCACAGCAAAAAACAGGGCTATGAGCAGGACTGCAACGGCGCTGGCGATCAGGCCAAGGCGCTTTTCGATGAAATGGCGGATCGGCTCGCCATAGTGGCGCAGCAGCCAGGCCAGAAAAAAGAAGCGCGCGCCGCGTGCAACGATTGCCGATGCGATGAACAGCCAGATATTGACGCCCGCCGCGCCGGACAGGATCGTCACCACCTTGATCGGCGGCAGATGGGCAAGGCCCGATGTGATGAGCATCAGCAAAATGGCGTCGGCGCTGGTCGTGCCGCGCAGCTGCTCGAACGTGTCGAGCTTGCCATACATTTCGAGTACCGGCTTGGCGATCTGTTCATAGGCGTGATAGCCGAGATACCAGCCCGCAATACCGCCAAGCACCGATGAAACGGTGGCGATAAAGGCATAGCGCCAGGCGCGCTCCGGACGGGCCAGTGCCATTGGCAGAAACAGAACATCTGCCGGGACAAGGAAAACCGAACTTTCCACGAAAGCGATGATGGCCAGCCACCATTCGGCTGATTTTCGGGAGGCAAGTGAGATCGTCCAGTCGTAAAGGCGGCGCAGCATGGATTGTCCGGATAATGTGCGGCGGATAGCCGTCGTTGCGATTGCACCGTCTATAAATAAAAAAGACGGCGCGAACAATGCGCGCCGTCTCATTCATTACATTGCAACAATCAGCGCTTGTAGGCGCTGCAGATATATTTGGTTTCGAGATATTCCTCGATGCCGTATTTCGAGCCTTCGCGGCCGAGGCCCGATTGCTTGACGCCGCCGAATGGAGCGACCTCGTTGGAGATCAGGCCGGTATTGTGGCCGACCATGCCATATTCGAGGCCTTCGCCGACACGGATCGCACGGCTGAAGTTCTCTGTATAGAAGTAAGCGGCGAGACCGAAGATCGTATCATTGGCCATGGCCAGCACTTCTTCTTCCGTGTCGAAGGCGAAGAGCGGCGCGAGCGGGCCGAATGTTTCTTCCTGCGCGACGGCCATGTCCGACGTGACGCCGGTCAGAACGCCCGGCTCGAAGAACAGGCCGCCCAGCTCCTTGCCGCCGGTGATGAGCTTTGCGCCCTTCGAAACAGCATCTTCAATATGCGCCTTCACCTTGGTGATCGCCTTTTCCTCGATCATCGGGCCGATGGCCACGCCCGGTTCCGTGCCGTTGCCGACCTTCAGCGCCTTGACCTTTTCAGCGAGCTTTTCGGCGAACTTGTCATAAACACCGCGCTGAACATAAATGCGGTTGGCGCAAACGCAGGTCTGACCGGCATTGCGATATTTGGAAATCATCGCGCCTTCCACAGCGGCGTCGAGATCGGCGTCGTCAAAGACGATGAACGGCGCATTGCCGCCGAGTTCCAGCGATACTCTTTTGATTGTTGGTGCGCACTGCGCCATCAGCAGGCGGCCAACTTCGGTCGAGCCGGTGAAGGAGAGCTTACGCACAATATCATTGCTGGTCAGTTCGGCGCCGATATCGCGCGCCTTGCCGGTCACGATTTGAAGGACACCAGCAGGAATGCCTGCCTTTTCAGCCAGAACGCCAAGCGCCAGCGCCGTCAGCGGGGTCAGATCGGCGGGGCGCACGATCATCGTGCAGCCAGCGGCAAGCGCCGGTGCAGCCTTGCGGGTGATCATGGCCGCAGGGAAGTTCCATGGTGTGATTGCAGCGGTGACGCCGACCGGCTGGCGGATGACCGTCAGACGCTGACCAACCTGCGGGGCAGGGATGGTGTCGCCATAGACGCGCTTGGCTTCTTCCGCGAACCATTCAATGAAAGACGCGGCATAGAGCACTTCACCGCGGGCTTCGGCCAGAGGCTTACCCTGTTCCGACGTCATGATCAGTGCAATATCATCGGCATTGGCGACAATAAGGTCGAACCATTTGCGCAAAATGCCAGCGCGTTCCTTGGCGGTCTTCGCGGCCCAGACGGGAAGCGCCTTGGCGGAAGCGTCGATGGCGTTCTTGATCGTGTCCACCGACAGCGACGGGACAGTGCCGACCACCGAGCCATCAGCCGGGTTGGTCACATTGATGGTCTTGCCGTCAGCCGCGTCGATCCAGCGACCGTCGACCAGGCATTTCGATTGAAGCAGCGAAGGGTCTTTCAAGGTGATCATGTCTGATGTTCCGTCCCAGTCTTGCATTGATTGATTGTTCAGTATATTGAACACTCTTCGATATACTGAATTAAACAGATCATGCCGACCAAAGTCAACCGGTCAGCCGATGATCTGTCGGGCAGATGGCGGGCAAGCATAGGAATGAAACGATGACTGACGAGGCAGGTTCCCTCAAACTGGTTCCCGCCGTCATGCGCGCGGCACAGATACTGGATCTTATCGCCAAGGCCGGTGACGGCATGGGCGGGGCACTGAAACTATCCGATATTGCGCGTCAGGCCGGGCTACCCAAAAGCAGCGTGCATGGGCTTTGCCAGACACTGGTTCATCTGAAGCTTCTCAAGTTCAATAATGACGGCAGCTTTTCCATGGGGCCGCAGTCGGTGCGCTGGGCCAATGTCTTTCTGGCGGGTAGCGATATTGTCGAGGTGTTTCATGAGGCGGTCGCGCAGGCAGAGGGGCTTGGCGCCTATACGCTGACGCTTTCACATCTGGACGGTCCGGATGTCATCTATCTGTCTTGCCGCAATTCGACAGCGCCGCTCGGGATTACGTTCCGCATCGGCATGCGTGTTCCCGCAGTCTTTACGGCGACAGGCAAGGCGATGCTCGCGGCAATGCCGGATGAGGAGCGGGCGCGCCATCTTCCGGAACATTGGCCGGATCTCGCCACACCGGCGAGTGTCGCTTCGCTGAAAGCACTCGAAGTCGAGATGGCTGGTGTAAAAGAGAAGGGGTACTCCCTTGATGACGGCCAGTTGCGCGAAGGCATGTTCTGTATCGGCGCTGCAATCTATGAACAGCCGCACCGCCCTAGCGCTGGTATTGCCCTCTCTATGATGGCGGCAGAGGCTCGTCCCGAAGTGATTAAGGAGATCGGTCGACGGATGCGGGCGCTTGCAGATGATGTCGCCGAGCGAATGGGCTGGGCTTCCGCGTCAGAATCACCTGTTCAGATTGATGAATAAGGAGTAAATTTCTGACTTACTCCCTGTGGAAAAGAAAACCGGATTTTTATTGATATAGGCGTTGACAGTTTGAGAGCTGGGGGCCTATATAGCGCCACAACGAGGGCGGCGACGCTGCTAGCGGCAGGTTGCTTCGTCCTTGAGTTCTGGTGAAAGCGGTTGACTTAGTGTTGGCAGG
>NZ_JACGXB010000009.1:0-233550 GCF_014138065.1 Ochrobactrum sp. P6BSIII | reverse complement strand
AGGAACTTGACCACTACTATCGACCCGAAACATAACTAACAGGCGGGTCAATTCTCGGCGCAAATGCCGGGTCACTTCTCAGTACAAATCAACAGTCTTCAGCCTTTACCGCATACTCGCATCCGGTAAATCGTCCGGTTTCATCTTGCAGATCGCGGATCCGGTAGACACCTTGATCTGTTTCGTGCCGACGCATACTGCTGATGATTGTCATCACTTACACCTTGGCTTTCAGAACCACGCGACGGGACGGGAGATAAGCCACGCCTTCCCGGTCAACGAGAATAGCCTTGTCTTTCTTTCTCGCAGGTCCACAGAAAGGGTGCTGCCCGTATTCCCGTATGAACCTAACCACTTGGATATGCCCGATAACCACGATCAAGGTTGCCAGCACTACGACAGCGAACAACCCAGAGGAGAGAGCGTCCATTACTTACACCTGTTATCGCTGAGATAGTCCACAAAACCGCAATGGCTCTGATACCGAGACGCACACGCCGGGAGCCACCCGGTGCGGACTGCTCGCCTCTACAACCATGAGCGAAAGCTAGGCCCGAGCGACTGGAGGGATAAGGAGAGCCGGTTCCAGAACGGTTAGGCGCCCGAAATCACTTATCACCGCGAGTTATCCGTCTTGCTTTGCTGCGAGAGCCACGGTTTATTCCAATTTTGCAAAGGATCGAGAACACATGGCAAATATCGATCAGATTATAATGTTTTTTGCTGGCGTTTGGATGACCGCGACTGGCTTCGGCTTCTTGAAGCTCGCTGGAAAACAGGACTGGCAAGCTAATCTAGTCAGTCACTTTCGATGGATGGGGCCACTATTGATAGCCATATCGATCCTTTTGCTATTCGCACCTCATAACTGACTGAGGGGATCTGAATGACAGCCGGACATAATCAACAGCCGATGCTGGCGCACTCTTGCAGAGACCATCTGCGAGCATAGCACAGCTTCTCATGTCGGTTTGTAGAAACAGAAAACACCGCTCGAGGGCGGGGCTGAAACGCGTTTTTCAACGAATAATGATCATTGGATTGCTAATTGTTCAGTATCTATATACAGTCGAGTGATGAAGCTATCGACAGAAAAAGCTTATCAACTTGTTTTAGTTGCCGTGCGCGTCGATGGAACCCTCAAAGAGCCATTTACAGCCAAGGACCTGCGCCCAATAATTAGGGGCTGGCCTTATACAGGTTATTTCAGTTTCTTGGCTTATAACTGCACCGATAAACTTCCGGTTGAAACCGCACTTTTTGTACGGGTAAGTCGTGGAAGTTATCGTATCTTTGATCAAATTGAGTATCGGCAGCATTAGGTTCGTGCCGCCAATCAGCATGTCTCTGGTTCAATCTGATCTATCGAATTACCACACAACCGCTGGAAATTGGTGATACGCTTAAAACTGAACACAATGGCCTGAACGGATATCTGTCCAGGTCTGGAGCATTCCGCTCGTAAGCAAGAAAGTTTCCATCATGGCAAAAGGCCAAGTACGCAGTAATCGTGAAGTACGCAAACCTAAGAAGGACAAGTCAGCGGCGGCTGATAAGTCGGCGAGCAAGGTAGCTGGCGGCTTCACCACTCAGATCAAAGATACTGAGAAGCTGAAGAAATAACTTTACGCAAACATTGCCAGATTAGAATTAGGGGTAGGCGTTTAAGCGCCTGCCTCACAATGTGTAAAAGCCGCCACCCGAAGGCGACAGCTGAAGTAATGTGAACTTTTTGCACATTAGTCAGAACGACTTGACGGTGCCTGTACGTGACCACAGCAAGCTCGCCTTATGTCACCTAGCGCTCTCAGCGCCGCCGTTCTGATTACTGACACCGGAAGCATGAAACAGAGGCTGATCCGGTGTTTACTGTCCGAGTGGCAGGCTCGCAGCGGGATTTGAACCTACAACCCCTGAACCGAAGTCCAATGCTCTATCCAGTTGAGCCATGCGAGCCTGTTTATCCACTCGAATTGTATGCGATGCGGCCGGCTTTTCATGCCTAAGCTGCGCAGCCTACCGGTCAATACCGAGATCCGTGCCACATCGCATTTCGTGTGCGCCGAGCGCCAAAACTCTCGGTAACTCTACACCCTTGCGGGGAGGACGGCCTCGGCATTCACCGCGTCTCGCACATTCCGTTGAGGCACTTCCCTCGAATTCAGACGATGGTTGTTTTTCGTCGCCATCGTGAACGACGCGCAATCTTTTGCAGCTAGCTGATTACGGTACGGTCCTTTCCCGCGTCACTCTCATAACACCACACCGAGACCAGATGAGAGGCCAGTTGCTCGGAATTGGTAAGGCCCGATGGTGGAACATCGGGCCTCGGATTTGCCAGCGTCTCTTGGGGTAGGAATGTGCCAGCCAAGAGCGACGGCAAAAAGCAAGGCATTCCAGCCTTGAGCCTGCCGACACGCGACAGGTGGGCAATTTAATTTTTCTTGTTCATACTCGACTGCCTACAGCCATACGGATACGAAAAAAGCGGCTCAAGGCCGCTTAACTCTGAACATAAAAAACCATGCTGCACCGATGCGCTTATGGCTCGGCTGGGTTTGACCGGCGAGTATTCCCTCATGCGAGGTCCGCATCTGAACATCAAATCATCCGATTGAATGTATACCCGAGTTCGTGGTAAAGCGCAAAGCGCTTTTTTAAGCGGCTGGGGATATGTCGTCAAATCCCACTTCCACCGGGACAAAGCTATTCAGAGCGTTGAGCAGTACCTTGATTTTGCCCGAGCTGGTCACTTCTTCCACCACGCCTGTAATATCGATGAATGGGCCCCGTACCATTGAAACAGATTGCCCTTTGCTGAATTTGAGCTTTGCCGTTGCCTTCTTGGTTTTCGCTTCTTCTTCGCGATAAATGCGGGCTTCCCGAGTGTCATCGAATTGCATGTCACGTTCGGCCAGAAACAGCGCTTCAACCGCGTTGGCTGAAACCCGGACATAAGAGCCGCCACTTTCTAGAACCCGCTCCACCCCTTCGCATCTGCGCAGCTTAAACCAGTCTGCGTGTCCTCTTGGCTGGGCGACAAAGAGATAGCGCTGCATCAATGCGCGCTCCTTCGTTACCCGGGTCTTGGTGCGCTTATGAATGAACTCGACACGCTGGCGAGGCAAGTAGGCTTCATAGCCAGCGAGCCGTAGATTGTTCGCGGCTTTCTCTTCGCACTTGATGTTTGTACGGATCACGTACCAATCTTTGTCTTTACTGATCGATGTTGCTGCCATGCCTGTTCCTACCGATCCTGAATTTGCTGCTGTGGAACGCTGGGGCTGATCGATTGCAGACCACCGATAAGGCTTCGATCCGCCAGCCGGTGCAATCTCCTCAACTTTTCGTCGCTGACTTTCGCGCCGGTTTCTCGAAAAGACATTGGTCTGGCTAAAACGCTCTCAATTGGATTGATTTGCCACCAAACTTGGAGCTTCCAACGGTCAAGCCCGAGAAGGACAAAGCGACGGTGTCCGCTATCGATATGGCCCACCATGTCGCTGAATTGCAGTTCACAAACCGCGCCGTTGACACTCGCCTCAGAGACAGGGAGCCAAGGATGCGCTTTGTCATAAGCGAGCCGTGCCTTGCGTTCAGCAATGGTTTCAGCGTGTCCGAATTCCCTCTTTCCTGACGAAAACTGGTTCATATGCTTTCCTTTCCGAGTGAGGCGTAGCTGTCGGGAATATCTCTGAAGCGTCGATCAGCGCCGATGAATTCCAGTTTGACCGAACCCGGCCTGCCGCATATGGGCTGTCGCCTGATCTTCTTGGCGATCACATAGGTAACTTCTGCCTCGTAATCGCGATAAACGACCAAGCCAGCATCAGCTTTGTTCCGCCAATGAGCGCTACCGGCCAAATCATAAAGCCCGGGTACAGGCTCTTTCCCACCGTCATTGTTGGATTTCAGTTTGGTCGGGTGGATCACCATCCAGACCGTGCATTCGTGGTGCTTGGAGAAGCGCTTGCACTTCGAAATTAACTGCGAAACGAATTCTGTTTCAGTCAGTTTGTCAGGCCGCGAGGCTTCCAGCTCGTTATATGGATCGATGACGATATTCTTGACGCCATACCGGAGAACGGCGGCTCTGGCGCGCTCCAGAAGCCAATCAATCGACGGGGTATGTTCAACAGCACCCATCATGAAAAAATGCTCACGCACCCAGTTGAGAGCTGCCTTCACATCTCTTTCGGACAAGCGAGGGTTTGGACCATCGAAAAACGGTCCACGCGCCCAAATCTCGCATAAATCGGCTATATGGTTCCCCTCACCGGTTTCAGGCGAGAACATGGCCCACTTTTCACCGCGCAATGTCGCAGACTGCACTGCGATCTGATCAATTACGCGAGACTTGCCGTGATTTGGAATTCCTGTGACTGCTATGAACTGGCCCGGGATGTACCTGAACGCTTTGTCGAGTTCTACGAATCCCGTCGATAGTGGCTGCGGCCCGCGACCATGATAGAGGTCCATAACCTCATCGTAAAAATCATCCACCTCGTGCAGGCCATCAATAGGCCACGGCTCCGCCTGATCGACACACTCGCGCAACACGTCTGGCCCATGATCGACCAAGCATTCGTTGCCGTCCTTTACCTGCACATCGTTGATGCTCGGCATTCGCACTCGAAACGACCTGTCACGGCCAACTCGTTTTGCAATCTCTTGGGCGAGCATTTCACCGGGCGCATCCATGTCGCTAGCGATAAGAACACGACGAACCTTCATGAGCGCGTCCCAATGGGTGCCGAATGGTTCATACCGCTTATCGCTCGTTTCCGGGCCCGATGGGGCACCGTTTGGCAAAGACACCACGTGCTTGAACCCGGCCTCAACAAACGCGAGAACGTCAATCTCACCTTCGCAAATAATCAGGTCTTCGCCTTCGGCTATGCTGTCCGCGTTGTAGAATACCGGTTCCGGGTCTTTCTCCTGCCGAAAATCCTTCTTTGCTGTGCGGTACTTCACATTCCGAAGCTGGCCCTGCCAGTCATAAGGGAACGCTATGCAATCTTCTTCCTGATTGGTCTGGGAAAACCAAGCACGGGTTTTGTAGATGCCCATACGCAAAACCACGTCTGGCGAGATGCCCCGGTTCTTGAACCACGCGAACAGGCTATCAGGCCGCTGCGGATCCTGAACACGCTCGGGCTTACGATAGGCGCGCTTTTCACGTTGCGGCCTATAACCCTCGCCACCAGCGCCCCCAGCAAAATCGCAATGGTGACATTTCCAGACGGCTCGGCCATCTGGCTCAACCGTGACAGACAAGCACGGATCGTTCTTCTTGCGTCGTCCTGACGAACATTGGGGGCAAACGACCTTGTGGCTTCCCGGTCGGCTGTCGCGCAGATGAATTCCATGTTGTGCGAGTGCGTTCTGAATATCGTTCATGGTCAGCCTCGCCCGAACAAAAATGCACGAGAAGGCTCGCCGTTCGCCTGCCGGTCACGGCTATCCTCTGGCTCGTCAGTCCAACCTTTGGCATTAAGCCAAGTTGCCGGGTAGGCAGTGTATTCTTTTTCCTTCCCGGCGCGTTTTTTCGCGTACCGGTTCACGCCAGAAATGATTTCATCAAGCGTGGCAATTTGCCTTGCGGCTCGATATGCCTTCTCCGCCGCCCCTTTCGAAACCTTTCGAGGATATGCGGGCCAAAACTTTTCTGAGAATTCCAAATCCAACTCCGCCATGCGCTTTGCGCGTGGTGATTGATCAAAAGAAACGATAGTTTCTTTCTCTTGTTGGTCGTTGCTTGTTGATTGTTGTTTGTTAGTTTTTTCGTCAGATAAACCGTTTGGTTTTTTCATCTGTTGATTTTGCATGCTTTTTTCAGAAGGTCGCCCGCCTTTTGAACCGTTTTCAGCTGCAGTTTGAATACGGTTTAAGGACTTTTCAACTTCACTTTGAGCACGGTTTTGGGTCAATTTGCCGTCAGTTTGGAGCGTCAGTTTTCCGCGCTGCACCAACCGGTCGATGATTTTTTTGACATCGGTCGGCCTGAGAACGCACAGTGCAGCAAGCCGCCGTGCATCATATTCAATGGCATGCCCTTCGGACATGATGAGGGTGCATACCATCCAGTAAACGCCCTGCTCATCGGCGCGCAGAACACCGCCAACACCGGCAATATACTCGTCTGGCGCGTAATCGACGCGCCTTACCTTGGACTTAGCCATTGCTGCGCCCCCGGCCTTCAAGGATGTCATTAATCTGCCCGGCGACCGCATCCCAATCCACGTCTGAAACCCGTGTAGCCTCTGCTGGGTGCGGCATGAATGAAAACTCATAGGCTTCACGCATTATCGAGCGACCGCCAGCGGTACACGGAAATCTTGCGGCACCGGCGAGCAGCTTCTCGCGTGCATGCGCATGCGTGATAAAACGCATTTCACTCACCGAGGTTTTCGCGTGGATAGAGATCGGGTCTTAAGTCGTGGCGACTGACACCTGTTGCACGCTCCACCGCGATCACTCTTGATGCGGGTACGTTTTTCCATTGACTGATGGCTTGCGGCGTGACGCCTAAGCGACGAGCCAGATCTTTCGAATAGCCCAGCGCTTTTTTGGCTTGGTCCAGAGGTGTCATTGATCCGTCCATTGATTTTGCGTTCACCGAACTTAAGCATGGCTTAACCAAACTTTCAAGTCTGGCTTGATTGTTTTGATCAAGCAAGCCTTTATAATTAGCATTATTTATAAAGGGATCAGTTTATGTCGCTGTCGGATGACATCAAAAATGCGAGAAAGTCGGCGGGAAAGACGCAGCAAGATGTTGCAGATTATTTGCGCGTTAGCGTGCAAGCCGTATCTCAATGGGAAAACGGAAGAACCCTTCCCAGCAGCGGAAATCTTATGCAACTATCAAAGTTCATCAACCTACAAATACAAGATAAAGTTGATCTTCATTCCGTATTAGTCAATGCAAGAGATACATCAGGAATGGCTCTTGCTCCACTCGTGAAGTGGAACGACCACGCTGATTGGCATTTATATAATTTTGATCTATTTTCCGAGGAGAATACTAAAGGATTAATACCAGAACATCTATTTGGTGTTCATTGGAAGCCAAAGGGAGAAATATACGCACTAAAAGTTATTGATTACTCCATGCGACCCGATATCGCCTCTGGTGATATCGTAATAATCGACACGGGCAGAGCACCGGAGCGTGGGGACTTTGTAGTTATTAAAATGGAAAATTTTCCAGTGGTGCGCCTAGGTGTATATGAACCAATGGGATTTAACGAGCACAGAGCACCGATATTCTCACTCAAACGGCTCAGCGCGGATGCTGGGAACCCAATCATCGTAGATAATAATAATCCTGGGTTTGTGGTCGGCGTTGTGCGGGAAACTAGAAGATTTTACCGTACGGACTAGTCGAAAGCCCTATAGTCACACAAAATATAAAGCCACGCTTGACATTAGAAATCAAGCGTGGCTTTATTATTGCAGTCAGCACGAAGAAGCCCGCCACGAGGGCGCGCCGATCTGCAAATGAAAATGATGTTTAAGGAGAGGCTTCTATAAGCCTATCTTCAATGAGCTTATCCACCACACGAGCAGGGGCAACGCCCATCAGCACCTCTCTTAGCTTAAGTATGGCGTCTGAGGGCAAATGGTAGGCTTTGATCATCTTCTCACGAAGATCATGTAAGCGTTTTTCATCAATTGCGGTCGCAGTGGGAGAGGACATAAGGCGACTATATTCGGATCTTTCATCTTTCGTCAGGAGATAGAAACCTGCGTCGTCAAATCGGTTGCCATCAATACGGAGGTTACTAGCAATGAGGTTCCAGAGCTTCCCGTTCTTATCCAGAACCACGATCACGAAGTAATTGTTTTGATCGGACATATCTGGAAGTAAACTCGCGTTCACCTCTCCAAGCCTCAAATGCTGCCAACTATCCCAGTCAACCGCAATCCAAGAGCGTGAATTCCAATGGAGGACCAACATGCCAGTATCCGAACCGGGGAAGAAATACGGTGCCGGAAGGGAAGACGGATACGCCTCCTCAAGCGTTGCAATAATCTCCGCGTTCATTGACCGGTTATTCTTCTCCGCTGCCAACTTGATGCGGTCACGCATACCGTCTGGAAGGCGCAGAACGTATTTATCTTGGGGCTGAAGCGCTTCTTTTGTCATGAAGGCTATTAGCCATACTTTATTGCTTGACACAAGAATAGCTATTAGCCATGGTTAACGAGTGGCTAATAGCCATTCATTAGCGAGGAAGGAATGAGACAAGGACAGGACAAAGTGATTATACGCCTCCCTGACGGGATGCGGGATCAAATTCAGAAAGCGGCAAAGGAAAGCTGCAGAACAATGAATGCGGAAATTGTTTTCCACTTGAGGAATGCTCTCAAGCCTTCCCCACAAGCGAAAACGGCAACCGAATAGGCTGGCAGGCCCGTTCAATCGCCGCTTTCAAGATCAGTAGCCGCTGGCAGGCGGCTCCGAAACGTCCAAACGCCATCGGAGGTATTATGGACAGCAATTCATATAGCACCGGCTTAGCCGGAAATCCAGCCGCCTCTCAAATAGCGGCCTCCACAGCGGTCATAGACTTGATTGCACGCCACAAGCATGTGGCTACAGGGTGCGAAAGCCTGATGCAGATGTTCAATGACGCTGAGCAAGACAGTGGGTTTGCTAGCGATAGCCTCAATCTCGCACAATACGTCGATGCGAACGGCCCTCGCGAAGCTCTCCCGAGAACCCCCTACTTCGTTAGGAGCGAAGAAAATTTAATCGCCGTAATTAACTATTACCGCGACCGGTACTGCGCCGGGATCATGAACGAACCACACAAAGAACGGATCAGACGACAGTTCCAGACGGTCAAAGTCAGGGCTATCCAAGAGCTTCGCCGCGTACAGAAGGCTTATCGTGACAGCGGAATAGATGAACTTGACCGAGGCATCGTGACCGCTACAGAGAAGCTGGATGAAATTACTGACGAGCTTTTTTCGGTTCAATTTCACAATCTAGCGGATATCAAGGCGGTTGCGCAGCATTTGTTCGATATGTCGAAGAAAGCCCCTTCGTTCGAGTTTACGACACCCCAAAGCCTGTTGAGCTTTTTCTGGTCAGCGCTGGCTGTGAATACTGCCGATGCGGGAGAAACCCAATGACGGAACGTACCATTCCGGCTAACGCCGAAGGTTTGCCTGAAAATGAGCAACGCTTGTCAGAAGATGCATGTGTGCGCCTCGAAGACCTGAACGGCGCTCTCTGGGAGCTAAAGAACATGGCTACCATCATGGAGGGAATGGTTGAAAAATGGCTGTCCTTGTCATTCGCCAGCAAGAACGAGCATGGCCAGTATGTCTTTTGCCTATCCACTGGCCTTCGCGATGAAATAATTTTCGCCACATCTGATACGTGCCGCCGAGCCTTTAAAGCCCATGCAGACATGATCAAGGCATTAGAGGCTGTTCAATGACTTCGATCAACAAAAAGCTGGTGGCGGACGCCTTCCGTCAATCTGTCCAAAATGGACAGGCTATCGCTCGCACAATTCAGGAAGCCGCAGACGATTTGGCTTTCCTCATGGGGCAACAGCATGGTGAGGTTTTCCACGCCCACGTTAGCCACGAACCCGCTTTCGTATTGATCAGGTACCGAAATATGGGAGAGGACCAATGAACGACCGCCCTCGCCTGCGTCGGAAGGATGTTCCGGAATATCTGCGCACAAAACACGGTATCGATATCGCCTATGCCACACTGGAGAAGCTTGCCAGCGTCGGCGGCGGTCCAGCGATGCAATATCAAGGCCGGTTCCCTCTCTACCACAAAGACGATTTGGACAATTGGGCCGACGAACGATTATCGCTCACCGTCCGCTCTACTTCTGAACGCTGATCATTTGGCCGGGGCTTTCCCGGCCATTTGCTTTTCGATTTCTTCCGCAATCTTGTCCGCAGCTGCGACCAACACACTATCAAGCCGATGAGTGTAGCGACTCGTTATTCCCCCTCCCGTATGTCCGAGCATTGCGCCTATCGTGCTATCCGAAAATCCCAGATCAGCCCCCACGCTCGCGAACGAATGGCGAAGCACATGCGGGGTGACATCATCAAAGCCAGACGCCTTGAATATCCCTCGATAGAAGCGTTTGAGGCCCGCGTAAGGCCTGCTCTCCAGCCTTGCAGCTGGGAAAACATATTCATTGTCTGGATCGCGCTCGATGTTCTTCAGAAGACGATGGCCGGGTTTCCCGAGAGGTCGCACCGATTTTCCGGTTTTTGTGTCCTCCAGCTTAAGAACGCTATTCTCAAAATCGACTTCCGACCATTTCAACTTCTCAATTTCGCCAACTCGACAACCGGTGAACGCCACAAGCCGCAAGGACGCAATGCCTTGCCATGCCTTGATTTCATCGTGATCCGCATCCCTTAATACCTGGCCGAACGCCGCATACTCATCGGGCGTCAATCGGCGCTCGCGTTTTCCAACAGCTGGCTTCTTCACGCCATGCGTCGGGTTTACGTCAATAATTCCTTCCGAGACGGCATAGGTCAAAACAGCGCCCAGTGCCGCAACCGTTCGCGTCGCGGATCCTGTGCCACCTGAAACGCGAACTCTGCCCCGGAGTTTACCCGAGGCGGTTTTGGCCTTTGCGGTCTTCCCGGATGAAATGTCACGGATAAACTTCACAATGTCGGATCGTTGAAGATCGATTACCAGCTTATTGCCTAGTAAGGGCACAGCATGGGCATTTATCATGCTGCGATCTGTGTCGATGGACAGTTGCTTTTTAGGCCGACCGCCTCGCCCGATAATCAAGCCTTTATCCGCCAGTTCGAAATACTGCTGGCAAAGCTCTGCCACCGTCAGGGATTTCCGGCGCGTCTTCCGCTCCAGCTGCGGGTCCTCGCCCTGTATGGTGCTGCCGAGCGTCTTGATTGCCAGCTTTCGCGCTTCTTCGGTCGTGAGTGGCCCGTGCCGACCAATGGTCATACGCCGCCGCGTACCTTCAGCCGTCCGATAATCCACAACATATGAGCGGGAGCCAGCCGGGTTTATAGAAACTCCGAAACCCTTCAAATCGGAACACCAAATGATGTATTGCTTGCTTTTTGGCGGGGAACTTTCGACAACTGTTTTGGTCAATTTTGGCAATACGGGACTCCAACACTCCAAGAAATGGGGTCCTGTGAGTAGGCCAAACGACGCTTTTTGATGCCACGATGCGACATTATTTTTCAAAGAAGCGACATTCTCCCGAGTGAGGAGTGGCAAATTACTCACCGCATACTCACAGGTAACTCACAAAATACTCACCATAAATTCGGAAGATTGGGAAGGCGGCGGAAAACTCAATCGGCAATCAGAATGATACAACGCCTTGTTTTATATGGATAAATAAATTTCAATCGGGATGTGGAAAACATCGGAAAACAGTTAAAGGTAGTTTTCGTAATGATGGGGTCGCGTGTTCGAGTCACGCAAGCGGCACCAAAAAAATCAACAATTTAGCTGTTTTTCATTTTCGCCTCATCGCTGTTAGCTATCAAATAGCAATCAGTTTGATATGGCAGATCCGCGTCATTATTTTACCTCGTTGCGCCAACAAAAACTTCAATAACTCTCGTCGTGATCTTAATAACCTATTCAACTTACATCTAGAGTTTGACTAAGCCCTTCGTTGGAGCAAAACTGATGTTGCTAATTCATCAGCAGTAGGCTCACCCCTTTTGGTTGGTGCAAATGATGCGGGGGCATCCAATCGGATAGGGAAACACCCCACGCCATTTCACTCGATTTCCGGGCTGGGCGGGGGAAAAGCCATGCTCCAGACCGACGTGTCAGAAGACCTAGGCTCTTACAGGATTCACGCCAAGGCGGATCTTGAGCGTAGCGCCTCGCTGGACTGGCCCTATCTCTGCGGCATGAGCCTGCTCAAATATGCCGTCGATGAAGCTATATCCGAACAACTCGCCCTGATGGGCACGGCATCGAACGCCGACCGGGCATGGATGATCGAGTACCGGCCAGACCTGCTTCGGTTCTGCAACACCCATGAATGGTGCCGGGGGCAAACTAAGGCCTATATTTCCGAACTTCAGGAAACGCCGACAACACTCATCGCCTGGCTGCACAAATATCTGGTTCTGGGCCATGCGGTGGCGGTCCACGACGTGACAGACCTGCCCCGGACAGCGCGCGCAATTCAGGTGGAGTTTCTCCGCCAGAGCAATAAAAGCGTCCTGAGCGTGCCCATATTCTATGACAATAAACTGCGCGGCATCATCGGCTTCGATACGACCGTCGCAAACAAGATATGGTCGGCCAGCGAAGTCAAAGCCCTGTTTCAGTGCGCCAATCTCATCGGACAGGCAAAATACTCGACCGGTCACGCCCTTGAAAAGATAATCGCACCGGAAAACGCTTCTCCCCTCGTCTATCTGAGAAATCGCGGTGTGGTACGTGGGGTTCATCCCGAAATCATCGTCGGGGTGCGCTCAGCTGGCAATTACAGTGAAATCTGGCTCGAAGATGGATCCATGCTGCTCGATTCCCGCTCGCTCGGCATGTGGTCCAGCCTGCTGCCGTCAAAGGTCTTTCTCAGGATACACAGAACCGCCTTCGTGAATACGCTGCATGTCATCGATGTCGACCGCAGAAAAATCGACAAATGGCAGATCAAGATGCGCTCCATCGACCGCGCTTGGCCAGTGTCACGCTCCTACCGGAAGCAACTACGCGAACGCATGGGAATATAGCCGCCTAGTTCATTGTGACCGTTACACTTTTAGCATCATGTCATTCGTCAGACCGGCACGTCGTTTCGTCCTTGAAATATTGTCATTCCCGCAATTTCTTGGATGGTGCTTGCATCAGAACGTTCCCCACGGTTCTTTAAGGGTCTCCACATGTCCTCTCGGATGCTAGCGCATTTTACCGCTCTCTCGCTGATCACCACCAGCATTCTCCTTGCCAATAACGCTCAGACAAAAGCCGAAGACCTTGCCTTGAAGGATGCCGTCTCCATGGCAGGGATGCAGCTTTTCCTCAACTCCGGTGCACCGGGGCTGATCATCGCCGTGGTGCAGGGCGATAACAGCATCATCCAGGCCTATGGTGAGACTGCCCCCGGCAGCAATGTCGAGCCGGACGCGCATTCGGTTTTCCGTATCGCCTCCGTTTCCAAGGTTTTTGCCGGTGATTTGCTGGCTGCGCTCGCCGCGAAAGGCAAACTCAAGCTGACGGACCCGCTTGAAAATTATGCGCCGGAAGGTGCCAAGGTCGAAGCCAACGGACGTCCGATCACCCTGCTTGATCTGGCCACGCATTCTGCCGGTCTGCCGCGCGAGTTGCCCAATCCCGATACGAAAATCACGGATAACCCATTTGCCGCCTTCGACCGTGATTATTACTGGAAGTGGATCGGAAGCAACAAGCCAGCTTATGTAGCCGGGACCACCACGATTTATTCAAATCTCGGCTACGGTCTTCTGGGCGATGCGCTCGCCAAAGCTGGCGGTGCGGATTATTCCACGGTCCTCGCCAACGAAGTGCTGAAACCGGCCGGGCTCACCGACACGACCAATGTATTGAGCGACGAGCAGAAGAAGCGGCTGATGACCGGTCTCGATCCCCTTAACAAGCCGGATGCGAACAGCCCCGTTCCCGACATCATGTATGCCAGCGCCGGTATCTACACCACGGCGGACGACATGGTGCGCTGGATGCGCTGGCATCTCGACGGCGCGGCCCAGTCCCGGGAAGATGCGCTGCTCGATCATACGCTTTGGCTGCCATATGACGGCCTGAAGCATGTGATCGGAACCGAAGTGACAGCAGGCGACGGCATGGGGCTTGGCTGGGTTGCCACCCTGCCCCGTGATGAAACGCCGTTTCTGCTCGGTAAAAGTGGCGGCCTTGGTGGCTTCATGAGCTATGCGGTTCTGTCGCCCAACCGCAAGCTTGGCATATTTGTCGTCGCCAGCCGGGTCAATTTCGGCATGTTCGAGAATATCCATTCGCAGGTACGCGAGCTGGCGGCTGAACTGGCTCGCTAATCATGCAGAGTTTCGCACTGCTTCGGCAATTCGGCTGGCGATGGAAAGCAATTTTTTTCCGTCGCCTGCTATACAGCACTCTGCTCGGTACTACGGCTTTGCTTGCGTCCGGCATGCCCGACGCATTTGCGCAAGAAAAGCGCGACATTTTCAAAACCGAAATATTCCTGACACCCTATAGCAAGCTGGGCGATGGAGATGCTGCGGGCGATTATCCGAAACTGAACGGTCAGTTGCTGTTCATGACCGGCTATACCGGCTATTTCGGAATCAAGGACAGCAACGGCCAGATTCCGCGTTCACACTGGAACAGCGCGCAGCCGACAGCGGAAGCCGCGCTCGTCTGGCAATTGTCACAGCAATTCTCCATCCTTTCGAAAATCACCTTCGACTCGTCTGTCGAGGCAACGCAAGACAACGCCTTTTCCGATCTCGGCTTCAACCTGAAAAACCTGTTTGCCTCTTACACCCATGACAATTTTGCGCTCTATGGCGGCAAGATGGATATCGGCTTCGGCGATGGCTGGCACGCCATTGACGGTCTTTATAGCGGCTTCACCGACGATTTTCAGTATAATGGCTCAATCGGACTTGGCGGACGCTATACATTCAACACCGAGAGTATAGGCGCGCATTCATTCGCCGGTTTGGTGTTTAAACGCGACGACACAGTTCTAAGCCGTCGCCTCAGCCTCGACGACGGTTTCATCTCGCCCACCGAAGGCCAGCCGCCCGCCTTCAGCAACGATCTGAATTCGTTCATCCTGTCCTATGATTTCCGCAATGTGCCCGGCTTGAAAAACATATCCGGCGGCGTGGATGTCGGACGGCTGGAAGCGGAACCCGGGTATGGCGAAAGTGCCAACACGATCTCCGCCCGGCTACGTTACGATACGGCCCTGACTGACAAATGGAACCTGAGCTGGTTCAACGAAGCCACCTTTTCCAGCGCCTTTCGCGGCACACCGGTTTCCAACGGCAACGGAGTGACATCTCTATCACTGTCTTATGATCGTTGGCAGTTCACGGCGACAACCGCGGTGCGCAAATTATCTGGCAGAGATCAACAACTGGCGCAATACGGGCTTCAGTCCGACTGGGACTGGGGCGTGGCAGGCACTGTCACCTACGTCACGCCCATCGGCGTCATTCTGCAAACGGGGCTTATCCACCAACAAGACCAGACCCTGAACATCAATCAGGGTGTTTTCCGCATCGCTTATCAAACGGGGTTTTAAGGCAACCATGAACACCAGCGTGAGAACCAGAACGTCGTCCATCGTCCTTGCCTGTCTGTTCGCGCTCGGCTGCTCGACAGCGGCCCTGTCGCAGTCGGTCTCCATTCAAAGCCAGCCCAATCCGGCTGCCGACGTTGTACAGATTCCGAAAGGAAGCACTGATAAGGCACTCAAGGCCCTGCCGCAGATTGTTGCCGATATTATGAAACGCAGCCATGTGCCCGGCATGGCGGTTGCTGTGGTCAGCGGCGGCAAGACCGTGTTTGCGAAAGGCTTCGGCAAACGGGAAATGGGCAAAGATGCCGCCGTAAATGCCGACACCGTGTTCCAGATCGCTTCAATTTCGAAATCCATATCCGCGACTGTTGCGTCCATCGAGGTAACGAAGGGCGCGGTTGCGTGGGACGATCCGGTGGCAAAACATCTGTCCGGTTTCAAACTGAACAACGACTATGTGTCGCAATACGGAACCATCGGCGATTTCTTCGCCCATCGCAGCGGTTTGCCGGGCACGGCAGGCGATGATCTCGAAGACCTCGGCTTCAAGCGCAACGACGTGATCGCCCGCTTGCAGCAATTGCCGCTCGATCCGTTCCGCATCTCCTATCACTATGCGAATTTCAGCACGACCATCGGCGCGGAGGCGGTTGCAGCGGCAGCGCATGAACCATGGGACAAGCTGGCAGACGAACAGCTTCTCCAGCCGCTGGGCATGAAATCGACCAGCTATCGCTATGCCGATTATACGGCGCATGACAATCGCGCTTCACTCCATGTCTATCAGAATGGCGCGTTCCTGCCGCTCGGACAGCGCAATGCAGATGAACAGGCGCCAGCTGGCGGTGTGTCGTCCACTGTCGTCGATCTGGCGGAATGGCTGAAACTGCTGCTTGCCAATGGCGAGTACAAGGGCAAGCGCCTGATCGCAGAAGATGCGCTTCTGCCGGCGCTTTCGCCGCAATCCTTCAGCGCTCGCGCGCATGATACCGGCGCACGCTCCGGCTTCTACGGCTATGGCTTCAACGTCAGCACAGAACTCGGCGGTCGCCCGTCCATGGGCCATTCCGGCGCTTTCCTGCTCGGCGCGGGCACAGCGTTCAAGATCGTACCGTCGGCCGGTATCGGCATCATCGTGCTGACCAATGGCGCACCGGTTGGGGCTGCGGAATCGGTGGTCGCGCAATTCACCGATATAGCCCTTTACGGCAAATCCTCCCGCGACTGGTTCGCCGCCTATAACGGCGTCATGAAGGGCTTTTTCCAGCCACAGGGCGACCTGTCCTTCAAGGAAAAGCCGGCCGCGCCATTACCGTCCAAAGCCTTGCAGGAATATACCGGCAGCTTCGACAACGCCTATTTCGGCAAGACGGAAATCAAGGAAATCAAAGGAACCTTGACGCTCGTTCTCGGTCCGAAGGAAATGCAGTTCCCGCTGCAACATTGGGACGGCGATACTTTCGCCTTTGTCCCGGTCGGAGAGGCAGAACTGGTCGGTTCGCTCGCATCCATCATCTTCAAGGTCGATCAGGGTCAGGTGCAGGGGTTTGACATCGATTTCTACAATGGCGGCGGCACGGGCCACTGGACCAAGGCCCCGCGTTCGTAATTAAAAAACCTCGGGCTGACGCAGTTCCGTCAGCCCGACAATCTTACCATTTATAGCGCAGCACGCCCTTTCCGGCATAATTGCTGCTCGCTCCCGAAAATTCCGCATCAAAAGCCGCGCCCAGCGACAGTCCGTTGTTCCACAGCATTTCCGCTGAAATGCTGGCAAGGCCCGTATCACGCGATACCGAAGCGCCGTTCACCACAAATCCAGCCCCCGGCAATCCGGTGAGCATTGCCGACATGATGCGATCATTGTTGACGTTTCGCACCCACGCAGCCCTGCCGCGCAGGGTGAAAACTCCGTCGCTGAGTGCAAAGGATTTGTCCGCTCGCAGACCCATTTCACCGCGCCCGACCGTTTCGTGCTTCGATGCGTATCGCAATGCATAGGTATCTGCCCCGCTACCGACGGTTTCCGCATAAGACGGCAGATCGAAGCTGACGAATTGCCCGGCGGCATAGGGTGTAATCCCAATCCATGGCGTGTCGAAACGATAACCGGCTTCCAGACGGCCTGACCAGGCATTGGCGTCATAACCGGCCTGTAGCGTATCGAAACCGTTCAGCGCGACGGCGCGTTCTGTCTCGATATCCTGCCAGCCATAAGCCAGGGCCGCACTGAAATAAGCATTTCCGACCGTCTGACGACCATAAAGGCCGAGTTGGAACAGATCCGAATTGCCGCTGCCCAAACCGTCGGAGAGACTGAAACTGCTATGTCCGCCAGCCACGGCAAAGCCGAGCAAGGTATCGGGCGACAGCCGGTAGTCCGCGCCTACGGCCACACCGTTGATCTTGCTTCGCAAATCATGTGACCCGATGACGCTGTCACCATCCAGCGAGCGCGATGAACCAAACCCGGCACCCCACACATTCCAGCGCGCCTTGAAGGGATCGCCTTCAACAGAGGTTTCTGTTTTCGCCCCTCCCGCAACCAATGGATCGGTCAGCGTCGCCATGAACTGGCTCATTGCATCCACGGTCGTTTGCTGAACAGCCGTCGCCAATTCGCCTGATGCAACCGTCAGTCCCTCCGCATCCAACCCGCCATAGGCCAGTGGAATCTGTCCTTCACGGTTGAAATAGCCAACCAGCGCCGCCGAAACATTGCGTTGGTTCACGTTGAGACCGATCATGTTCAGGGTCAAATCGAGATAAGCATTGTCAGCATCGTAGCTCAGACTTGAGGTAAAGCTCTGCGGCAGATCGGTTGTCAATTCCGTGCTAAACCGGCTGTCGCCAATTCCGCCTTCCGCATTGAGGATCGTATAGCGACGCATGACATATTTATCAGGCGCGAACGTCGCTGCTACCGTTGCGCCACCGAGATCAGCCTGGCCTGTGACATTGACCCGGTCGGCATCCGATGCCGAGACCTCCACGGCATAGGTTGATGTTCCGGTAAAGCTCAGGTCGCCATTGACCGTGAGAGTACCAATGGAATTGCCGGGCGCAAGTGTACCGCCGTCGAGTTGGGTGGTGGAAACGATGCCGTTTCCACCAAGCTCGCCGCCTTCATAGACCGTGACCAGCGATGAAGATGCGATCGAGCCGTTGACCGCCAGACGACCGTCATAAACGCCGGTCGCGCCCGAATAGCTGCTGTTGCCGCTAAGAACCGTTGTGCCCTCGCCGATCTGCCAGAATGCGCCGGTCCCGGAGATAGCGCCCGAAAAGCTGTACCTGTCTGATCGATTGAAGGCGAGCGTGCCATTATTGACGATATTGCCAGCAATACTTCCGGTATCGCCAAGCCCGACCACCAGCGTACCGGACTGAACCGTCGTGCCGCCGCCATAGCTATTATTGCCTGCGAGCACCGTCACGCCGCTGCCGACTTGCTCGAATGAACCGGAACCGGAAATATCGCCTTTCAGCACAACAGTTCCAGAACGATTGACAACGAACTGCCCACTATTCTCGACATTTGCCGCAAGCGTGCCGCTTTCGCCACCGTCGCCCAATTGCAATGTACCTGAGGATATGCTGACGCCGCCGCCATATTGATTTCTCCCGGTCAGAACGAGCGTACCGGTGCCCGCCTGCTCCAGTTTGCCGTCACCCCACACCATGCCATCGAAGGTCACGGTATCGGACCGGTCGAAAGCCAGCGTGCCGTCATTGAGCACGTGGCCGGTAATGGAACCGGACGTACCGCCATCGCCGATTTGCAAGCGCCCGGCCGCGATCATCGTCGCGCCGGTATAGCTGTTGCTACCGGTCAGGATAGTTGTCCCTGTGCCGATCTGCTGCACGCTGCCGGAGCCGCTGATCGTGCCTGCATACGCCATTGTGTCGGACCGGTTGAAGGCAAGGATACCGTCATTTTCGACATTGCCTGTTATCGCGCCGGATGTTGCGCCATTGCCGATGACCAGCGCGCCGGACAGAATGTTCGTGCCACCGGTATAGGTGTTGTCGCCAGCAAGAACCGTGGTGCCAGCGCCGATCTGGTTCACCGCTCCATTGCCTGTGATATCGCCGGAGAAAAGCACCGCGTCCGAGCGATTGAAGACCAGCGTGCCATTATTCAGAACGTCGCCTTCGATCCAGCCGGAATTACCGCCTGCTCCCAATTCCAGCGTGCCGTTGGCAATGGTCGTCCCGCCGTAATAAGCGTTGTCGGCAGTGAGAATGGTTGTGCCGGATCCTGCTTGCACGAAGGAGCCGGTACCGACGATCAGACCGTCGAGGCTGTAACTGTCCGACCGGTCGACGGCCAGAGTGCCTTCGTTCAAAACGCCACCGATGATGAAGCCTGTGGTTCCGCCATCACCGATCTGTAATGTACCGCCAGCAATAAACGTATTGCCGGTATAGCTGTTTTCGCCAGTGAGGACCGTGGTGCCCGCACCTGCCTGGATCAGCGCGCCAGCGCCTGAAACCACACCGGAATAGGTGTAGCTATTCTGCCGGTCGAAGACGAGACCGCCATTATTGATGATATTACCGGCAATCGAACCCGTGGCGCCGCCATTGCCGATTTGCAGAAAACCGTTGGCAATCGTGGTGCCGCCGCTATGGCTAGCGTCGCCGCTTAAAATAAGCGAACCTGCACCCTCCTTGTACAATGCACCGCTTCCCGACACATCAGACGACAGCTCGAGCGCCGTCGCAAGCAATGTGTCAATGGTTGCCGTACCAGACAATTCAACACCGCGTGCCAGCGTGATATTGCCAAGTGTCGCCAGCGTTGCATCGCTGATTGAAATGGCCGCCGCACCGGTGCCAATATTCTGTGCTTCATATATTGCCAGCGTGCCGCCCAGAATACTGGTCTGCCCCTGAAAACTGTTGTTTCCTGTCAGGACCAGAATACCATCGCCGTCTTTGGTCAGGCTGCTGCTTGCGCCGGCACCAGTGATATCTCCCGCAAAAACCGTGTCCGTATCCTGATTGACTGTAAGGCTGGCGCTGTCGATGGAGATCGTGCCGCCGCTGCCCCACAATGAACCCATGGTCAGGGCATTGCCATTGAGATCGAGTGTGCCGCCGACCATCACGTAATCGGTCATGTTCGGCAGCGCACCGGCGCTACCTGCCGCCATGCGCAGTGTGCCCGCCTCGATCAGCGTGCCGCCGGACCAGCCATTGGCTGTATTTTCGACCAGCAATGTGCCATCGCCCTGCTTGGTCAACGAACCGGAACCGGAAATAACTCCGGTCAATTGCAGTTCTGTGCCCGATGCAACATCAAATGCCGCTTCACCGCCGAGCGTTACAAGGCTGCCAAGCGATATGGTGCCAGTCGTCTGTAACGTGCCGTTATTGATGGTAAGGCCATTGGATATCTGTCCAAGATTATTCGCCGCGGAAATTTGCAGCGTTCCCGCGCTGATTATCGTTTGGCCGGAATAACTGTTGGAACCGGACAGAACGAGCAAGCCGTCGCCAGTTTTCTCCAACCCGTCGTTGCCAGTAATGGTCGACGCAATGGTCGCTGTTTCACCCGCCAGCACCCGCAATTCCGGCACGGCAATGGTGATGCCATTGCCCGAATAGCCAACAAGGTTCAAAGCTGTACCACCGGTGATGGTATAATCGCCGCTCACGAATTGAAGGCCGACGGCTGTTTGCGTTCCATCCAGCGTGACGGTACCGCCAATGCCGCGGAACACTGCATAACCTTGTCCCCATGTCGATCCCAGTGTGCTGCTGCCGCCCAGCGGATCGAGCCAGTTCTGATCCGATGCTGACCAGGTTCCATCGCCACCGTCGAGCGTCAACGCATTGCCGCCCCAAACCTGAAGAAGGTCAAGGCCGTTTGGCAGTACCAGTAGATCCACCACATTCGGTGCGTAATCGATGGCATATGAATAGGCGATGGGATTGGTAATCGGCGTTTCGCCCACCATCAAACCTGCATTGGCAGTCGTCAGCGTTCCGCTATAGGAAATCAGGCGATGATAGCCGATCAGCGCGCTGTCCGAGGTGCCACTGACGTTTACCGTCGCGCCGTTCAGCGTCAGATCGCCATTGACCTGAATAGATGCCGCCTTCTGGGCGTTGGACGTACCCAGACCATAATTAAAGGTCGCACCGCTTTGCAGCGTCAGGTCACCATCGACCGTAAGTTGCGACTGCAAACCGGCAACAATCGTGCCGCCGCTATTGACCGTGGTACTGCCCAATGTGCCGGAACCACTCAGTGTACCGCCAGCGTTGACGGCGACCGTGCCACCGACCACAGCCGAACTCGTCAGCGCGACACTGCTGTTGCCAATATTCGACTGGCCGGAAAACTGGGCCAGTCCCTGCCCGGAGATTGTCGTCGTTCCGCCAAGGAAATTGATCGTGCCGTTGCCTTGCACCGTCGTATCGAAGCGGTAACCGGTCGTATCATGGTTGAGGTTGAGCGTACCCTGACTGCCGAGCACCACAGTGCTGTGAATTGTTCCGGCTGCAGCCGCTGTCTCGCCCGCAGCCGCGCCAATATTCACGGTACCTTGCGCGCCGTTCTGTCCGACCTGCAAGACGCTGCCGCCTGCCGCCAGTCCAATGCTTGCGCCATTCGATACCGTCAGCGAACCGTTACCGACGGAACCGACATCGATTTCAGCGACATTCAGGAGCGAACCGGCTCCATCCACCGTGACGTGCGCCGTATCGCTGCCCGGATCACCGGCGCCGATCTGTAACTGCCCCCCTTGAACCGCACCACCATCCGCCACGGAAAGAAGAGCGCCTATATCGGCCGTACCGCCGAAATGCAGTGTGGAACCCTTCCCGCTGACCGTCAGCGCGTTTTGCGAACCTGCGATTACGGATGCGGTACTTCCAACCGAAAGATCCCCGCCGACATTAACCCGCCCACCATTTGCGACGGTCAGTGAATCGTCGCCATAGCCAGCGACACTCAATGTGCCGCTTATATTGAGGCTTGTGCCGGTGCCCGTCACCTCCAGCAAGGCGCTTTCACCCTGCGCCGAACCAATGATCACATCCGCCGTATTAAGCTGCGCAGAGGAGGTCAGAACCAGCGTTCCGCCATGCACCCCGAGATCGCCGCTGAAAGTTTCCGGCGAGCCAGTCAAAGTCCATGTACTGCTATCGCGCTTTTCCAGCGCATCGAACCCCTGAAATCTTTTTTCAAAACCGGTCAGATCGAACTGGGCCGTACCCGTTCCGCCGAAGACCAGCGTGTTCTGGCCGCTCGGATCCGCGACAACCTTGCCATTGAAGGCATAACCAGCTCCAAGAACCAACGTGTTGTTGCTGCCGGAAAACACCACCGCAGCCGCGCGCGAACCGTCCTGATTGAGACCACCAGAAACCGTACCGGCGTTGACCAATGTCGCATCGCCGGACGAGAAATAGACGCCGACGCCCGCCGTTCCGTTCTGCCCATCCGTGCCCCTGTACCACCAGGATGGCGGATTGAAGGGAGCCGAAGGCGCTTTGCCGCCCGCGCCCGCATTGCCACCCGTTATACTTGCACCGGCTACGTTGGTCAGCGTGGCACCGGCCGCCATGGATTCACCGATGCCGCCGTCGCCGCCATTGCCGCCATTGCCGCCCGTATCCGCACCGCCACCGCCGCGCCCGCCATTGCCGCCATTGCCGCCGCTAACGGCACCAGCATTCGTGATAGTTGCAGCCGTGCCGGTCGACGTGATGCCGTTGCCGCCACGCCCGCCATCGCCACCATCGGATGCCGTATTGCCGCCCGGCAGACTTACACCGCCCTGCCCACCATCCCCACCGTGCACCGTGACACCGGTTTCAATCGCAATAGCAGACTGACCTGAACTGCCGATACCGTCTCCGCCGCTGCCGCCATCGCCACTGCGTCCGCCGCCTGTTGTGAGTGTGTCGTAGGGTGCAGACGGAAGCGAAATCGGGCTGGAACATTCGATCTCACCCTCATCGTCTTCGCAGACCATGATGCTGCCATCGTTGTTTTCATCCGCGTGCATGCCCGATATGCCACCGGCCCCACCGGCACCGCCTGCGCCACCCAGAATGCTACTCCCGCTGCTGACAGTCAGGTCGTAAGCCGTGGATATGCCGATGCCGCCACCGCCACCACCTCCTCCTCCGCCGCCGCTGCCACCCTCCCCCGGAGAAACGGTGAAGACGTTCCATACGGTAACGCCGTCGCCACCCTTTCCGCCAGCACCGCCATCGCCGCCTGCACCTCCGATGATCATTTGGTCGGTCAGCGTCGTCACAGAACCGGTGAAGATTGCGCCGGTCCCGCCGCCACCGCCGCCGCCACCACCACCACCGGAAGCGCCATTGCCGGTTGCAAATGCACCTTGCCCCTTTTTCCCGACATCGCCCGGTTTGCCACTGTCGCCGTTAAAACCGCGTACCAGCGTAACATCGGGCGCCATATCCCCTGTATAACCGATGATACCGCTAATGCCTGCCGCACCGCCATGCGCGCTTCTTGCACCTTCACCACCAGCGCCACCGCTTCCTGCAGAAGCGTTGTTGCCGTCGTGATCCCCACCTGCGGCACCGCCTGCTCCACCTCCGCCGCCACCACCGCCGGATATGGCGGAGGCACCAGAGCCCTGTCCTCCCGGATTTCCCTTGGCGTCGAAATGTGATGGAGGCGTGCCTTCCGCTCCGCCCGCACCACCGGAGCCAGATTGCTGCTGTGCACCGGCTGGCCCTATCAATGAGAATGTACTGATGACGGTTGCGGGAACCATGAGCGCGCACAGAATGCGGCCCAGCGCAGTCGAATTTGCGAAGCGCCGTTTCCATTGCCTGCTGTTCGCCGCGGTCACATCCGCGCCATTGAGACCCTGCTTGCCGAGAGGCAATTCCTGCCAGCCCAAATTGCTCATTCGCAATCGCCCGCCAAATGTTATTCGTCACATCCGAGGATTTGCTAAACTATTGAATCCGGCAAGAGTTTTGGGACCAACCAACATTCCGGTTTGTTGAAGCAACGCAGACACAAGAAACTTGACTGCAGACGGGAAGCTCGCGCGGTCAAGATTCCGTCTCCGAAGTCCAAATCAGTCTGCTTGTGAGATGGCTCATATGTTCGGCTTACTGCGGAACTGGCAAGCTGCGCCAGCTTGCGCTGACCGAGCGGTTTAATCTCCAGGCTCGTTACGAGGCATCTTTCGACAAGGATGACATATGGCGAAATTGCACTTTCGCCATATGTTGCCTTTCACTGTAGGTCTGCATTGTCATAGGGCATCCAATGAACCACACCCGATTGCTTAAGCGGCCTTGTTTTTGAGAATGTCGAGGGCGACGTCGATGATCATGTCTTCCTGACCGCCGACCATGCGGCGCTTGCCAAGTTCGATGAGGATTTCGCGCGTATCGACGCCATAGAGTTTCGAGGCGTTTTCCGCATGACGCAGGAAGCTCGAATAGACGCCCGCATAGCCGAGCGAGAGGCTTTCACGGTCCACCCGCACCGGACGGTCCTGCAACGGACGCACCAGATCGTCAGCTGCATCCATCAGGCCATAGAGATCGCAGCCCGTATCGATACCCTTGCGGTTGAGAACGGCGATCAGGCCTTCAAGCGGCGCATTGCCCGCCCCTGCCCCCATGCCTGCCAGCGATGCATCAACGCGAACAGCGCCCGCTTCGATACCGGCAACGGCATTGGCAACGCCAAGCGTCAGATTGTGGTGGGTGTGAACGCCGATTTCTGTTTCCGGTCGCAGCGCATCGCGCAGCGCCTTCACGCGAAGCGTATATTGCTCGGGTAACAGCGCGCCTGCCGAGTCGGTGACATAGACGCATTCCGCGCCATAGCTTTCCATCAGCTTCGCCTGTTCGACCAGCTTTTCCGGCTCGGCCATATGCGACATCATCAGGAAGCCGATTGTGTCCATGCCCAGTTCACGTGCAGCCTCGATATGCTGGCGTGATACATCGGCCTCGGTGCAATGGGTTGCAACACGAACCGAGCGTGCACCGGCATCATAGGCTTCCTTCAGATCATGCACCGTGCCAATGCCCGGAATGAGCAGCACGGTGACGCGGGCATGCTCGCAGGCGTCGGCAACTGCGCCGATCCATTCGACATCGTCATGCAGGCCGAAACCGTAGTTGAAGGTCGAACCGGCAAGGCCGTCACCATGGGTGATTTCAATCGCGTCCACCTTGGCTGCATCCAGCGCCTTCGCAATGGCGACGACATCCTTCAGCGTGTATTGATGGCGGATCGAATGCATGCCGTCGCGCAGCGTAACATCCTGAACATAGAGCTTATCGGGATTGGAGCGGGCCATTATGCAGCCTCCTTGGCAAGCGCTTTTGCTGCCCAATGATCGGCGGTGACCAATGCAGCGGATGTCATGATGTCGAGATTGCCGGCATAGGCAGGCAGATAATGTGCAGCGCCTTCCACCTCGAGCAGGATCGTCGTCTTGAGACCCGATACGAGCCCGATGCCCGGCACGCGAACCGGCGCATTATCGCCGATGACTTCGAACTGCACTTTCTGCTTCAGGCGATAGCCCGGCACATAGGCCTGAACCGTCTTGACCATTTCGGCAATCGAAGCCTCGATGGCTTCGCGGCTGCCGCCCTGCGACAGAACAAACACCGTATCGCGCATGATCAGCGGCGGTTCGGCCGGATTGAGAATGATCAGTGCCTTGCCACGTTCGGCACCGCCCAGATCGCGGATCGCCTTCGACGTGGTTTCGGTAAATTCATCGATATTGGCGCGGGTGCCGGGACCAGCCGAACGCGACGAAATCGAAGCGACGATTTCGCCATAGACCACGCGGTCGGTGGCGCGCTTGACGGCATAGACCATCGGGATCGTCGCCTGACCGCCGCATGTGACCATGTTGACGTTCGGCTCGTCGATATTGGCATCGCCATTGATGGCGGGAATGGTGAAGGGGCCGATGGCGGCAGGTGTCAGGTCGATGACCTTCTTGCCGTCCTTCTGCAACAGCGCGTCATTATGCAGATGCGCCTTGGCCGAGGTTGCATCGAACACGATATCGATATCGCGATATTCCGGCATACGCATCAGCCCGTCGATGCCTTCATGGGTGACCGGCACGCCAAGCCGTGCGGCGCGTGCCAGACCATCCGAATTCGGATCAATGCCGACCATTGCGCCCATTTCGATATTCTTCGACGTGCGCATCACCTTGATCATCAAATCCGTGCCAATATTGCCGGAACCAATGATCGCGCATTTCTTCTTGGACATAGTGGGTCCTTTCTGATCTTCAAGCCGGTTATTAAAGACCTTGCTTAAAGTTCAACCGCAGCCAGTTCCTGCAAACTATAGCTTGGCTCAACAGCAACCGTATTGCGCAGAGGCTGGCCAAACCCTTCAGCCACGATCTCGAAAACATCGCCTAGTTGGGTGTGAATTTTATCGGCAAATGAAAGCGTGGCTGTGCCGAACATATGGACATGAACATCGCCCGGCTGACGGAAAATCCCGTATTTGAAATGGTGATATTCGAGATTGGCAATCGTGTGGGACATGTTCGCCTCACCAGACAAAAACGACTTTTCCCATAGAACTCTGTCATCACGCAGAATGCGACTAGTCCCCCGAATATCCAGAGGCGCAGCACCAATCCGGATTTCGGGTCCCAAGGATGCTGGACGCAGCTTGGAATGGGCAAGCCAGAGATAGTTGCCCCGCTCCGTCACATGATCGGAGAACTCATTGGCCACGGCAAACCCCAAGCGCATCGGGCGACCATCATCTGCGATAACGTAAATTCCCGCTATCTCCGGCTCTTCCCCAAAGTCCTGTGCGAATGCCGGCGAAACCAATGCAGCGCCCGGTGCAGCTAGCGTGTGGCCGTTGCCTTTGTAAAACCATTCCGGCTGCACGCCTGGCTCACCTGCCAACGGTTTGCCGCCTTCAAGGCCCATACGGAACATCTTCATGGAATCCGTCAGTTCGGCTTCTTCCGTCATGACCTTGGCATGCATGCTGTCACGGGTCGCAGCCGACCCCAGATGGGTGAGCCCCGTACCGGTCAAATGTAAATGTGCAGGATCGAAATGAGTAATCGGCGGCAGGTAGAGGCCATCGGCGGCAAGCCTTTCCGGTTCAAACTGCGCTCCGAAGCCTTGTCCCTTGATCTGATTGACGAGGCTCCTGCCGCTTCTGGCCGCAGCAAGCGCCAGCTCGCGCACACCCGCCGCGCCGATGACTTCACGCGCTGGTTCGCCGTCCTCCCGTGCAAGAACGCCGATCGTTCCGTTCTCGTCCTGAATTTGAGATAACAACATTTCCAAACTACCTTTTGCTGGAGCGTTACATGCTCAGGATCAGCTTGCCGAAATTGTCGGCAGCTTCCAGCATGCGATGTGCTTCCATTGCGTCATTGAAGGGCAAAACCCCGTGGATGGTCGGCGCGATTACGCCCGATGCGAGAACCGGCAACCAGCACTGCCGGAAACGCTCGACAACTTCGGCTTTCTCATCTGCCGAATGCGGTCGCAGGGTAAAACCACGTAGCTGCAGCATCTTGGTCAGAATAGCGGGCACATCAGCCTCGGCCTTTCCGTCGCTGAGCAGCCCCACGAATGTCATGCGGCCTCGCCAGCGTAAAAGTGCGATATGACGCGCCAGATATGCGGGGCCGACAAAGTCTTCGATCACATCGATGCCATCAGGGTAGATTTCGCGGGTTGCCTCTGCAAAATCGACCTCGCGATAATTCAGAACATTTGTTACGCCCCAATCGCGCAGGCGGCGGGCCTTGTCCTCGCGCCCCACCGTTGTAATGATTTCAGCGTTTACATGTTGCGCCATGCGGATCGCAGTACTGCCAACGGCGCTACCGCCCGCGTGAATCAGTACCCGCTCACCTGCCTTAAGGCGCGACAATTCGAATAAGGTCTCATGGGCCGTACAGAATGTTTCAATGACCGCAGCTGCCTGCACATCATCCCAGTCTGAAGGAACCACAACGACATGCCGCCAGTCGGCGACAGCATATTCTGCATAACCACCGCCGGAAAGAAGAGCTGCAACCCGCTTGCCGCGTAGATAATTTGGTACGTCGCCGCCCGTTTCGACAACCTCACCGCCGCATTCAACACCCAGCACGGGATTTGCGCCCGCAGGTAGTGGATAGACACCTGCTCGCTGCATAGCATCAAGCCGATTGACCCCAACAGCGCCAACACGGATCAACACCTCATTCGCAGTCGGTGTCGGGCGCTCCACTTGCATAAAACGGAGCGCTTCCGGCCCACCCGGTTCCGGAGCATGACAGATTTTCATCATAGACACGGATCAGTTTCCTCCAGTTTGCTCGGCAGGCTTGCGCATTTCGGCATGGAACCATTGTTCCTGAATGAAGCGATACTCCCCTTCATATCCGCGCCTGACACGAGCAAAACCGGGAAAGTGGATATGCATTCCGCCAACAAGGAGGTCTTCATCGACACAGCGCTGCAGAATCCTGCGACGCGACAAAGCAGCAGCAGGCGTATCGGTGTCGAAAATCATCCCAACATCAGGATCGGCAAGCTGCACCTCGGGCACATGAACAGTGTCGCCCCAAATGATCATTGCTTCACTGCGGGAGCGCAGAATGTAGCAGCTGTGTCCCGGCGTATGTCCAACGGATGGAACAGCAGCGATCCCAGGCAGAACTTCGCACTCAGCATTGAAAATGCGCACGTTATCAGCGAGATAAGGCGTTATCTGAATGCGTCCAGCATCAAAGTAAACGCGCTTCTGGCGCTCCGTAGCGCGAGCTTTTGCCTCGTCATCGAACCAATGCCGAATTTCCGCCTCATGAACATGAACAACCGCTTGCGGAAAAATTTTAGCGCCGGTTTCCGGATTGGTGAGACCATTGGAATGATCTGGATGGATATGGGTCAAAAGCACGTCAGTGACCGCTTCTGGCGCGATATCCAGCCGTGCGAGAAGTTCGGGCAATCGCCCGCAAGTTGGCCCCATGATGTCGCCCGAACCGCTGTCGATAAGGATAACCCGGCTGTCATACCGGACAAGAAACGCGTTGATCGAGACAACTGGAGGCGCGATCCGTGTCTCAGCTGTCAGAAACCGTTCCAGCCGCGCAGCATTGCCATCACGGAAAATATCGAAAGTGTCGTAGGCGACGTAGCCGTCGCAAAGCGTTGTGACCAACATATCGCCCAGCGGGCGATGATAAATAGCTGGTATCTGTTCGAAGCCGCTCATATCTGCCTGCCTTTCCCGACGAGTGCCGGTTGCGGCGTTTCAATGAGGTCGTAAAGCTCCGCAAGCCGACGGCGCAGTTCGGCGCGTGACAGTTTGCCGATTGCATTGCGCGGCAACTCATCAATGGCGACAAAAAGCCTTGGCCGCTTGTACGAGGTCATGCTGGCCAGTGCAGGGGCCAGACGCTCCTGCCAATCCGATGGTGGACATTCGGCAACCAAAGTGACTATTTCACCCCAATATTCCGACGGAAAGCCGAGCGCGATTATTTCGGTTTCGGGAAGTGCGGCGGCCAGCGCTCGCTCGACCTCATCTGGGGCTACTTTGTAGCCGCCGGTTTTCATCATGTCGGACTGGCGTGCCACGAGAAAAAGACAGCCCGTCCGGTCAATCCTTCCTAGATCACCGGTATCGTGAAACTCTCCGGGCGCAAGCATCTTCAGGCCGCTAACCGTGATGTAGCCCCGAAACATATGCGGGCTATGCAGGAAAATATGCCCCGGCTCGCCGTCTCGAAGTACGCGACTTTCATCGTCGCGAATTTCAATCCGCACGCCCGTTGCCGCCCAGCCGACGCTCAGCCCCTCATCGGTGCTGACGTTTCCGGCATAGGCTTCGGCGGTCTCGGGAGGTGAGAGCACGGTGATGGGATTGAACATCTCGCTTTTCCCGTAGGTGACGCGGATGATCTCACCAAATTGCGCAACAGCCTTGTGATACAGCATCGGGGACAGAGGAGCCGTTCCTGTCAGGATCGTATGCAATTGCGGCTTGGCACTGTCGGTTTGTTCCAACGCCTCGGTCAACTTGGCGAGCACTGTCGGCGGCGCAAACATTTCAGTGATCGAACCTGACGCCAGAAGCGGCAGAACGGCGGCTGTATTCACACCATGCATCAGATGCACGCTCGCGCCTTCGGCAAGATAAGCGAAGGTCAGCAGTGAACTCCCATGCGAAAAGGGCGTCATCAAGAGAATGCGGTTTTGCCCGCCCGGACGAGTGGGAAGAACCGAACGCAAGAGAAGCCCCGCCGTCCAGCGTCCGAGATGGGTGTGGATAGCACCCTTAGCGGGCCCCGTGGTGCCACTTGTGAAAACGATACGGCTCGGCGTTTCCGGCTCCACATCCGGCCACCCTTCCGCCGTCAGCGGGCGCGGTGCGCATTTGCGCACATCCTCCACCGCAACGCACGGCGTCAGCGTCGGCGTTGTCGCTTGGTCGAGAAGCACAATCCGAGTACCCGTGCAGGAGACCGCGTGATCGAACTCTTTCTGGCTGAGTACGGGATTAATCGGGACCTCTGTCGCTCCAGTCAGCGCAACGGCATAGCTTGCCGCCGCTGCCAGCATCGAATTTTGAAAAACCGTTGCGATAAAATCGCCGGGACCAAAGCCAAGCGCACTCAGACAATCGGCAATGCCCGCCGCACGGTCAACAATCTCAGCGATTGTATGGCTACCCTCAGCATCAATGATGCCGACACGCTGACCATAGCGTCCGCGCATGGTCGCAAGTTCATTTCCCCAATGCATTTGGTCCTCCCGTGCTCACAGTACTTCCTCGGGAAAATGTTCAGGCCCAAGCGGGTCCTCATTGTTCGCCGCCAAGGCCCGGGACCATTTTTCCAACCACCAACCATAGGGTTCAGGCCAACTGGAAAAATCGCGTTCTACTCCCATCTCCCAGGCCACATGGCGCACCCAAAAAGGGTTGAACAGCATCTGGCGGCCGATACAGATCAAATCGGCCTTGCCCTCGCAGAGAATGGTTTCAGCATATTGGCCCGTGCGGATCATACCGACAGCGGCGGTTGGCATTCCTGCTTCGCGACGCAGTCTTTCAGACAGTGCCACCTGATAGCCCGGTCCCCGCGACAGGTTCGAGTTGGTCGCGCCAGCACGCATATTGCCGCCAGAGGAACAGTCGATGAGATCGACACCCGCAGCCTTCAGCGCTCGGGACAGCACGACGCTTTCGTCTTCGGTCCAGCCGCCGTCGATCCAGTCCGTCACCGAAAGCCTCGCAAAAAGCGGCATCGAATCCGGCATAATTGAGCGAAGCCGGTCAACCACCATCAGGGGCAGGCGCATTCGGTTTTCAAGATTACCGCCAAAACGGTCGGTGCGCTGATTGGCCAATGGCGAAAGAAAGCTCTGGAGCAGATAGCCATGCGCCAAATGTAGTTCGAGCAAATCAAACCCTGCGAGAATAGCCCGACGAGCACCCGCTGCGTAGGCATCAACGATACCATCAATCTGCTGTTCACTCATTTCGACCGGCGTTAGCCAGCTTTCCGATAACGGAATGGGTGAAGCTCCCATCGGATAAAGCTGAATATCGCCCGCAGCCAGATTGCGCTCAGAAATCGGACCGTTACCTTCGTGCGCGCGCTGTTGCCCGCCCTTGCGCCCGCCATGACTGATCTGGATTGCAGTCTTCGCGCCATAGCGTTTCATCTCGGAGACCAATCGCGCCATTGGCTCGATATGGCTGTCGGACCAAAGACCGGGATCGCCGTTGCTCACACGACCGGCGCGGGTCACGAAAGTCTGCTCCATGATGACAAGACCCGCGCCTCCCATGGCCATGCGTTCATAATGCGCGAACTGAAAGGGCGTCAGGCACCCGTCTTCAGCCGAATAAGTACCCATGGGCGAAACGACAATGCGATTTTTCAGAGTCACGCCGCGCACATGGTAGGGATGGAATAGAAGTGGTCCTTTTGTCATCTGGTATTCCGATCCTATCGGTTACCGGTCAATGCGAGCGTGTCACGCAAAACGTCGGCAATCGGAATATTCGCCCCGTCATCAAGCGCCGCGAAGAGTTTCGCGGCGTGATCACGCGCAACACCAACCGGGGCTCCAAGCTTGGTCAACCTGCGCTCGAACACATCCAGAGAACGTTCCTGTGTTTGATAGATCAGATTGCGTGGCATTTCCTGAGAATGCGCTTCGCGTTCACTGCCATCCTTCATGGTCACCGTCAGCAGCGAATCCCACGCACCGTTAACCGCGTCGGGGATAACAGCCGTCTTGGCGATCAGATCGAGGACCAGCGGATCGTTGCGCAGCTCATTGCCCATGTCATAGGTGATGTCACCTTGCGACAGCATAGTCGCCACTGCAAAAGCGGTGCTTGCCTGCGTCTGAACCAAACGTTCGTAAGGGCCCTTAAAGTTGGTGCCTGGATAGGCCGTGAATGGCTCCCAGAGTGTCACCTTGATGTCAGCAATCTCGCGCGGATCGATTTTGTCCAAGTAGAGCTTCTGCGCAGCCATGGCTGCTGCCATGTTGTCCCCGAGTGTTGCGTAGGGCTTCGCTTGTATGGAGTTCATGATCGCCGGATCGGGGGGCAGAGACCACACTTCCGGGGTGGCATCCATACCGGCCACTGTGGCCAGAAAACCTTTCGGACCATCAAGAGCCTGCGGCGCGCCCGTGACGCCTGCCTCGGCAAGACAGGCTGCAATCAGCCCGCCCTGTGCTGCGCGGCCATTCTGTACACGCCATTCATCGGCACCAGCACGAACCGGTTCTAACGTGCCTGCGGTGGTGGATGCAGCGATCGAAACAGCGGAGCCTGCTTGTGTCGCATTTAATCCGAGAAGAGCAGCACTACCGGCAGCAGCAGCGATAGTGCCGAAGGTTGGGCTGGTGCGAAATCCGCGTGCAATCAGTTTTCGCGCGACGACCTCATCACGCCCGAGCCAGTTGATCACACTATAGCCAGCGACCAGCGCGCGAAGCACGTCTTCAAGCGTCGCACCGTTGCGCTCACCAAGCGCGACAATAGCAGGGGGCACAAGCGAGCCGGGATGTGTCCAGGATTCATGGTCCGTGTCATCCTGAAAATGCGCATGAACCGCGACGCCATTGGCGAAGGCAGCTTCGCTTGCCGAAAAACGTGCGCCGGATATCCATGCGGTCGCGAAATTGGGGGCACCCTCACCCAGCGGATACGACAAAGCAACCGCCGCCCGCGCAGTGGGTTCTGTGCGCGCCGAAAGTGCCAAACCCAATGCATCGAGCAGGCAGATCAAAGCCTTTTCCCGAACGGAACGTTCCAGTATCAATGTGGAATAACTGGCAAGGTAGTCGCCAAGAATCTGGCTTGCGATTTTCATAGTGTCCTTCTCCCAAAAGACGAATTTTTTATTGCGGTGGCCCTACCGCCTATCCGCGGCTGTAAAGCCAGGCACGGCTGGTTCCCATACCTGCCTTGCGCAGGCGCACGAGGCTCAAGGCATGGCTCCAGGCCGCAGCGAAAACATCCAGCACTGTCGCTTTGTCGATCTGTTTGAGGCCTTCGCGTGCCAGAATTTCCGCCATCACGCCCTCGGCTGGAACAATAACTTCCGCCCCCCGCGCAATTAGCTCCCGCGCAGTTGCCGTAAACGTTTCAATTAATTGAGCGGGCTCGTCGCGCGCTGCAATAAGCTCATATTCGTCCATGCCGGGCGATAGCGCCGTGACCTCCAGGACCCGTGTTTCCAAATGATGCTTGGCCACCGAGAGCTTGGTCATGTAGGCAACATTCGGAGCGTTCGAAATCAGACCAATTTGTCCACCAAGCGAACAACCGGTCAGCAGAGCAGCTTCCGTCAGCGAAACAACCGGAATATCGACAGCCGTACGCATCTCTCGCAGATATGGCTCGCTAAATGACCCCATGATGAAGGCGTCATAGCCCTGCTTCTCTGCCTCGACAGCCTGCTCTACGATAGGTGCAAGCACACGATGATAGAGATAGGCGTTGCCAAGAGCATCGCTTGGGCTCTGGTCGCCGTAAGTACCCTCCGGTAAGCCCTGAACACGCACTTCAGCCTCGCCATCCAGCAAATTGCGGGCATGGGCTTCTATACCGCGCTTGTAGGCGTCAATTCGGCTCAACTCATTGACCGATTGGTGCCAGAATTTCATTGCCATGCTTTTTCCTCCCTAAGTTCTCCCGTTCAGGCGGAAGCTTGGCTCTTCACAGCTGCGGCGGTGGGAAACACCTCTGGTCCCATCGGCTTTTCGCCGTTGGACGAAAGTGCCCGGCCCCATTTTTCGAGCCACCAGCCATATTGCGGCGGCCAACCGGAGAAATCGCGATTAACGCCAAGCGCCTCGGCCGCATGATGTGCCCAGAACGGATCAAACAGCGCCTGACGGCCCAGGCAAATCAGATCAGCACGGTCTTCCTGCAATATGGCTTCCGCGAATTCCGGCGTCCGGATCATGCCGACAGCGGCAGTTGGAATGCCCGTTTCCTTGCGTATCTGCTCAGCGAAAGGCACCTGATAACCCGGACCACGACCAAGGCTGGAATTGGTAGCACCGATGCGCAGATTGCCGCCGGAGGAACAGTCGACAAGATCGACACCCGAGTCGGACAATGCGCGCGCCAGAACGACACTGTCCTCCATCGTCCAACCACCATCGATCCAGTCTGTGGCTGAAATGCGCGCGAGAAGCGGCATGGAATCAGGGATGACCTGCCTTACGGCGCGCACGACTTCCAGTGGAAAGCGCATGCGATTTTCGAGACTGCCGCCATAGTCGTCAGTGCGCTGATTGGCGAGCGGCGACAGAAAGTTCTGCAAAAGATAGCCATGCGCCATATGGATCTCGATGAGGTCGAAACCTGCAAGCATCGCGCGTTTTGCTGCGGCGACAAAAGCCGACCGAAGGCCTTCAAGGTGATCCAGAGAAATCGGTTCCGGCGTCAGCCAGCCCTCGCCTAGTGGCAGCGCCGATGGCGCCAGTGGTACCCATTGTTCTTCCCCCATCGCCAGATCGCGTTCGGTCAAGGGTCCGTTACCGCGAATGGCTCGCTGCATACTGCCCTTGCGCCCACCGTGATTCAGCTGAATGCCGGTCTTCGCACCATAAGATTTCATATGGCTGACAATCGACCGCATTCCAGCAATCTGGCTGTCATCCCACAGGCCCGGATCACCATTCGTCACGCGGCCACGTCGGGTGATAGAGGTCTGCTCCACCATGACCAACCCAGCGCCACCCATGGCAAAATTCGCGTAATGCGTATGGTGAAAGGGCTGCAATTGCCCGTTCTCCGCCGAGTAGGTTCCCATCGGCGAAATCACGATACGGTTTTTCAGCGTCACACCACGCAGTTTAAATTCGGAAAATAATCGGACATTCGTCGGCATTTTTGCTCCTCCACAAATTTCCCGGACCATGCCTGTCAAAAGGCATAGCTCTCCCGTTCCGCGACCATGCGAGCGCGGATTGCATCATTCCCTGTTGGCGATTGCCGGTTACTTCGGCGTCAAATCCCCCACGAGCGGCGGCGTGCAGGACGCCTGCGCATTGAACGTGGTTGGAATGATGACGCGACGTGGCTCTTCCCTTTTCCCGTGCGCAATCAGATCAAGCAACAAGGCCGCAGCCGTCGCGCCCACTTCATTTTGATCCCAGCTGACGACAGCAATCGGCGGCTGATGCAGATCGGCCAGTTCGCTTTGCCCGGACCCCACGACCGAAATATCCTGCGGAATGCGCAGTCCCCGCGTGCGAACCGCTTTCAACACACCCGCGAGCATATCGATGCCGCCTGCAATAATGGCTGTCGGAGGCTGTGACATTCCAAGCAGGGAAGACGTCACTCGATAAGCCTGATCGCGTAAAAAGCTCTCTGCAATGATCAGTTCCGGTGCTGGTTCCAAACCGCGCTCCTTGTAAGCACGCATGAAGCCGCGAACGCGTGCGCCACCCGGGTGCAATCTGGTCGGGCCTGTCAAAAGTGCGATGCGACGATGACCAAGATCAAGCAAATGGCCTGTCGCCTGAGCAATACCAGCCTCGTGATCGGCATAGACGGCGTTGCACCATGACGGTTGATCACGATCAATCATTACGAATGGCACAGGTAACGTGCGCAACAGCTCTTCGAACTCGCCTTCTATCGGCGTATAAGGCCCCATCAATACGCCATCGACCTGCCCGCTCGAAAAGCTGCGCAGCAATTCAACCTCGCGGTTGCGGCGGCCTTCGGAATTCGCGATCAGCAGTGCATAACCGGACTCATTGAGCATGTTATGTGCCGTGGATACAAAACCGCCCAGCTGCGCAATATTGATTTCGCGCAGGATGCAGCCCACCGTCTTTGTCCGCCCCATGCGCATCGACTTTGCGGCGGCATTGGGCACGTAGCCCAATTCCGCAATCGCGCTTTCAACCGCCTTGCGGATCTGCGGACGCACATCGGCAGCATCGTTGACCACGCGCGAAACCGTACCGATCGATACGTTAGCGAGCAAAGCGACATCGCGTATGGTAGGGGTTTTGGCCATGTTCAATCCGTAGCGAAGCCTTTCAGATTTCAAAGTTCCATTGTTCGGTAGCGACCCTATATCCGGTTCCCTCCCGCACAAGCCAGCCGAATCCGGGGAAATGAATATGCATTCCGGCAACGAGCATGTCCTGTTCGAAAATCCGCGCCAGCAGGTTTGTGCGGTTACGAGCCGCCATATCCGGATCATGATCGAAGCTCATTGAAACTTCGGGACGGGCAACCTGAATTTCGGGAACATGTGCAAGATCGCCCCAGACAATCATCTGCTTGCCTTCCGAATTCAAGAGCCAGGTACTGTGGCCCGGCGTATGGCCCGCGCATTCCACAAGCGTAATGCCTGGCAGCACCTCTTCACCATCGTCAGCAAGTCTTAGTCGCCCGTCACGATACGGGTCCACCTGCTCACGCGCCCAACCGAAGTAACGAAGCCGCTTACGTTCGTCTGCTGCTTGCATTTCGGCATCTGAGTACCAGTGCTCGATTTCCTTGCGGTTGGCGATCACCGTCGCATTCGCAAACAATCGTTCACCCGTCACAGGATCGGTCAGTCCACAGGAATGATCCGGATGGCAATGTGTGAGGAGAATATGGTCCACCTCCTCCGGCCGCACGCCAGCTACCTCCAGATTTTCGAACAATTTGCCCGCCGTCGGACCGAATTTTTCACCGGAACCACAATCAATCAACACGGTGCCGGCAGGACCGCGCAGGAGGAAACAATTGACCGAGATTCTCGGCGGTGAAACCCGATGATCCCGCGCCATCATCTCATCGACTTCATGCGGTTCGAATTCACGGAAAATATTATAACCCATCTCAACATAGCCGTCGGAAAGGGCTGTCACGAGAAAAGAACCGAAGCGGCGATGATAGACGCCGGGTATCTGTCGGGTGGGCAAGCTGTTCATCACAAATCGTTCCAGATCAAATATGTATGCATTTCATATCGGGCCGTTGCTTCATCACACCAGATCAAGCTCGCGCAGATCTTTCATTGCCTCAATGCGGTATAGCTTTTCAAACAACGGACCCAGCTTTTCTTCGGGCAGGAGAATGCCAGCGCAATCCTCGAATTTTTTCTTCAAAGCTTCACGGTCAAGCTGCATCTGCCAGCTTCCACGTGCATGTTCCACCGGTTCATGACGCAGCACTGTGCCATCTTTCAGGGTGATCCAGACGAGATCGAACGGTGCGAACGGTAGATCTTCGCCCGCTTCTTCTCCACTGACCGTCACCTCGACACGCTCCAGCATAGACTGCACGTCGCTGCGACTGACGAATTCATCTGTCAACTCCTTCAGTCCCACTCGTCGGGCCACGACAGCACTCGCCATTGCGAACTCCATCGAGAATTTGGCTGCCAGACCGGTCTGCGGACGGGCGTTGCGCAACATGAGTTGCTGGGTCACACCTGTATGAACATTGATTTTCGCGATTTCGGATGGAGCAATATCGTTTTCATCAACAAGATCGAGCATGGCATCAATAGAACGATGGGTCGCATAGCATGTGGGATAGCGTTTAATATTGACGCCATAACGCGCAGCCATCGATTCCTCACCAATTTTGAACGCATCGGCGCTCAAGATCGGAGCCCCTGACGGTGAAAACGATTGCAGGAAACCCACCCGGTGCTCAAGCGCATCAGTGCTACCGGTGTAGCCTGTCTTGGCAAGCCGCGCAGCCTGAATGCCTGATTGCGCCGTTCGTCCGGCATGCAACGACTTGGTCATAGAACCAAAATTTGCAACCAAACCAGCCGCCAGCGAAGCAGCAATGGCCAACGCATGTGCGGTTTCTTCAGAAGAAAGCTTGTTGAGCCTAGCAGCACCAGCAGCACAGGCCAGTGTTCCCATGATCGCGGTGGGATGGAACCCACGGTCATGCAAGCGTCCCACCTCCAGCGCTGCCAGATGAGCCCATAATTCGTAACCGACGAGATAGGCTTCCAGCGCCTCCTGGCCAGAGGATTGCAGCGCATATCCTTCCGCCAAGATCATGGGCACCAATACCGCACTGGGATGACCGGCAAGCGCCACATCATCAAAGTCCAGAACATGGGCCGCCACGCCATTGACGAGTGCGGCATCCGCCGCACCATATCGCTGGCCGTTGACGGCACCGGGTGCGTCATTGCTTCCACTGGCAGGCGTTGCAATCGTCGCGACGAGTTCGACCGCCGGTTCGCGCGCGCCAGCAAGCATAGTGCCGACACAGTCCACGATACCGATGCGCGCGGCGTGAACCGCCTCTGCCGGAACATGAGCGAGGTCGAAATCCTTGATGAACTCCGCGGCCTTGATCGTGATGCTATCCATGATGGACCTCAATAGGACCGTGGGAGACCCAACATGTGCTGACCGACATAGGCCAGGATCATGTTGGTCGAGATCGGCGCAGTCTGATAAATGCGGCACTCACGCCACTTCCGTTCAATGCCGTATTCCACTGCATAACCGAAGCCGCCAAACGTCTGCAGCGCAGTATCAGCTGCTTTCCAGGTCGCCTCCGAGGCAAGCAGTTTGGCAATATTGGCTTCGCCACCGCAGGGCTGGTGCGCGTCGAACAAGGCAGCAGCCTTACGGGCCATGAGATCGGCGGCTTCAAGTTCCGCATGGGCGCGAGCAATAGGGAATTGCACACCCTGATTGGCGCCAATTTCGCGATTGAAAACGCGACGTTCCTTGGCATATTCCACCGCGCGGCGGATCATATAGCGGCCATCTCCAACACATTCCGACGCAACGAGAATGCGTTCTGCATTCATACCATCCAGAATGTAGCGGAAACCTTTGCCTTCCTCACCGATTAGTGCTGACGCCGGTACGCGTAGATTTTCGATGAAAACTTCCGTCGTGTTGTGGTTGATCAATGCGTTGATCGGGCGAATATCAACACCGTTTCCGCGCGCTTCACGCAGATCGATCAGGAAAACCGAAATGCCGTCCGTTTTCTTGGCAACCTGATCAAGCGGCGTGGTGCGGGCTAGAAGCAGAAGGAGATCAGAATAAAGCGCGCGCGACGTCCAGACTTTCTGGCCGTTGATCACATAGTGATCACCGTCACGCACGGCACGGGTTTTGAGCTGCGTCGTGTCCGAACCAGTCGTCGGCTCTGTCACGCCAAAAGCCTGGAGGCGCAGCCGCCCAGCGGCAATCTCGGGCAAGTAAGTGCGCTTCTGCTCCTCAGAACCGTGGCGCAGCAATGTGCCCATGATATACATTTGGGCATGTGCAGGGCTCGCCTGACAGCCACAGGCATTGATTTCTTCCAAAATCACAGCCGCAGCGCGCAGTGGCAATCCAGCTCCGCCAAATTCTTCCGGGATGAGCGCCGCCAGAAAGCCCCCATCCGTCAATTCCTGTACAAATTCAGACGGGTATCCAGATTTTTCATCCAGTTTTGCCCAGTAATCGAGCGGATAGTTTTCACAAATTCGACGGATCGATTCACGCAGTTCCGGAAAGTCTTCGCCCAGTTCCATGGTAGCGACAGTATTGGTCATAGCGTAGTCTCACTTTGCAACTGAAAATGTATTGGGAAGACCGGCGCGTGCTATCGCGCCACTGTAGCGTTCTTCTTGGCCAAGCCACGTTTCGACATCGCGGCGGATATCCAGCAGGGCGTCAATGTCGACACCAGTAGAAAAGCCCATGCTTTCAAGCATATATGCCGTATCTTCCGTGTTGATGTTGCCTGTTGCACCCGGTGCAAACGGACATCCGCCAAGCCCGGCCAGCGAACTGTCGAACGCACGGACGCCGGTTTCCAACGCGGCTGCCACATTGGCGAGGCCGAGGCCGCGCGTATCGTGGAAATGACAGATGATGCGGCGTCCATCTGCGATCTCGACAATCGGCGGCAGGATTTCGTGGACCTGCGCCGGATTGCCGTAACCGACCGTATCCGCCACGATCAGCTCGTCTGCCCCCATATCCGTCACACGGCGCGCAATCTCGAACACGCGTTCCGGCGCGACATAACCTTGCAGTGTGCACCCAAAACTGGTTGCCAGCCCACAGGCGAGCACCATATCGCGACCAGCCTCCGACTGTTTTAGCGCCACGATGCGCCCGAATTCCACGACCGCCTCTTCCGTAGAGCGACGGACATTGGCCTGACTATGGGCTTCAGAAACTGAAAGCACGTAGTTGATATGGCGAAAGCCAGCGGCAAGCGCCCGCTCGGCGCCTTTGAGATTGGGCACCAGTGCTGAACAGACCACGCCAGAAAAGTCAGGCAAGCTGGTAGCCAAAACGTCGGCATCAGCAAATTGCGGCACGATCTTCGGCGGTACAAAAGAAGTCAGTTCGATTTCGCGGACACCAGCCGCAATAAGCCGCCTTGCCCATTCGCGTTTGCGATCGGTCTCGAGAAAACGTTTTGCCATCTGAATTCCGTCGCGAAGTCCCACTTCGCGCAAGGTCACATGCTCTGCCATGACCTAAACTCCCCTGAAGACAGGTGGGCGCTTTTCATTGAAAGCCCGCACGCCTTCGTGACGGTCCTCCGTCGACACCATGCGGTTGTAGCATTCGATCTCGAAAGCCAGACCGTCAGCCAGTGACATTTGCAAACCGCGATGAATAGACTGCTTGGCCTGGCGCACAGAAATAGGCGCGTTGCCCGCTATACGACGCGCAGTGGCAAGTGCTGCACCAAGAAGCTCGGCCTGCGGGAACACACGATTGATAAGCCCCCACTCAAATGCCTCTTGCGCCGCAAAAGGCAGGCCAGTGAGGATAACTTCCTTGGCGCGTCGTTCTCCCATGGCGCGCGGCAGGTTCTGCGTACCACCCGCACCTGGCATGATGCCGAGCGTTACCTCGGTCAATGCGAAACGTGCATTTTCAGACGCATAGGCAAAATCAAGAGCTGCCGTAATCTCGCAGCCCCCACCATAGGCCGCACCATTGATTGCACCGATCAGCGGCACCGGACAGGCAATTATTGCGCGGAGCATGCGCTCAAACATTGCATGCTGGCGCAACCATTGCGCATCGGTCATGCCATTGCGTTCCTTCAGGTCACCGCCTGCGCAGAAGGCCTTTTCGCCGGAACCCGTCAGCACAATCGCGCGCACGCCTTCGGAAACGACCTGGAACCTCTCGAAAAGGTCCATCAGTTCCTCGCCCATCCGGGTGTTCATCGCATTGGCTGCTTGCGGCCTATTAAGCCGGACTAACAGCACATGGTCATCGATGCGCTCCAGTTCGAGCGTTTCATAAGTGCGTTCCATCAGCTTTCCTGTCGAATTGTCTGGTTGTGCGCTCCAAGTGTGGGCGCTGAACCGCCCGACGTTGGGCGAGCGTCATCAATGGTGAATGGGAGGCCGATCCACTTCTGCCCGTCAGCTTCCGTCACAATACCAACAGCCTCGGTCTGCGGATGGGTCCAGACCTTGTCGATGGTCAAAAGCGGGCAATTCGGCACACTGACAGCGTCGAGTTTTTCGCCGAGTTCGCTGACCGTGAGTTTAGCGACCGCGGCCGCGATCTGTGGTATCAACTCGTCGCGCAGCAACACTCTGTCGCGGTTCTGCGCAAACCTCTGATCTTTAGCCAGATGCTCCAGCCCCGGTAACGCCTGGCAGAGTTTTGCAAACAACCGGTCATTGCCCGCTGCGATCATCACCCAGCCGTCATCAGCCTCGAAGGCCTGATAGGGCACAATTTCAGCCAGGCCGGAACCATGAGGCTTGCGCACTTCGCCTGCAACCGCATGCGCGGCAAGCGGGATGGTCATCCAGGCAAGCCCAGTCTCAAACAAAGACGTTGCGATATGCGCGCCTTCGCCATTTTTATTGCGCTCAAGAAGGGCTGCCAACAGGCCGATGACGGTCCACATCCCCGACCCCATATCCACCAGCGACACACCGACGCGGACGGGAGGACGATCCGCTTCGCCGGTGATGGACATGATGCCAGAGGAAGCCTGCGCCAGCGGATCATAACCAAGCTTGCGCGACAGCGGGCCAGTTTTGCCAAAAGCGCCGATATCACACCAGATCATACCAGGCGCCTGCCGCCGCATCTCGTCGACATCAACACCGAATTTGGTGAGCAGACCAGGTCTCAGGTTCTGGATAACAGCATCAGCCCCAAGGATCAGCTTCTTGAGATGCGCACATTGTTCTGGGTCTGAAAAATCGAGTGTGAGACTTTCCTTTCCCCGGTTTAGAGCGTGAAATGCGGTGGCGTCTTCTTTGAAGAAGGGGGGCCCCCAACCGCGCGCATAATCCCCAGTGGAAGGGTTTTCAATCTTGATTACCCGTGCTCCCAACTCTGCCAGAATAAGGCCTGCATAGGGAGCGGCCACGCTGTGCCCCAGCTCGAGAACGGTAAGACCGTGAAGTGGTGCGGATTTACCCAAAATAATTCTCCTGTCGAATTTCGGAGACCAAACGGATCAGAGATATTCCTCCGCCAGTGCGGCGCCTCTGATTTCATTGGTCGTTCCCGAACGGCGGATGAGACCGCCGCGCATGATGTGTCCGCTATGCGCAAGTTTGAGTGCTGGCCGCGCCATCTGCTCGGTCATGAGCACTGCGATACCGTCCTCTTGCATCTGACGTACGGCGGTCGAAATCTGTTGGATCCAGACCGGGGCGAGACCCAGAAACGGCTCATCCAAAAGCAATAGTTTCGGGCCACCGCACATCGCTCTGGCAATCGCCACCAATTGCTGTTGGCCACCCGAAAGTTGACCTGCTGGCTGGGCCTGACGTTCAGCCAGAAAAGGGAAACTTGCCACAAGACGATCCCAGGCCTTCGACTGATCACGTGTGCCGAGCGAACCGGCACCTGCCAGCACGTTGTCCTTGACACTCATGGTTGGAAAAACGCGTCGTCCTTCGGGTGAGTAGCCAATACCTAGCCGGGCGCGCGCATCACTCGAAAGACCGGAAATATCACGGCCATCGAAACTGATCTGGCCACGAGCCGCTCTGACGAGCCCGATAACAGCATTGATCAGACTCGACTTCCCTGCGCCATTGGCCCCGATGAGAAGTACTGTCTGGCCGGCTTCGACTGCGATATCGACACCAGACAATGCGTGCGTGCCGCTATAGGTCACATGCAAATCACGAATGCTGAGCATCGTCTTCCTCCTCATCGCTGCCCCCAAGATAGGCATTGATTACATCCGGATTTGTCAGCACCGTTTCCGGCGGGCCTTCTGCAATGAGCTTGCCGCCATCGAGAACAATGACCGACGGACACAGACGCTTGATCAATTCCATATCGTGCTCAACCAGAAGCACACCGCAGCCGAAGGCTTCTTGAGCGAAACGCACATATGTATCGATGTTGGTGCGCTCGGATTTTTCCAACCCTGCCGCCGGTTCATCGAGCAGAAGCACCTTTGGCTGTGTTGCAAGTGCCATGGTGAGACCCAGCATCTTCTGAAGTCCGTAGGGAAGAATTTCCGCACTGCGCGTCCAGTTTTCGACGAGACCAAACTGGTCAAGCAGCGGAGACAGCTGTTCGAGTGCCGACCGCCCTCTCTTTGAAAAGCGGAGCGCCGAAAGAAGATTGTCCTCGACGGTGTAGCCATTGAAGGTTGCGGTCTGCTGGAAGCTGCGCACCAGACCTCGACCAGCATTCTCATAGACAGGCTTGCCGTCGATCTGCGTGTCGCCAAGAAGAACACGGCCCGAGCTTGGCTTCAGTCGACCCGAGATGATGTTGATCATCGTGGTCTTGCCGGCACCGTTTGGTCCAATGACACCGAGAAGTCCGCCGGCTGGCAAGGTGAAACTGACATCGGTGAAGACCTTCAGTCCGCCGAATGCCTTGGAGATACGATCCGCTTTCAGGGCATTTGTTGAAGTCCGGTTCATCGACCATTCTCCCCAATAGCAAGATTGCCTTCATGCACCGCCGCTTTGGTCCGATCTTTCCCAACCGAGCCACTATCTGTGCCGCGCAGACGCTTGATGAGCGTGATTGCGATACCGACCAGACCGCCGCGCGCCACAAGCGTCACAACAATGATCAGCACACCGAAGAGGCCAGGTGACAATTCACCGGAAAGTGCGAAGTAATTGGTCGCCGAGACCAGAACAATTGCACCCACAAGCGAGCCCAGAATGGTCCGCTTTCCACCAACGATCGCGTAGGTGATGTAGGTGATTGATGACATCGGAGCGAAGGACGTGGGATGGGCGGTCAAAAGCATGTTGACGAGCGCAAAGCCTGCGAAGCCCGACACGCCAGCTGCGACGCAGAACGCCATCGCCTTATATTTCCAGACCGGGAGGCCGAGGCTTTCCGCCAGCACATCGTTGGTCTCAATGGCCGCAAATTCGTAGCGATACCAACGTGTGAAGGCGGCAGTGATCAGGAAACCGGCGAAGGCGAGTGCGCAGGTGGTGAGCACAACGTGGGAATTGTCCCACAGGTCCATACCGAACAACGTCACTGGCGGCATGCCGACAAGTCCGTTTGCTCCACCCGTCAACGGCTCAGCTTCAAACAGCAGGAGTTGGACGATTTCGGTCAGCACAAAAGTGACCAGCACGAAATACACCCCCTTCAATCGCAATATCAACGAGCCGAGCGGAATTGCACAGAGCACCGGCACGAGAAAGGCCGCTGCCGAGAGGACAAAAATGTCGGTAATGCCAAGCCTCAGGCTCAATATGGCAACGGTATAGCCACCGACAGCCATGAAAGCAGGAACGGCGAAGCTCATCAGATCGAGCCGTTGCATAATATAGACGCCGAGTGCCGCCGTTGCCGCGATCAGGATCAAATTGGTCTGAGACAAGACCTGCGGATTGGTGCTGACAAGTGGCACAATGAAGGACAGAAGCACCAGGCCGAGTGTGATCCAATCAGGAATACTGAAGAATGGCTGACGTCGAATGGTGATGTCTGAGGAAATGGTGGTGCGGCTCATGAACGGCGGACCTCCTTGCCGAAAAGTCCCTGTGGGCGAACCACAAGCGTCACCATGACGATTGCGAAAAGCGTGAGCGCACCTTTGGATCCGCCGAGATAGACGGCAGCATAAGCTTCAACCATACCGACAATGAAGGCAGCGACGGTGGCACCGGTGACACTCCCAAGGCCACCCAGAATGACGGTAATGAACGAATAAGCGAGCGTCGCATCTCCAACATGCGGAGCGAGTGACAGGATTGGCGTGACCAGCGCACCCGTCACCCCGGCAAGCCCGGTGGCGAGAGCAAATGCAAAAGGAAAGAGCGCCTTGGTCCGCATGCCGAGCGCGCTTGCTACCGCGCGGTCTTCGGCCATTGCTCGCATGCCACGCCCGACATTGGTGCGATAGATCAGCCAATAGACCAATGCGATAGCCACCAGACATGCGGCGAGCACAATCATATTGGCATAGGGAAAATAGATGCCACCAAAACGCCAGACCCCGGTTACAGGGAAAGAGAATTGCGGCGATTCAGCCCCGAAAATTACCAGGATCGCTGTGGCCAGGACCAGATAGAAGCCCATCGTGACCATCAATGTCGCCTGATGATCTTCAATCACTCTTTCAAGAATGATTGCCTCGAACAACCAACCGAGCACTGCCGTCGCCACAAGGGCTATCAACACCGCCACAGGATAAGGCAATCCGAGCATTGTAGTGCAGTAATAGGCGACGTAGCCGCCCATTACATAGAAGCCGCCGTGAGCGAAATTCACCACGCCGAGGATCCCGAAAATCAGTGTGAACCCAAGCGCAAGCAAAGTATATTGTGAGCCGAGACTGATACCAATCAGCCCCGTCGTGATGAAGCTTTCCATGATACGGTGCCTTACTTTTCGCTGACTGCTTCCGCGCGCAGCAGAGGCTGCTTCTTGCCATCCTGAACGACGCCGATAGCGAACGGATAAGACATTTCCTGATTGATGCCGAAGAAGGACTGGCCGATCCAATGACCCTTGCCAATGTTCTCGTCTTCCACGGAAAGCTTACGCATTTCGGCAGCGATCTTCTCGGAATCGTCGACAGTGCCGGCAGCTTGCGCAGCTTTAATCATCATCCGAGCGGCAAAGACCCATCGGAAGAAGTCGCTATTTTCCGGGCGTGGTGAACCCATCAGCTTCTTGTACTTGTCTTCCAAAGCTTGCGTGTTTTCGTCCATATAGATCGGCTCGTACCAGAGGAAATCCTTCAGCACGTCGACGCCACCGGCCACACGGGCAATTTCATCAAAACCAGGACCACCCAGACGGAAAATGGGTCCCTCGAAGCCAGCCTGACGCAATTGTTTTACGATGATGCCAGCATCGCCCGCTGGCGATGAAGCGAGATCCAGAGCCCCAGGGTTTGCGCTCATTATGCGCGTGACGATCGGCGCAAAATTGCTGGTTCCGCGCTGGTAGTATTCTTCGGAGACATTAACACCCTTCTCCTTGAATATCTGTGCATTCACGCCAGCAACATCGGTACCACCCTGATCGTTCGGAGCCACAATCGCTACGCTGTCGAACTTGAAACGCTCGCGACCAGCATCAATAATCGGATCGGCCCAACCAGACGGTCCGGGACCGATATGGAATATGCTCGGCCATTGAGGACCAATTGCGTTCTTGGCGAAACTATCAACCATAGCAACCATGCGATTGCGTGCTGCAACAGGCTTCATACCGGTCACTTCGGGCGAGCCGACACTCCCGACAATGACCTTGATACCCTGAGCGGCAAGCTGGTTCATCGCCGAAGCTGCACCTTCAGCGGTATATTTGGAGTCAATCACAACAGTGGAAACCGAACATGGAGTTCCATCAATAACCAGACGCTTTTCGTCGGTTGTTTCCTTGGCGACAAAATTGACGGCGTCGCGCAAAGCAATGCCCCATTGGGCTGCCGGACCCGACAACACAGCCGGGGTACCGATCTTGAGATCACAGGCAGCAGACGCCACGCTCGTATACGCTGCAGACGCAAGTAGAACGCCGCCCAAGAGGCGACCAAGACGCATTGACATATTTTCTCCTCCCATTGTGTAGCCGCATCGTCGCTTCGCTTGTTACCAACGCGAAGTCTCCTCCTGACTGCCAGCTACCTCGTGACCATAGCTGCGAGGGAAACACCTGTCAATAAAACGTTTCATTAAAAAATTTCTCAATTTCTTCTGATTATCAAATTGGAATTTAACGTTATTTATCAATATTTTATCTGAAATCCAAGTCTAGAAGCCTTGGCGTTTCACTGCAAGCCCCAGGAAAAAATCAGCGGATGGCCATAGAAATATGAATCGTTTTTTTATTCACTCAATACGCGGTGATGCGCCTTGAGTACCCCCACCCGAGCCGGATCGCACAAGCGGATCGGAACACTTTCCGAGAGATAAACAGGCCAGCAATAAGAATGGATATATGAAGCGAGCATTGCAGCGCTGCGGCGCCAGGCAAAATTAGTATCGAAATCACATGGCAAAATCGCACGCTCTTGACCGGCGTTTTACACGCTTTAAGAACGCATTTATTTTAAATTATCTTGGTATCGCGGCAATCGACGGCGATACAGAATACCGCCGTCGTTCAAGGTCTAGAACGCACTATACTACTTGATACCCGCGCGCATAAAGCTCTGAACGAACTGGCGCTGGAACAGCAAAAAACCGATCAGCAAAGGCGCTGACGTCATCAATGCAGCAGCCGAGATAATACTCCACTGCACACCCTGATCCGGCGATGAAAACACCTGTAGTCCAACCGTCAGGGGACGGGTGGAAACGGAATTGGTAATGACCAGCGGCCAGAGCAGGTTGTTCCAGTGATAGCTGACCGATACGAGACCGTAGGCCACATAGATGGGCTTGGCCAACGGCACGTAGACCTTGAGAAGCGTGGTGAGTGCCCCCGCCCCTTCGACACGCGCTGCGTCGTCCAGTTCCTTCGGCACAGTGAGGAAGGTCTGGCGTAGAAGGAAAATACCAAAGGCCGACGCCATATAAGGCAGCCCCATAGCCACAACTGTATCCACCAGACCCAACTTCGCAATGGTGCGGTAGTTTTCGACCAGCAGCACTTCCGGCATGATCATCAGCTGTACCAACACCAGCATAAAGACAATCGTTTTGCCGCGGAATTCATAGCGAGCAAAAGCATAGGCCGCCAGCGTGCAGATGATGAACTGGCTGATCAGTATCGTGGTAATCAGCAGGAATGTGTTGAGGAAGTAGCGTCCGAAAGGCGCGGCATTCCACGCATTGCTGAAGTTCTCCAGTGTCACCGGAGCGAAGAGATCAAACCGAGCTTCATATTGCGCTGGATGAAACGCCATCCACACGGCATAGAGCAAAGGCAGTATCCAGAGCAACCCCAGCAGATAACACCCAACGGTTTCAAGGCCCCGCCAAAACGAGAATTCGCGTGGCTGATGCGGTAATGTCATTGCACTCATTTGTAATGCACCTTGCGGTCAAGAACCCCGAACTGGACGAAGGCGATAAGAGCAAGCGCCAGCAACAGCACAACCGTCAAAGCCGATGCGTAGGCCGTATCCCAGAAACGGAATGCAACATTGTAAACATAGTAGAGCAGCAGAGTGCTGGCATTGTCCGGCCCGCCACGGGTCATGACAATCACATGGTCGATCAGGCGGAACGCATTGATCACCGCATTGATCAGCACAAACAGAGTGGTTGGCATCAATAGTGGAAACGTCACACGGCGGAAGAAGTACCAGCGTCCCGTGCCTTCAAGCGCTGCCGCTTCGGACAGGCTCGGGCTGATCTGCTGTAATGCCGCCAGATAGAAGATCATGAAGAAACCGGCTTCCTTCCAGATAGCCAACACCATCAGACTGCCAAGCACGGTATCGGGATTACCCAGCCAGTTGGTTTCATGGAAACCGAACAGGCCCAGAAACTGATCGATCAAACCATAGCCCGGCGTGTAGAAAAACAGCCAGATATTGGCAACTGCAATCATCGGCAGCACGGTCGGCATGAAGAACGACATCCGCATCAACGAGCGACCGCGAATGGACGAATTCACGATGATCGCCATCAGCATGGCCAATGCTATGGATGCAGGTACAGTGCCGAGCGCGTAGATAGCGTTATTCTTGAGGGCCGCCCAGAAAACCGGGTCGCTTATCATTGTCGTATAATGATCAACGCCGACAAAGCGAGGCGGACGCTTGCCGCGCGGCGTCTGGTAGAAGCTGTTGATGAACGTCATGACGGCTGGAATATGCGTAAACACTGCCAACAAGACAGTGGCCGGCAACAGCAGAAGCCATGGTGTTATCTGGTTTTTCGCCTGGTTCACGCGAGTTCTCCAGCCTTCTTGCGATGATGCGAATCGGCTCTGCCGGGCACACGCCGCATTGTCATTCTTGCACGATAAAGAGCTTCGTATGGACGAGCCGCACGAAGCTCTATGCCAACCTATCACTGGTAGGGCTTAAGGATACGTTCGGCCTCGGCCTGCGCATCGTCGAGAGCTTGTTTAACGCTCTTGTTACCCGTCAGCGACGCCTCGATCGCATCGTCGATCACGCGTGCGACACGCTGATTTTCATAGGTTGAAAGTTCTGGCACCATGTAAGGAATCTGGTCATGCGGCACCTTTGCGCCGGGGAATTCCTCAACATATTTCTTCATGGCTTCCGTTTGCCAAGCATCATCACGGGCAGCGATATAGCCGGTCTTGATGCTCCATTCGGCAGCCTGATCCGCAGAGGAGAGCCATTTCACGAACTGGAATGCCGCCGCCTGCTTTGCCTTATCTTCAACGTTGAAAATATACGCATTGCCGCCGCTGGTCGGTGCACCATAGGCTTTGTTTTTCGGCAGGATCTGCACGCCGAACGGGAAAGGCGCATTGGTTTTCACATTGGTGAGATTGCCGCTGGTCGTGGTGATCATAGCCGCGCGACCTTCGAAGAAGTCCTTCGGATTGGTCGCCCATTCGATTACGCCGGGCTTCATCACCTTATGCTTATGGGCTAGATCGACCCAATATTGCATCGCCTCGACAACTTCAGGCGCATTGAAATAAGTGGTTTTCCCATCCGGCTCGGCAAGCTTGCCGCCATTCTGCGCAACATATCCCTGCAACAACCAGTAGGAGGTCAGCGACGACGGCACCTGCATGCCCCAGCGCGCGACGCTTCCATCAGCAGAACGCTTGGTCAACTTTGTTGCGAAGTCGACAACTTCTTTCCAGTCCTGTGGGCCTTTTTCTGGATCAAGACCAACTTCCTTGAAGGCATCCTTGTTCCAGAAGAAAACGGTGGTGCCGCGTTGGAACGGCACGCCCCATGTTTTGTCTTCGCTCTTGCTGTTGACCATGAAAACCGGCGTGAAGCCTGCAAGCCATGCCTTGTCATCGTCGGTCTTGGCCAGATCCTCATAAGGAACGATGGCATCTTCATCGATCAGCGTGAACATGTCGGTCGAGAGCATAACCGCGACTTCAGGCGCCTGACCGGATTTGAAAGCAGTCAACGATTTGCTCAGGGTTTCCGGATAGGTGCCGGAGTAGATCGGCTTTACCTTGATATCCGGATGCTGCCCTTCAAAACGGGTGATCAGATCATCCACGATTTTGGTGACCGGACCGCCGATGGCGACCGGATAGTAGAAGCTGATTTCGACGGGTTCTGCCTGGGCTGTTCCCCAACCGCCCATTACGGCCAGCATAGCAGATGTGGCCAAGAGCGTTACAGATCGTTTTACCTGCAAATTCATTGTTCTCTCCTCCCAAGGGATGATCGTTCCCCGATCATTTTCTGGTTAAACGGCTAAGGCCGTGCGCTCGACGCGATGTCCTTCCGCCTCATCAAACACATGCACCGCAGACGGTGCCCATGTCAGACCGACGGTATCGCCGCGATTGAGGCGACGAATGCCTTCAATGCGCACCTGCAAAGACTGATCGCCCACGCGGCATTCGAGAATGCTGTCCGCACCGTGATACTCGATGGCTTCGATAGAGGCTTTTACGCGCCCCTCCTCCGCCACACGGATTTCCTCGGGGCGCAATCCCAGCACAAGTCCCCGGGCAGGATCGCTCAAAATCGCCGGTCCATTTGGGGCACCGCTGATAGCGGCCTTGCCGTCAAAATCGGCCATACGGATGATGTTCATTGGTGGTGTCCCGATAAAACGGGCAACGAACGTAGTGGCGGGCTCCAGATAGAGTTCGGAAGGCTTTGCCTTCTGCTCAATCTTCCCACCCTTCATCAGAATAACCTGATCGGCAAGGCTCATGGCCTCGATCTGATCATGGGTCACGTAAACCATGGTCATACCGAGTTGCTGCTGCAAGTTACGGATTTCCTTGCGCATATCGTGGCGCAGCTGCGCATCGAGATTTGAAAGCGGTTCGTCCATCAAGCACACGGAAGCTTCTGCGACGATGGCGCGCCCCAGAGCAACACGCTGCTGCTGACCGCCAGAAAGCTGCGACGGGCGCCGATCCAGCAGATGCGACAGACCCAGAATATCGGCAGCGCGCTTCAAACGCTGGTCACGCTCACCAGCAGACACTTTGCGCACACGCAGGCCGAAAACAATGTTCTCTGCAACGGTTAAATGAGGAAACAGGGCATAGGACTGGAACACCATCGCCAGGCCCCGCTTCGCGGGCGGCGCGTTGGTGACGTCTTTGCCACCGATGATGATCTGGCCCGAGGTGACAGAATCCAGCCCGGCGATCAAACGCAGAGAGGTGGATTTACCACAACCCGAAGGACCAAGCAGCACAGTCAGCGTGCCGGGCTCAACGGTAAAGTTCACATCATTGACCGCGTGGAATGTCGTCCACTTCTTGTTGAGATTGACGATCTCAATTCCCGACATTCGCGTCCCCTCCCAATGCTTATATCTGCCTTTGAAACCGCATCGGCGCAAAGACAGCTCCCGACTGGCAACACTTTGGGACAAACCCAAGGAACCAGTCTCCATCCGCAAAAAAATTATTGAACTTTTTATTCACAGTCAATACTTTTGTACAAAATGAGTTTCTTTGTATTGGGACTCATTCATCATGGGAGCGAACATGTCCAGATTCAGCATATTACAAATTTCAGATACTCACCTTTCGCCGCGAACCGACCATTTCCGCGAGAACAATCGCCTGCTCGCCGAACCACTGGCGGAATCAAATCATGACTTCATCATCCATACGGGCGATGTGACCCTGGACGGGATTCGTTATGACGAGGATTATGCGTTATGCCGGGATTTCTTTAAGGAATCCGGCAAAACTATCCATTTTCTTGCGGGCAATCATGACGTTGGCGACAATCCAAACCTTTCCAAGCCGGAAAGTGAAAATGGCAGCGCCATCAATGCCGCGCGCTATGCGAGATTTGCAGATTATTTTGGCGCCGACCGCTGGGTTATCGATCAAGGCAAATGGCGAATCATCGGTATAAGCTCGATGCTGATTGGTTCCGGCTTGTCGCAGGAAGCCGAACAATATGACTGGATAGACCAACAGATCGCGTCATCCGGTGACCGTTACCTCGCCGTATTCTCCCACCAGCCGATTTACATCGATAATATGGACAGCACCGAGCTGACCTATTGGACTGTCGATCCAAAGGGTTGGGGTCGCCTTGAGGGTCTGATCAACCACCCAAAGCTGCGGCTAATCGCCAGCGGCCACCTGCATCAGCAGCGCTCATCCAAGCGCGGCAATGTGCATCTGGAATGGTGCTCATCGATTGCGTTTACGACAACGGAAGAGCTTGTTCCGGAAATGGGTGGCACTCGCGAAGTCGGCTATATGGAACATCACTTTTCTGATGATGGTCGCGTTGAAAGCAAAGTGCTGAAGCACGACGGTTTCGCCAATGATCACCTCGAAGACATGATCAAGGTGGTTTACCCGCTGATCGGTGGCTAAGCTCTTAAAAGGCCAGAAACCGGCCGTTTTTAAACCAATACACCCCCGTTAGCCTCTGCCAACGGGGGTGTTTTTTGCGCGCCACAGATATCAAGCAGGCTTGTGTCCAGTCACCGATGCCGGAACTTTTGAATGGCCAAACCAGTTGGGGTTGGTCACGCTGGCCTTGCCTGCGTCAATCAACGCGTTCTCATCGTTGCCGTTGGATTTGTAATCACGATCCGCTAATGGCTGGATGCGAACTGAATTCTCCGTTTCTTCGAAAAGATTCACATATTTCAGATTCTTGTCGCGGCCGATTTCAGCCATTTCCAATGCGGCGGGCAGTTTGCGCGGCAGATTGACGTTCAGCCAATGACCGTCATGCGCCCAATCGCTTCTAGTTTCCCAGAAATTGCGAATATGACTGGCAAGCCACGCCAGAGCATCTGCATCGAACGCTTCACAATCACGCGGCGCGGAAAAAGCAACCGAAGCAATGCCGTTCAGCGCGCCTTCGCGGGCAACCGCCATCGTCCCGGAATAGGACACATCCTCGGCCACATTGCGCCCGGCATTGATGCCCGACAAAACGAGATCTGGCATTTGCTGATCACGGAATACCCAATGAATCGCAGCGATTACGCAATCCACCGGCGTACCCGTGCAGGCGTAACGCTTGTCTGCAAGCTTGTTGACCGAAAACCCAGCCGTGAGAGAGACACAATGACCGTTTGCACTGCGATTTCCATCCGGTGCGATGATCCACACATCGTCACTCAAAAGACGCGCGGCTTTCTCAAGCACCGCAATGCCGGGAGCATCAATACCGTCGTCGTTTGAAATCAGAATTCGCATTTCCCACCTCTTGAAAACCCCTCTCCCAGCAGGAGAGTCTCCGCAATTTATGTGGCAACATATGATTTATTTGTACATTCTTTGCAATCACAATATTTTTGTTCATTTATGATTTCAATCAATTCTTGACGTAAAGGTAATTATCGCATCATTATCGCACGCAAATGAGATAGTGAGCCTTCTTGGAAGAAAGACGCAAAAGGTAGAATAATGGCCCGCAGCACAAAGCCGAAAACCAAGTTTCAGGCAGATCAGGACGAGCTGAAACTACGTGCCGCGTGGCTCTATTATATTGAAGGGCTGACGCAGGAGCAGGTTGCGCAGAATCTGGATATCAGCCGGATCAAGGCTTTCCGGCTGCTGGCTGCCACGCGCGACGAGGGCATCGTCCAGATTTCTCTGAATTCCCATGCCGAGCCGCTCATACGTTTGCAACGTGCGCTGGAAAAACACCTCGGGCTGTTTGAAGCCATTGTCGTGCCCTCTTCCGATCAATCCGAAGCCAGTATCTCCGCCGTGATCGGCCACGCTACCGGACGTTATCTTTCAGATCGCCTGCAAGACGGGCTGACAGTCGGCGTTGGCTGGGGTGCAACGTTGCAGGCTTGTATGAGCCATCTGAAATGGCGTGAAATCAATGACCTGTCGGTTATCTCCCTGCTCGGCGGCTTGACACATTCCATGGCTGACAATCCATCAGCCGTCGCATGGCGGCTGGCTGAGTTTTACAAGACGGAACTCTTCCAGATCACCGCCCCCGTCTTCGTGCCTCATGTGGCTCTGGCGAAGGAGCTGTGGGAAATCCAGGAACTAAAAGCACTGAAAAGCAAAGTTTCCGACATAGATCTCGCTGTTTTGAGTGTAGCGGACGTCAGCAAACAGGCATCGATTTTCCGTCGCGGTTTGCTGACGGCACAAGATGCAGAAAGCCTGCAGGCAGCAGGCGCAGTGGGCGATGTGTTGTGCCAATTCGTTGATGAGGCAGGTGAGATTGTCGATCATCCGATTAACAAACGCGCCATGGCCATCAACCCAACGGAACTGCGCAAAGTGCCAAAAGTGATCATTTCGGCAGGAGGCGTTCGCAAAGCGCAGATCATCCGCGCCAGTATCCTGACCACAAAGGCTCAAGTGCTGATCACGGATGAGATGACTGCTCAGGAACTGTTGACGCTGAAAAGCCTGAACTGATTTCAGTTCTTGCCCTGCAACGAAGATGCCCGCAACCCAGTTCACGCGAATGTTCCTTGCTGCCGCGTGTTAATTGGCGCTCCATATAGGCAGAGGAGAAAACCAATGCCATTTCGTAGCGCAGCTTACCGTGGCATATTCAGCCAGGCAGAATTGTCGTTGTTGCAACAGGCTTATAACCGCAGTTGCGAACTTTTGGGCCGGTCTCCATCGACTGATGATGACAGAGACCAACTTGCACGGGTCGTTATACGCACTTTCGAAGACAGCGACCTTGATCCGGAGCTAACAGCACAGCGCGCCTCAGAACTGGCGCGCGTATTCGAATAACGCAAACAACAACCCACGCATTGCTCAGCCCGCTTCGGGCTGATTTTTTGAGTAACAGGATTTCCGTCACTCATTGCCATGGCCAAGAGGCAAACGTGCACTAGTTTAGAGACGGCAATCCCATTTGCAGATGTTGAATTCATCTGAAGCTCAAGCGGAGGAAATCCCTATGCAGCATAGAATTCACGAAAATATGGAAGTGATCGGTGCCGACGGCGTGCATGTCGGCACGGTTGATCGGCTGGAGGGCAACCGGATCAAGCTCAAGAAGAGCGATAATTCCGGGCAACATAGCGACCATCATCATTACATCGAGCTGGGGTTTGTCGCCGATATCGAAAGCGACAAGGTCAGGCTTTCAGCCAATGCAGATGTGGCCATCACGCTTGAGGAAGAAGCCTCGGGACGTCCGGTCGATCTGTAACTTCGCCTTTCCCGATGACATTCCGGCGCAGCAGTCAGCAACTGCCGCGCCGTAAACACGGACCGTTTAGCCTCTCAAGCACAACATTAGCTCAGCACGATACCGCCATCGACGTTGAGGCTCTGGCCGGTCACGAAGCCCGCATCATCCGAAGCCAGGAATGCGACCGGTCCGACGACATCTTCCGGGTCACCAATACGGCGCATCGCTGTCTTTTCCTGCCAGGACTGGCGCACGGCAACATCGTCCAAATTGACCCGCCCCATATCGGTCAGGATAATCCCCGGGCAGATGCAGTTGGCCGTAATCCCATAAGTGCCAACCTCCTGCGCGAGAACGCGGGTAAAGCCCATGACGGCGGCCTTCGATGCCGAATAATGGGCCTGTTCAGGCGCGCCGTGCTTACCGCCGATGGAAGCGATATTGACGATGCGGCCGTATTTCTGCTGCTTCATGTAAGGCAACACAGCCTGCACGACGAGGAATGTTCCCTTCGCATTGACATCGAGGACGCTATCCCAGTGCTCTTCCTTGAGGTGCTCCACATCGCTGGCAATAAGAATACCGGCATTGTTGACGATTGCATCGATACGACCAAATGCATCAGCAGTCTTCTTGACCATCGCCTCGACGTCAGCCTTGTTGCTCACATCGGCATAGACGATTAATGCGCGGCGGCCGGTGGTCTCGATTTCCTGCGCCACTTCCTGCAACGCATCTTTTTGACGCTCGATATCGTTGATCGCGACATCGAAGCCGCGCTTGGCCATACCAATAGCAATGGCTCGGCCAATACCGCGACTTGCACCGGTGACCAGAGCAATTTTCGCCTGTTCAGTCATCTCATTCTCCCAAAATCAAAGCGCGGTGTAACCGCCATCTACGGCAAGTACTGTTCCCGTCACGAAACTTGCGGCGTCGGACGCCAGAAAAAGAACGGCATTTGCGATCTCGCGTGGTTCTCCCAGCCGCCCCTGTGGCGTCATGCGCATCCAGGTTGAAAACCATTCTTCATTGCTGCGGCCAGCAAGCGTAAGTTCCGTTGCGGTGTAACCCGGCGCAACCGCGTTGACCCGCACGCCTTGCTTCACCCATTCAACAGCCAAAGACTTGGTGATGAGGTTTACCCCGGCCTTGGCTGCGTTATAGGCAACCTGCGGCTGCGGATAGACGACAATCTCGCCGCACATGGAAGAGATGTTGACAATGGCACCCCGCCCCACAGCAGCCATGCGTTTGCCAAAGGCCTGAGCACAAAAGAAGACGCCGTTGAGATTGACGTCGATCACGGCGCGCCAGTCTGCTTCGGACGTTTCGCTCGCCGGGCCGTTGCGAACAATGCCCGCATTGTTGACCAGAACGTCGGGAACGCCGACCTCGGTAGCAATCGCTTCGGCTGTTCGCTCTGCTACATCACGATCCGTGACATCCAGAATGTAGAGGCTTGCAGATGAAGGACGGCGCGCATTGAGCTCCGCGACCGTCTGCTTGCCCGCCGCTTCATCGCGGTCCGTGATGATAACCGTCGCGCCAGCCTCAACGAAAAGCTCGGCAATGGCCCGCCCGATACCCTTTGCGCCGCCGGTTATGACGGCACGCTTACCGGTCAGTTGAAAATCTTTGAGCATTTCGTCCTCCCATCACAATGCCTCAGGCAGCCTGTACGGCCTTCAATGCCGGATAGAGCGCTCGATACTGCTGGTAGATTTCATTGTAGAGTGCGGTCTCGCGCGGGCGTGGCTCGATGCGTTTGCCCGGCCTCACCATCGCGGCAATGCCGTCATCAATGCTTGCGAAATGGCCAGCCCCGTGCGCGGCAAGAACCGCAGCCCCGACAGAAGGCGCATCACGCGATTGCGGCACGCAGACCGGCAACCCAGCCGTGTCGGCATGGATTTGCAGCCACAGCGGCGATGCGCTGGCCCCGCCGCCAACCGTAATTTCCTGTCCGCGATAACCAGCATCAGCCATGGCATCGAGAATGGCGCGCGTGCCGAAACTGATACCCTCCATAATGGCGCGGAAGATGTGGTGCGGTTCATGCGCCAACGTCAGACCGACAATTGCGCCGCGAGACAAGGCATCGGTATAGGGCGTGCGGTTACCCTGAAAATGATCCTGCACCAGAAGGCCCTCTGCACCCGGCTCCAGCGCGGCAGCCTTGGCGTTCAACGCTTCCATATCCATGGTGCCGTTCATCATGCGCCCAAGCCATGCGATGATCGACCCGGTTGAAGTCTGCCCGCCCTCGATAATGTAGCGGTCCGGATAGACCATATTGGGATAGCTGCCCCAAATGCCCGGCGCATGCAGAGGCTTATCTGCAACACCAAATTGCAAGTGAGATGAACCGGTTATCAGCGCAAGCTGACCCGGTTTGGCAACACCGAGACCGATCATGCCGATAAGTGCATCGGCTCCGCCCTGCACCACCTTCACACTCTGCGACAGGCCAAGTGCGGAAGCAGCCGATGCGCAAAGTCCGCCGATAACCTCCCCTGGCGCAACCACGCGTGACGGCCATTTTTGCAACAGAGCGTCGAGGCCAAGTTTCTCCAGAAGCGTAACCGGAAAGCCGCCGCGATCTGTCGAATAGTGCCAGCGAAGCGAAACATTGTTGAGGCTCGCCGCCTTTTCACCGGTCAGGCGCAGGGTCATGAAATCCTGATATTCGCAGATTGTATCTGCCTTTTCGAAGATCTCCGGCTCATTGCGCGCGATCCACAGCGCCTTCGGGATCATCCATTCCGCGGAGACGGGCCCTCGTCCGCCGCCATTGGCCTGCAAGGCCTGATCGCCGGTGGCAAGTACGGCATCCGCCTCGGCACTTGCGCGAACATCCATCCAGATGATCGACGGACGCAGCGGCTTGCCCTCGGCATCCAGAGCCACGACAGTGCAACTGGTCGTCGCCAGCGTGATCGCTTCTATTGCCGATGGGTCGACAGCCGATTCCGCTATCGCCTTGCGTGCGGCCTGGACGAAGCATGACCACCAGTCTTCCGGATTTTGCTCCGCGCGCGCGCCGCTGGAAAACTTCGTCTCATAGGGAACTGCCGCGCTTGCAAGGCAAGTGCCCGACAGGTCGTAAACCCGCGCCCGGATACTTTCCGTTCCTCCGTCGGCGGTGAGAAAATAAGCCATTCAATTCCTCCCGAGGCGGCTGCGAAAACTCCTCCAGTCTTCGCATGCCTCATCGCGCAATTTTCAACTCAGGCCGCGAAATGCTTCCAGCGCCTTGCCCGCATACATGACTGCCGGGCCGCCCCCCATTTCAACGGCGACTTCAAGCGCCTCGATCAGTTCCCTTTCGGTTGCGCCGTGCCGGATTGCTGCGTCCACGTGGTAGAGGATGCAGTCTTCGCACCCCTTCACCACGGCAATGCCGACCGCAATCAGTTCACGCTGCGCCGAAGAAAACGCGCCAGCCGCCGTTGCAGTCTTGCTGACCTTGGCAAAGCCGCTTATCAGTTCGGGTGCGGATTTTGCAAAAGCGCCAAGCCGTGCTTGCGCTTCTTTCAGACGAAGCCTGACATCGTCAGTCATGGGATCCTCCCGTGGAATTTATAATCAGATCAAGCACTTCTTTGGATTGGTCCCATTGCGGCATATGGCCGGACTGACCGAGGAAATGTATGGCAATGGACGGTGGCAATGCGGTCGCCTGTTGCCATGGGATGATGCGATCCAGCAGTCCAACCAGAACACGAACCGGCTTTGCACGGGAAAGCCTTTCCAGCGCCGGAACGATGTCGGAAGTTTGCCCCGAAGGACCGACAATCGCTGCGGAAAGCGCCTTGAGACGCCCCTTGGCCATGGTTTTCGCAAACTCCGCTGCCAGTTCGGGTGAAAGCTCCACTGGCTTGGCCGCGATACGGCGCAACAGATGGCTGACTTCGCCAGCCGTCGTTGCATTGGCCATACCGGAGATAAAGCCGGCATCGACTTCAGAACCAAGTCCAGCAGGCGCGATAAGCGTCAGGCTCGAAATGCGGCCTGCATGGGCATCCGCGAATTGCGTGGCTGCGACGGCACCAAGAGAATGCGCGACGACGTCAACCTCGGCAATTCCCAGAGCATCAAGGAACACAGGCAGGAAGGCGCTGAGTTCAGCCGCGTTCGCAGCATCGATTGTCGTCAGTCCGTGGGCAGGCAGATCAGGCACGATAACGCGGCAATTCGCACGCCGCAGACCCGCTGCAATGCCACTCCATGTCGTCCGGTCACCAGAAAAACCGTGCAGCAAGATGATTGTACGACCGTTCTTCGGCCCCTGATCCAGATAGGCAATACGGCCATTTGCAAGATCGGCAAAATGCACAGCACTATTGGATTTCGAACCGCCGGAAGCCGCAAGCACGTCTTCCTTCTCGATCCGGCCCCGACGCCCGCTGCCCGAAAGCGAATTGATGTCGATGCCATTCTGGCGAGCAACCTTGCGAGCAAGCGGCGTTGCGCGAACACGCTCGCCGCTGTTTGGTGAAGCCGCAGGTTTGGCAACGGAAGCTTCCACAGCCTCCTGAACTGCTTCAACGTCTTGAGCGGTCGCCGCCGATGCTTCCGGCGCTTCATCTTCACCGTCGCTGGTCCAATCGGGTCCAGTGCCGATATCGATGCGGGCCAGAGGCGCGCCTACAACCACATGGTCGCCAATAGCGCCGATCCACTCATTGAGCGTGCCGTCGCCCAAGGCCGGAAACTCGGCTACGGTCTTGTCGGTTTCGATTTCAATGATCGAATCCCCACGCTTGAAACTGTCACCCGGCTTGACGAGGAAGCCGACAATCTTGCCCTCCTCCATCGTCTCGCCAAGGCGTGGCATTTTCAAAATCCGTTCACTCATGACAACATTCTCTCGGCAACGGAGCGGATGAAATCGGTCGTCGGAACGCTACCGGTTTCAAGCTCCTGCGAAACTGAAATCGGAATGTCCTCACCGGCTACACGCACCACCGGCTGTTCGAGGTAGTCGAAGCATTCCTCGGTAATCCGAGCGGCAAGCTCTGCCGCAACACCGGCAGTCATCACGCCTTCCGAGACAACCATCGCCTTGCCGACGCGTTCGACATGTTCGCGCACGGTGTCGAAATCCAGCGGATTGAGCGTGCGCAGGTCGATGACCGTCGCTTCAATGTCCTTGGCGGACAGCTTCTCGGCGGCATCGAGCGCATAATGCAGCTGGCGCGAATAGGTGACGATGACGATGTCCTTGCCAGTACGGCGCACAGCGGCCTTGCCCCATGCCAGCGGCTCGGCGTCGAGATCGACCTCTTCCTTGCGGGTGTAGAGCGCCTTGTGCTCGATGAAGACCACAGGGTCGGGCTTCGTCAGGCTCTGACGCAGCAGATGGTAAGCGTCCTGAACCGTGGCTGGCATGGCGAGACGCAGACCCGGCGTATGCATGATCCAGGCTTCAAGGCTCTGCGAGTGTTGGGCGCCAGCGGAACGCCCGGTGCCGCCCTGGGTGCGCAGAACCATCGGCACGCCGATCTGGCCTCCGAACATATAGCGGATCTTGGCTGCCTGATTGGCAAGCTGGTCCATCGTCATGCCCAGAAAATCGATATACATCAGCTCGGCAACTGGACGCAGCCCGGTCATGGCAGCGCCAACCGCAGCACCGACAATGGCCGGTTCGGAGATCGGCGTGTCGATCAGGCGTTCGGGGCCGTATTTGCCGATGAGATCCTTCGTGACACCATAAGCGCCACCATAGCGCCCCACCTCTTCGCCGATCACGACGATGGTGTTGTCTTCCGCCATGGCGTCATCCAGCGCTTTGCGCAGCGCGTCGCGGTAAGTCATGGCAACCATTATGCTTCATCCTTGGAAAGTACGCGGTCGATACGGGTGCGAACGGGTTCGGGCTCAGGTTCGCCCACCGCGTAAACATCCTTGAACATGGAGGTGAGCGGCGGCGCCTTAGACTCGACAGTGAAATCGATAGTGGCGTCCATCTCGGCCGTGATGTCGCCATCCATGGCGTCGAGTGCAGCTTCCTGCGCCAGACCGGACGAAACAAGCCGATCGCGGGTGAACTTCACCGGATCCTTCTTGCGTCCTTCCAGTTCCTCTGCCTCTGCGCGATATGGGCTCTTGTCCATGCGCGCATGACCAAAGAACCGATAGCAGGTGACCGACAGGAAGCCCGGCTTGCCGAGCCGCGCATCGTCGATCAACCCTTGAGCAGCGTTCTTGACTTCCTCGACATCGATGCCATCGACAACAGCCCCGTTAAGGCCGAACGCATGCGCGCGCTGATCGAAAGCCGTGTTGGCGGTGGCCTGATCGACCCGCGTTCCCATGCCGTACTGATTGTTGATGCAGACGAACACCACCGGCAGACCCCAGAGGGCCGCCATGTTCATGCTCTCATAAAGAATGCCCTGCTGCATCGCGCCGTCACCAAAGAAAGCGAGCGAAACGGAATTCTTCTTCAGATATTTGCTCGACAGTCCCGCACCAACGACGGCGGGAATACCGCCACCGACGATGGCGTTGGCGCCCAGATGACCGAGCGCCATGTCGGCAATGTGCATGGAACCGCCCTTGCCGTGACAATAGCCGGTTTCCTTGCCGCCGATTTCAGCCATCATCTGCCTCGGATCAGCGCCACGCGCCAGAAAGATACCGTGGCCCCGATGATGGGTTGTGAAGGTGTCCTGCGGCTGCATGGCGGCACATACACCGGCGGCAGCACCTTCTTCACCAATGGAAAGGTGAAGCATCGAACCTGCCGTCTGGCCGCGCACGAAGAGTTCGCCGACGCGTTCTTCGAAAGTGCGGATGCGACGCATCGTTCTATAGAGTTCGAGAAGATTGGAATTACTCGGATTTTGCACGTGCGCCTCCGACAGACCTGTCTGTTGCAAATTTTTCATGGTGTCCGGTTCAGTGCCCTCACAGGAGCTTTAGTTTGGTGGTGCGCGAAACAACCGCGACCGCGACGAGAATGATGAGGCCTTTCACGATGCTCTGGATGTAGGTGTCCATGCCAATCAGATTGAGGCCGTTATTGATGACGCCGATAAACAGCGCCCCGAAGAAGGTTCCGGCAACCGTTGCCGTGCCGGGACGAAACATGGTCATGCCGATGAAAACCGTGGCTAACCCGTCGAGGAGATAGCGCTCACCGGCATTGGGCTGGCCGGAACCGAGGCGCGCCGCCAGAAGCGCCCCCGCGACCGCTGCAAAGATAGAGCAGACGATCAGCGCAGCCGCACGATAGAAGCGACCATTGACGCCCGAAAGTTCGGCAGCCTTGAGATTGCCGCCAACCGCGTAGATGTAACGACCGAAGACGGTGCGCTCCATGATGAACCAGGCGACAAACACGACGATGACCATTGCATAGGCAAGCACGGGAATACCGAAAAGCTGTCCCTGTCCCAGCCAGAGATAGCTGGCCGGAAGGCCACCATAGATCGCCCGTCCGCCGGTCATCAGAAAGTTGATGCCATAAAGAATGGAGCCGATGGCAAGCGTGGCAATCAGCGAAGGCACGCCGACAAGAGTGACAAGCGCCGCATTGACGGCCCCCACGACAAACCCTGCCCCCAATCCAGCAAGCAAAGCCAATGGCAGTGGCGTGCCCGCGACCAGCAGCAGCGGCACCAAAATGCCCGCCATGCCAACCATATAGCCGACCGAAAGGTCCATTTCGCGCGCGGCAAAACCGAAGGTCAGGCCCGCGCCGACGATGGTGAGCATGGCAATCTGCTGAAGAATGTTGAGCAGATTATTGGCTGTCAAAAAACGGTCCACCGTCAGCGAGAAGCCCGCAAACAGCAGGAGCAACACGAAGAGCGTTGAATATTTCAGCAGCCATTCGCCCTTGAGCTTCTTGCCGAAGCTCTGCGCATGACGCGACGATTGCGGGGCAACGGCGGGGTTCTGTGTATTCATTGGATAACTCCTGCCATTGCGGCAATAAACTTCGCTTCGGAAAAGGCCTCACGCGGAATTTCCGCGCCCGGAGAGCCATTCACGAAGGGGATGACGCGGTCTGCCACGTCGGCAATTTCCAGAAGGTCGGACGAGGTGACCAGAATGGCCACGCCCTTGTCGGCGAGCCTGCGCATCTGTGCGTGAATTTCACGCTTCGCGCCGATATCGACACCCTCCGTCGGCTCGATGAAAATCATCAGCCGGTAGTGGTCGTCTGCGCCGTAAAGCCACTTGCCGATCGACACCTTCTGCTTGTTGCCGCCGCTCAGATCCTTCACGAACTGATTACGCGAATGCGCCTTCACGTTCAGTAGCTGCATGGTGCGGTCGGCTTCCTGCGCTTCACGGCGCATCGACAGAACGCCTGTGCCGCCCAAGGCCGCAAAGGACGGATGCACCATGGCAAGGTTTTCACGCACATCCCAATCGCCGATCAGCGAATATTCCATGCGGTGATCGGGAACCAGCGCAACACCCTTTTTTTGCATGGTGCGCGCATCGATCCGGGCAATCGTTTCACCCTGAAAACGGCAGGTGCCGCTGGTGACGCCGCTTGCCGCATAAAGCGAACGGGCAAAGCCAAAATGGCCAGCGCCAGTCAAGCCGATCAGCCCGACGATCTCACCCGCACGGATGGAAAATTTGTCAACGTGCAGACCGCCTGCATGCCAATCGCTGACTTCCAGCACCACAGGACCGAAACTGCGATTGTCACTGGCTTCCTGCGCCATCGCCGTCTTGCCGCCCGAGCGTTGCAGCATCATATCGATCAACCCGGCTTCGCTCGCTTCCGTGGCCTGAAGCGTCGCAATGTGATGACCATCGCGCAGAACTGTAATTCTATCGCTCAATGCCTTGATTTCAGAAAGGAAATGGCTGATCAAAACGATCCCGACGCCTTGCTGCGGCAGGGTCTTGATGATCTCCCAAAGGCTCTCTTTTTCGCGCGCGGGCAACGTTGCCGTGGGTTCATCGAGGATGAGCAGACGGACATTGCCACGCAGTGCGCGGACAATTTCGATGATCTTCTGATCTGCCATAGGCAGCATATCGACCTGCTCGTCGAGGTCGATGGAAACTTGCGGGAACCAGCGCTTGAGCAAGTCATTGGCGCGCGACAGCAGCTTGCGCTTGTCAATAACACCAAGGCCCATGCGAGGCTCGTCGCCCAGCAGAATATTCTGCGCGCCGGTCAATCCGGGAACGAGACTGCCCTCCTGCGACACATGCGCGATACCCTTGCGCAGCGCATCACCGGCACTTGCAAGCTTCACCTCGGTGCCATCAATGGTGATCGTGCCCGAAGTCGGGCTTTTGCTGCCGCCAAGAATACTGACCAGAGTGGTCTTTCCGGCGCCGTTTTCTCCGATCAGTCCATGCACCTCATCAAACCGAAACTCGGCGCTCACCTGATCCAGCGCCAGCGTTCCGGGATAGGACATAACGATCTGCGACAGGCTTACGGCCATCGGAGAACTCCCATGAATTCAATCTACTCTAAAAGGGGCCGGAGCGCGGAACGTTCACGCTCCGGCCAGATGCAGGCAACTTTGGGGGCTTGCCTACTTCTTCGGGAGGAAGTCCTTGCAGTTCTGCTTGGTGACGAGCGGCGCATCAAGATAAACGGTCTTCGACGGAATGACCTTTGCAGCGTCTTCCTTCTTGACCACAATGCTCTCGATCCATTCGCCGGTCTGTGCGCCCATCTTTTCAAATGGCTGCGAAACCGTTGCGATCATCAGGCTGTCAGGCTTGCAGACTTCTTCGATCGCCTGCGGATGGCCGTCGATGCCGATGACTTTGACATTCTTCAATCCGGCGGCGTTCAGCGCGTTGATGGCGGCCTGTGCAGGCTCATCCCAAGGCGCCCAAACAGCATTGATGTCTTCGCCAAAGCGCGATGCATAGTCCTGCATGGTCTTGGTCGTATCTTCGAAGAAGGCCGTGTAATCGATATTGTGCTCGGCAATGACCTTCACTTCCGGATATTCCTTCAGCACGGTTTCCATCACGTCGCCGCGCTTGCGGGTGCCGTGGTGCTCTGCCATGCGCAGGAAGATCAGATTGCCCTTGCCGCCCATTTCATTAAGCAAATATGGCGACACATCAGCCGACATGGCCCAGTTATTGGTAGTGACATCGACCACAACGCCGTCAACCTGACCGCTATCAATGGCGAAAACCGGAATTTTGGCCGCAACAGCGGAATCGATGGCGGCACGCGAGGCGCGCAGATCCGACATGCTAACGATGATTGCGTCTACACCGCGCGAGGCAGCATCCTGAATGTTCGACGCCGTGCGTTCGCCCGAGCCACCGCTATCCAGAACGCTGATGCTCCAATCCTTGTTGGTTTCCTTGAGCCAGGCATCAAAGCCAGCTTTTGCACGCTGCTCGGACTGCGCCGCAGCGTTGGAATGCACCCAGGCCACATTGGTAGCCGACGCGCTTGCCGTGCCCATGAGCATGGCCAGAGCTGCGACAGCCATGGTTTTCCTGAAAAGTCCCGAACCCATTTTTTCCTCCCACAAGCCATGTGGTTGGCTCCACAACTGGCTTTGAATTACTGTTTCCCGGCACACATGCAGTTCAGTTCGAGCTGGTCAGTGCCTGTTACGGATGGCGCCATCGCCTCCCGCACTCCTCCACACCCGATGCACTGGCGAATGTCGGTCTCTGCTCCTCCAGAAACGCCATTCGGCTGCCTGTGCTTCAGGTTCCATTCCGATTGACCTGCCCGCTCTTTCGCGCTCTTGTCCGCCGGAACGATTGGTATTAAGCGTCGGCAAATTACAAATGTCAAATAGAAATACATTTGTAATTTGCCGTGCAGAAATTGAGCGAGGGACAGATGAGTGAATCCGAAGACAGCCTCATGGTGCGCGTGGCGTGGCTCTATTACGTTGGCGGATTCAACCAGGAGGCGACCGCATCCCGACTGGGCCTAACCCGGGCGCGCGTGAACAAGATATTGGGCGAGGCCCGCGAAAGCGGCCTTGTCAGCATTTCCATCGACCACCAGAACGCAGGCACATTGCCCGTGGAAAACGAGCTGATGCGCCGCCATGGATTGGATTTTTGTATTTCAACACCGCCATTTGGCTTTCATGCAGATGAAGATACGGCATCGGAAATCCGCAAGCAGGTTTCATTCCGGGCCGTCGGTGTTGCCGCTGCCACTTATCTGAAAAGCTTTCTGGCCGACAATGAGGAAGCCACCATCGGCACCGGCTGGGGACGAACCATCGAGCAGATGACATTGCAACTTGCGGGTGTACGCGCACCGCAGGCGCGCTTCATCTCCGTCATGGGATCGCTGACCGCGAACTCCGCCTATAATCCATTTGAAGTTGTGCACATGCTGGCGCGGCGGACGGGCGGGCAAGGCTTTTTCCTGCCGGTTCCGTTCATCGCTGATTCCGCAGAAGACCGAAAAGTGCTCATTTCGCAGCGCTCTGTGGCGCGCGCGCTGGAGATTGCCCGCACAGCGTCGGTTTGCTTCATCAGCGCTGGCGAGTTGACGGAGGATTCCCTGTTGCGCCGCCAGAACATGCTCAGCAAATCCGAGCTGGAAAGCCTGCGTGCCGCCGGTGCAATCGGCGACACCAACGGCATTTTCTTCGACAAGGATGGTCAGCAGGTCGAGCACGAGATGAACCAGCGCACCATCGCACTCAGCTTTGCCGAGCTGAAGAAAGTTCAGGTCGTGCTGCTCATCGCTGGGCAAGAGAAAGCTGCGGCAGCGAAGGCGCTTCTGAAAAGCGGCATCGTCAACGGCCTCATCATCGATGGTGACGCCGCTGACACGCTGCTGGCGCTTTCATAACGCGTGCCTTACCCGCGCGGAAAGCGCTGGTTGTCCTCCAGCACATTCAGGTCCATGTGGTTTCGCATATAGCGTTCCGACGCCTTTTGCAGCGGCTGATAATCCCACGGATAATATGCCCCGTTGCGCAAGGCCGGATAGACCACATGGCGGCGGGCCTGACTGGCGCGAACATGCGCATCGAAGAGATTGAGGTTCCAGCGGCCCAGCGCCTTTTCCATCAGTTGTTCAAGTATCACGCGATGCTCGGACCTTGCCGCCAAATTGTGCAACTCATCCGGATCATCCGCGAGATTGAACAATTGCGGTGGGTCAACACGGCAAAGATTGATCTTCCATTGTCCTTCACGCAGCGAAACCATCGGCGCAACCGTGCCTTCAGCCGCATATTCGCATGGCACCGCACCGCGTTCCTTCGTGCCAACCGCGACCTCCAGCAACGAAACACCATCGGTCCATGGCATGATGCCGTTGAGGTCGATACCCGCCAGATCGGCCAGCGTCGGCAACACGTCCAGCGTTGAGGCGGGCGCAGCGATCAAACCCACCGGCATCTGTGGCGCAGCGATCATCAGCGGCACACGTGCGGAGCCTTCGAAAAAGCTCATCTTGAACCACATGCCGCGTTCACCCAGCATGTCACCGTGGTCGGAGGTGAAGATGACAATCGTATCGTCTGCCATATTGCAACGCTCGATCACATCCAGCAGGCCGCCGATTTTCTCATCGACATAGGAAATATTGGCGAAATAGGCCTGCCGCGCTGCCCTGATCTGTTCACGGGTCAGTTCGTAATCCTCAGCCTTGGAAGCGCGAAGCAACCGCTCGCTATGCGGATCGATTTCGCTTTCCGCCAGCGGTCCGATCTTCGGGTCAAGTTCTGGAATATCCGCATACAGGTCAAAGAAGCGCTTGCGCGCCACGTAAGGATCATGCGGATGGGTGAAGCTGACGGTCAGGCACCAAGGGCGTTCATCATGGCCCCGCGCCAGATCGTAAAGCTTTGCCTCGGCCTGATAGGCGACTTCGTCATCATATTCGAGTTGGTTGGTGATTTCCGCAAAACCGGCCCCGGTGATGGAACCCAGATTGTGATACCACCAGTCGATGCGCTCTCCCGGTTTGCGATAATCCGGCGTCCAGCCAAAATCAGCAGGATAGATGTCCGTCGTCAGACGCTGCTCGAAGCCGTGTAGCTGGTCGGGGCCGACAAAATGCATCTTGCCGGAAAGCGCGGTCTGATACCCCGCATTGCGCAAGTGGTGCGCATAGGTTGGTATCTCGGATGAGAATTCGGCTGCATTGTCATAAACGCCGGTGCGGAATGGCAGCTGGCCCGACATCAGAGAAGCGCGCGCCGGAGCGCAAAGCGGGCTTGCCGTGTAGCAATTCGCAAAACGGGTGGAACGCTCGGCAAGCTTGCGCAAATGCGGGACATGCAGAAAGTCGGCTGGGCCATCCGGGAAAAACGTCCCGTTCAACTGGTCAACCATGAGAATGAGGATATTCGGCTTTTTCATCTGTGCGGAACCATCTGGCATAAGTGAAACGCGAAATGGCGGGCATCGAAATGCCCGCCTTGCAATCTTTACGTTTGACGATCAGATACCGAGGCTTGCCTTGACGGCGGCAGCGCCTGGTTCGCCCTTCAGCGTGGTCACGCCAGCCAGCCATTTGTCGATCTGTTCCGGATGGGCTTTCAGCCATTCCTTTGCAGCCGCCGAACCTTCCGCGCCCTCGTCCAGAATCTTGCCCATCAGCTCGTTTTCAATATCCACGGTGAAGGTGAGGTTCTTGAAGAAGGTTGCAGCATTCGGGCAGTTCGCCGACCAGCCGGTGCGGGCGAGCGTGTAGACTTCAGCACCGCCAAAGTTAGGGCCGAAATAATCATCGCCACCAGACAGATATTCAATCTTCAGCTTGGTGTTCATAGGATGCGGAGCCCAGGCAAGAAACACGACCCAGCCCTTGTCCTTGTTCTTGCGGTCCACCTGCGCAAGCATGGCCTGCTCGCTGGATTCCACGATCTTCCAGCCGTTCAGCTTGAATTTCGGATCTTCGATGATTTTTTGGATATTCTGGTTGGCAGGAGCACCCGGCTCGATACCGTAAATCTCCTTGCCGAATTTATCGCCATGGGCAGCAAGATCGGCAAAATCCTTGATGCCTTCGCTCGCGACATAATCCGGCACTGCGAGCGTGAATTTTGCGCCTTCCAGATTTTTGACGATCACCTCAGCCGCTTTAGCCTTGTCGAGATCATCGCGGAATTTCTGCTGTGCTGGCATCCAGTTGCCAAGGAAGACATCGAGATTGCCAGTTTTGAGGGCTTCATAGCCAATCGGCACAGACATTGTCTTCACATCGGGCTTATAGCCAAGGCCAGTCAGCAGCACACTTGCAATGGAATTGGTCGAGGTAATATCAGTCCAGCCTGGATCGGACAGGCGGATTGTTTCGCATGCAGCCGGATCGGCAGCATAAGCCGTTCCCGCCAGCCCCGTGAACGCCGCAAACGCCAGTGCAGTCATCTTCAAATAACGCATCGGAGACCCCTCGTTGATGGATGCATTCCGCATCTCGTACAATCAAAAGCCGTTATGGCTTGCATTTCGACTTTCAGGAAAACACCATTTGCGCTAAGGAAAAACCCATTCATTTTTTATCGACGATATAAAGGTTCTTTATGGTTTCTCCATCCTGGGATCTTGGCAGCCTTGGCGTTTTCGAAGCGGTCGGACGTTTGGAAAATCTGACCCTCGCAGCACGCGAACTCGGCATGACGCAACCTGCCGTCAGCTATCAAATAAAACGCATGGAAGACCGTTTGGGCGTCACGCTGTTTGCAAGGCGGGCGCGCGGCGTTGAAATTCTGCCGGATGGGCGGATTCTCTATGCGGCTGTGCGGGCTGGTCTGGATGGAATCGAAGACGCCGTGCAGCAGATCAGGCGCAGGCAGCGCTCACCCGGTTTGCGGATTGCAACGGATTATGGCTTTGCGACTTTCTGGCTGATGCCGCGCGTGGCGCAGTTCAGGCCGAAACATCCCGAGGTCGACGTGCGCATCACGGCTTCCTCCATGCTCCAGCCGCTCGACTATCGCGAGGCCGACATCGCGATCCTGTTCGGCGGACGCAATGATTTCCCCAAGGGCTCCGTCCCTTTCATCGGCGAACAAGTAGTGCCGGTCTGCTCACCCGCTTTTCTCGAAAAAAGCGGCGGCTTTCCCAAAGGCAAAGGGCTAGGCGCAGCCTCGCTGCTGCATCTCGACACATTGCAGGGTGATCGCTGGTTCACTTGGCAATCATGGCTGAATGCCATCGGTGAGGAAATCGTCGACGGCAATTATGGCCTCGTCTTCAATACCTATAATCTGGTGATTGAAGCGGCGATTGCCGATCAGGGTGTTGCGCTCGGCTGGGCGGGGCTGATCGACGGCGCGGTGCAGCGCGGACAACTTGTCCATGCCTGCGACATATCCCAGACAAGCGATAACGGCTATTGGCTGGTCTTCAATCCAGACATTTCCGACAGAGCACAGGCACTTGCGATGGAACTCATCGAGACGCCTAACGACCGCTGACGCGGCGGGTGGCCCTATTCCACGAAGCCTACAATCGGGCCAAACCCACCATGCCAGGATATGTCGTTACGGCCCAGTGCAGGGCTATAGATGCCTGTACCGTTTCCGCCATCGAGAAACAGGGCATTCGGACATTTCAGATGCTCGCGAAACATGCGCGCGAAATCATAGAAGTTCACCGGGTCTTCGCTGATTGCAAAACGCACAGCGCCATTCTCGCAAACGCCGACGCCACTGCGGCGCGTGCGGTCCGTCGAGCCTGCAATGAAAGCCGGGTGCAATTTGTTGCGGATGACCAGCATCGGACCGGATTGGGTCGCAAAACTGGCCTTCGGCTTGCGTTTTAAGAACGTGTCGGTAGGGAGAATTCCCGCACCCTTGTCATCCCAGAAGAAAACGCCGTTCGGCTTTTTGTAGAAATTCGGCACAGGACCGCCTGCACTTTCGCCTTTTTGTCTGTTGGCTGGACGCAGTTCCTGTTCAGTCTCGACATAAAGGCCGATCGGCGCAAAATCAGTTCCGTACATTCCGGCATTCATCGCGAAAACCAGCGTGTGACCGCCATTGCTGACGGCCTTGGCAACGCTCGAGAATGTCTGATAGGGCTCGCCATCAGCCCCTTTCCAGAACAGCCTTAGCCCGGCGATGCCGTTTTCCGGTTTGCAGATGATATATTTCGTATTCTCGAAACTATCCGCCTCACATATCCCCGGCTTGTCCGTTTCCTGAGCCTGAACGGGACAGGACATCGCCGCCACGAGCATCATGGCCACAGTGGAAAATCTGCGCTTCAGATAGATCTTCAATGCCGCTGCTTCTTTCTTCATCTCGCCACTATGCAGAAATTGGGAGATTCGAAGAAGCCCCTGCGATCAAGCCATCTCCGACGCCTCGATCCGGGCTGCCTTGCGCGTGGCAAAAATGAAGGCCGTAGCGAAAGTCATTGAAAGCAAAAGCACAATCGTCGGTGCAGGCGCGCTGTCGATGAAGAACGACAGATAGACGCCCGTGAAAGAACCAACCGCCGCGATAACAGCAGACAGCAACAGCATGGTGCTGAACTTGCGCGTCAGGAGAAACGCAATGGCACCCGGCGCGATCAGCATGGCAATGGCGAGGATGATGCCAACGGCCTGCAACGCGCCCACAATCGTCAGCGATATAAGGCTGAGCAGCCCGTAATGCAGGAGGCTGACCCGAAGGCCAACGGCCCTCGCCTGCGCGGGATCGAAGGCGTGCAAAAGGAAGTCTTTCCATTTGCCGCCGATGATTACCACGGTGAGGACCGCGATGAGCCCCGCCTGTCCGATATCGAACCACGAAACACCGAGCATATCGCCAAACAGAATGTGGTCGAGATGGACGTCCGGCCTCACTTTGACATAGAGCACCAGCCCCAGCCCGAACATGCCGGAAAACACCACGCCCATGACCGTATCCTGCTTGATGCGGCTGTTATCTTTCAAAAAGCCGGTCGCGATGGCGCAGAACATGCCCGCGACGAAGGCTCCCACGGCATAGGGAAAGCCCACGACATAGGCAATCACCACGCCGGGAAACACCGCGTGACTGATTGCATCGCCCATCAGCGACCAGCCCTTAAGAACCAGAAAGCAGGACAGTAGCGCCATGGGGATTGCCACAGTGACCGAAATCACCAGCGCATTGACCATGAACGGAAATTCGAATGGCGAAAGAAGAGTGTCGATAATGCTCATTGCGACCCCCCCAGCGCCTGTGTCTCAGCGGCGCGGCGTCGGCTCGCAAGCATGCCATGCTTGGGTGCGAAGAAGAATGCGCACAGGAAAATGGCCGTCTGCAACACAACAATGATGCCGCCCGTTGCACCGTCGAGGAAGTAGCTTGCATAGGCTCCGACAAAACTGGTGGCAGCACCGATCATCACGGCGATGACCAGCAGTCGCGGAAAGCGGTCCGTCAGCAGATAGGCCGTCGCACCCGGTGTAACCACCATGCAAATGACGAGGAAAGCGCCAACGGTCTGAAGCGCGGCAACTGTCGAGGCGGAAAGAAGCGTGAAGAACATGATCTTCAAAGCGGTCGGATTGAGGCCAATCGAACGCGCATGGCTTTCATCGAAGAATGTGACCATCAGGTCTTTCCATTTGACGAGCAAAATGGCGAGCGACACGAAGCCGATGATACCAAGCTGAAGCTTGTCGCCCGGCGTGATCGCGAGAATATTGCCGAGCACGATGGTCTGGATGTTGACCGAGGTTGGTGAGATCGACACCATGAACAGGCCCAACCCAAAGAAGCCTGAGAAGATCAGGCCGATAATGGCGTCTTCCTTCAGCTTGGTTCGTTGGTTCAAGAACAGCATGGCTGCCGCCGCCAGCCCGCCGGAAAAGAACGCGCCGATGGAAAACGGCAATCCCAGCATATAAGCCCCGGCAACACCGGGAACGATGGAATGAGACAAGGCATCGCCGATCAGCGACCAGCCCTTGAGCATCAGATAGCAGGACAGGAAAGCGCAAACACCACCGACCAGCGCCGACACCCACATGGCATCAAGCATGTAGCCATAGGTAAATGGCTGGAGAAGCGTTCCCATCATTGCTGCCCTCCCTCTCCATCGCCCGTATTGCGAATGGCTGCCTTGCCACCCTGAAGGATCAGCGGGCGTTCATCGTCGGTAATCACGCCAATGGAGGCAGAAGCTCCGCCTTGCGCTTCGTTCAAAACGAAATGACGCAGAACGCCACCAAAGGTCATTTCCAGATTTTTCTGGGTGAAGGTGTCCGCAGTCAGCCCATAGGCCAGCACCGTGCCCTTAATGAGGATCGTGCGGTCGCAAAACTCCGGCACAGAACCCAAATTGTGCGTTGAAACCAGCATCACGCGACCTTCGTCGCGCAGTTCACGCAACAGCGTAATGATCTGCTCTTCGGTCTTCACATCGACGCCCGTAAACGGCTCATCGAGAAGGATGACGCGACCGTCCTGCGCCAACGCACGGGCAAGGAAAACGCGCTTTTTCTGTCCACCGGACAGCTCGCCGATTTGGCGCTTGCGAAACTCGCTCATATTCACGCGAGCAAGCGCATTGGCCACCGCTTCATGATCGGCAGTCTTCGGTATCCGCATCATGCCCATATGGCCATAGCGGCCCATCATCACCACATCCTCGACCAGAACCGGAAAATTCCAGTCCACCTCTTCCGATTGCGGCACATAGGCGACGAGGTTCTTGCGCAAGGCTTCCTCAACCGTCATGCCCAGCACCCGGATTGAGCCACGCGCAACACGCACAAAGCCCATGATCGCCTTGAACAAGGTCGACTTGCCCGACCCGTTGACGCCGACAAGCGCGGCAATCGTGCCGGTCGGAATGCGAAAACTCGCATCGCGCAAGGCGGTCAGGCCGTTGCGATAGGTCACGGTAGCGCCATCGACAGCGATGCCGCCATTTTCAGAACCGGAACCGAAATGGCTCTGCCAGTCGGGTTGAGCATTCATCGGACAAATCTTTCATAAGGATCGAGTAAGCGCCCGCCACAATGGCGGGCGCCGGCATGGGCAATGATCGGATCAGGACTGATGGGTTAGTCCCTTGACGATGGTGTCGGAGGTGACGCGCAAGAGATCGATATAGGTTGGCACCGGGCCATCCGCGTCCGTCAGAGAATCCACATAGAGCACGCCGCCATAGCGAGCGCCGGTTTCGCGGGCCACCTGTTCAGCGGGAGCGGACGAAATCGTGCTTTCGGAGAAGACAACGGTGATGCCATTCTTGCGCACGGCATCAATCACCTTGCGCACCTGTTGCGGCGTGCCCTGCTGGTCGGCATTGATCGGCCAGAGATACAGTTCCTTCAGACCGAAATCGCGCGCGAGATAGGAAAATGCCCCTTCGCTCGAAACGAGCCAGCGCTTGTCTTCCGGAACGGTGGCAAGCTTCGCCTTGATCGGCTCTATCGCGGCCCGGATCTTCTGCTTGTAGGCTTCGGCATTCACCTTATAGGTGTCGGCATTTGCCGGATCATATTTGACGAAGGCATCACGGATATTATCGACATAGATCAGCGCAACAGTGGGCGACATCCAGGCATGGGGGTTCGGCTTGCCACTATAGGGGCCTTCGGTAATGCCGATCGGCGTGACACCGTCTGACACCACAACACTCGGCACGTCCTTCAGATTGTGAAAGAACTTTTCAAACCAGAGTTCGAGGTTAAGCCCGTTCCATAGGACAAGCTGCGCGCCCTGCGCCCGTTTTATGTCGCCCGGTGTCGGCTGGTAATTATGGATTTCCGCACCGGGCTTGGTGATCGATTCCACGACGGCGGCGTCGCCTGCAACATTTCGCGCAATATCGGCAATGACTGTGAAGGTTGTGACAGCCTTGAACTTTTCCTGTGCTGCGGAGGGCGCAACGGCCAATACTGCCGCCAGCGCCGCTCCCGCCATTCCGGTCAGGACCAATCGTCTCAGCTTGTTGAACATCTATTCCTCACTCTTGCTATTAGGAGTTATTTGCAACTGAAATATAGTATTCCGGCCTGCAAACGGGATCACTTGCACACCGGAAAGAATCCACTGGGCTCCCATATTCTGCAATTGCAAATTAATTGCAATAAGGAATTGCTAAAACGCGGAATTTTTGCCCGCAAAGCGGGTGCAGTCTTCAACAAGCCCCTAAAACCGCATGCCGCGACCGACCATTAGAGCATTTCCAGCAAAAGTGCGTAGCGCCTACGCAGGGAAATCAGTCCACTGGACTGATTTCTGATCCTGCTTCGATGCGCAGGATAATGCGTAAAAACAACTAGATAGGGTGGTTCCACGATTCCGTTTTAACCGGAACCACTCAAGGCCAGTTGCGGCATGATTGATGAGAGCCCATCCCAAAAAGTGTGAAACAGTTCTCGGGCTGCGCGTAAAGACTGAAGCCACAAGCGCCGCTCTGGCTTCAATCAGATTGGCGCTCTTGAAGCTGCGACGCCGCCTATTCCTTCACCGCCCCGGTCATTGACGACACATAGTAGTCAACGAAGAAGGAATAGAGGATCACCACCGGCAGCGAACCGAACAAGGCACCCGCCATCAGCGCGCCCCATTCGAAAATATCGCCGCGCACCAGCTCGGTCAACACGCCCACTGGAACAGTCTTGTTTTCCGAAGACTGAATAAATGTCAGCGCATAGATGAATTCGTTCCAGGAAAGAGTGAAGGCGAAGATGCCCGCCGAGATCAAACCCGGCACTGCCAGCGGAAGGATGATCTTGAGCAGAATCTGCCAGCGATTGGCGCCATCCACCAGCGCACTTTCTTCCAGCTCGAAGGGAATGGAGCGGAAATATCCCATCAGCAGCCATGTGCAGAACGGAATGAGGAAGGTGGGATAGGTGAAGATCAGCGCCAGACGCGAGTCATAGATGCCGAGCTTGAACACGATGAACGCCAGCGGAATGAACAGGATCGATGGCGGCACCAGATAGGCCAGAAAGATGAACAGGCCGACAGAGCGTGAGCCGGTGAACCGGATGCGTTCAATCGCATAAGCTCCCAAAACCGATGCAATCAGCGACAGGAATGTGGAAGCCGTCGCCACCAGCATCGTGTTCCACAGCCAGCCCGGATAAGAGGTCTCGAATAGCAGATATTTGATATGGTCGAGTGTTGGCCCCACCACCCAGAAGGGGCTGAAGTTCTCATAATCCGTCAGCTGCGAATTGGGTTTTACGGCAGTAATCGCCATCCAGTAAAACGGAAACAGCAGCACGAAGACGAACAGCGCTATGGGTATGTAAATCGTCACCACCCGCCGCGGCAGGCGATTGAGATAGGACATGCCTTGGCTATCGTCCTTCAAAGCGGCTTCATTGGAAGGTGCCTTGGACTTCATGGTCATCTCCATTGTCAGTCGCTCCCGCCCTGCTGCCATTTGCGACGTTGCAAGCCGAAGAAAGAAAACATGATGGCGGCAAGCAGGAACGGGATCATCGCGACGGCAATCGCTGCGCCCTCACCCAATTGGCCGCCGGGAATGGCGCGCTGGAAGGACAGGGTCGCCATCAGATGGGTTGCATTGACGGGACCGCCCTTGGTCAGAACGTAGATCAGCTGGAAATCCGTGAAGGTGAACAGCACGGAGAAGGTCATCACAACGGCGATGATCGGCGTCAGCATCGGCAATGTTACATGCCGGAAACGCTGCCAGCTTGAGGCGCCATCCAGCGAAGCCGCTTCCTGCAACGAGGCCGGAATAGTCTGCAAACCGGCGAGAAGCGAGATTGCCACGAAGGGAATGCCGCGCCAGACATTGGCCGCAATCACAGAAAGCCGCGCATTGGTCGGATCGCCAAGGAAGTTGATGGGCTGCTCGATGAGACCCATTTTGATCAGCGACCATGAAATGATCGAGAACTGGGAATCGTATATCCACCAGAATGCCAGCGCTGAAAGCACCGTCGGCACCACCCATGGCAGCAGCACGATGGCGCGGAAGAAGGATTTGCACGGCAGGTTTTCGTTCAGCAGCAGCGCAAGCCAGAGGCCGAGACCGAATTTCAGCACCGACGCGACGGTTGTGTAGAGCACCGTATTGAACACCGACAACCAGAAGACGCTGTCATCCCACAGGAATTCGTAATTTTCCAAGCCGATGAAAATGCCATCGCGGCCAATCTTCGTGTCGGTAAAGCCGAGCCAGACGCCAAGACCGAGCGGATAGGTCAGAAAGCAGACCAGAAAGACCGCTGCGGGCAGCATGAACAGAAAGCCCAGCATGTTGTGATTGTTTGCCAGGCGAGACATGAAAGGCCGTTTTATCGCACCGGGGTCTCCGGATAGTCCGCCACCGGTAGAATTGGTCATCGTCATGGATACACATCTCCAGAACCACAAAAGAAACGAGGCGCGGGGCATACCCTCGCGCCTCAGCTCTAGCGACTAGACGCGATAATAGCGGTTTGCGCGTTTCTCAGCGCTCGCGACAGCTTCTTCCGGTGTGGAAGCGCCTGTGACAGCGGCGGCAAACATGTCGACCAGAACATAGTCGGCCATGACGGCTGCCGAAGCATAGCCGAGCGGACCGGCATAACCGTTCGGACGCAGCGTTTCCGAAGCGCGGGCATAAGGCGCGTGGATCGGATTTGCCTTCCAGACCGGATTATCCGCAAACGCCTTGAGCGGCTGGCAGCAATAGGCGCTGGAGCCTTCGAGCCAGGCATTCATCTGGTCGGCTTCCATCATGAACTTGATGTAAGCCTTGGCTGCTTCCGGATATTTCGTATGCTTGAACAACAGAAGCGAACTGGTCTGATGCAGCTCGACGCTCTTGCCGACCGGACCGACGGGGAAGTTCGTGCTGCGCATGTCAGCAGCAAATTCCGCCAGTTTCGGGTCGTTTTTCGCAGCGTAATAGATGGAAACGCCATTGGCCGTCAGCGACACCTGCCCCGCAAGGAAAGCGCGGTTGTTATTGATGTCGAGCCAGCTTTCCGTACCCGGAATGAAGGTCTTGTAAAGCTCCTTGGCATAATTGATGGCGGCAATCGTTTCCGGCGAATTGATCGTCACCTTGCCGCTTTCATCCACCATCTGTGCACCATGGCTCCAGAGCAGCCAATGCGCATAGTTGTTGCCGTCACCGACAGCCTTGCCATGCGGGAAACCGGCAGGCGTTCCCTTGGCCTTCATGGCCTTGCACAGCTCAAGGAACCCTTTCGTGTCCTGCGGGAACTCGTTGAAACCAGCCGCTTTCATGTGGCTGTCACGATAGACAATCGCATTGCCGATGGCCGTCAGTGGCATGGCGATGAACTTGCCGTCACGGGTCGCGTAACCCTTGAGGCCGTCATAGAAGCCGCCATATTTCCCGTCGAGATAAGTGCCAAGCTCGGTCAGATCGACCAGCTTGTCGGGATATTGATGGGCATCGTCGAACCAGCACATCACGATATCGGGGCCGGAACCCACATTGGCGGCAACCGCAGCCTTCGGACGAATATCTTCCCAGCTTTCCTTGTCGATACGGACTTCGACGCCGGTGGCTTCAGTGAACTTCTTGGTGTTGGCGAGCCAGCTGTCCTCGTCGCCCTTCACGAAAGGCGTCCAGCGCAACACGCGCAGACTGGCACCAGCTTCCGGCTTATATTCCGGTTCGGCTGCGAAAGACGGACGAATGCCAATGCCCGAAAGACCAGCCGCACCAACAAGACTTGCCGTTCCCGTCAGGAATGTTCTTCTTCTGATAGTCATTATGCTCCTCCTCCAAAAATGGGACTTTGCTACGCCGCATTCGCTGTCCCTACAGGCGAAAACGGGTATCTGGTGAAATGCGATTTCCCAGAAAAGACACGGCCTCCGGCTCTCCCCTCCTTCAGCGTGTCTTGTGTAAATTCATGCAATAAGACGCATGCCACTCTCTTCGTCGAAGAGGTGAACATTGCCTGGATCGATCGAAATATTGATCGCCTCTCCGGGGCGCACATCGACGCGCTCGCGGAAAACACAGGTGACTTCGGTACCGCCGAAATTCACCACCATCTGCGTTTCGTAGCCGGTTGGTTCTATCACCACCACGGGCGCAGCCAGCCCGGCACCGTCAAGCCGGATATATTCCGGACGCAGGCCGTAAACGAGGTCTCGTCCCGCCGCCTGCGGATAGCTGCGCGACAATGGCAGCCTTGTGCCATCGGTAGCCACGAACACCTGCGGATTTTGTGGATCGAGCTTGCCCTTGATCATGTTCATGGCCGGGGAACCGATAAAGCCAGCCACAAACAGATTGTTGGGATTATCATAGAGTTCCAGCGGCGAACCGACCTGCTCTACAATGCCGTCATGCATGACGACGATCTTGTCGGCCATGGTCATGGCCTCAATCTGATCATGTGTCACGTAGACAGTCGTCGTTTTCAAGCGGTGATGCAGTTCCTTGATCTCGGCACGCATCGCCACGCGCAGCTTGGCGTCGAGGTTCGACAAAGGCTCATCGAACAGGAAGACCTGCGGATCGCGAACGATGGCGCGGCCCATGGCCACACGCTGGCGCTGACCACCGGAAAGCTGACGTGGATAACGGTCGAGCAGCTTGGTCAGGCCCAGAATGCCCGCGGCATAATTCACGCGCTTGTCGATTTCCGCCTGTGGGGCTGAATTCAGCATCAGCGAAAACGCCATGTTCTTGGCGACCGTCATATGCGGGTAAAGCGCATAGTTCTGGAACACCATGGCGATATCGCGTTCCTTGGGCGGCAGATTGTTCACCGGCCGTCCACCAATGCGGATTTCGCCGCCGGAGATATTCTCCAGCCCGGCCAGCATGCGCAGCAAGGTCGATTTTCCGCACCCCGAAGGGCCGACGAGAATGACGAACTCGCCGTCTTCAATATCGATATTGACGCCTTTGATGACGGGGAAATTGCCGAAAGACTTTTTCACTTCGGCGAACTGAACAGTGGCCATGCATCTCCTCCCAGACTGCATTCTGTTTTTTCAGAAGATGTGAATGACGGCTCCTCACTTCCGTCATGCCCATCTTCCCTGGTACGCATCTTGTCCGAAAACCGTTTCACACACTCGGGATGCGTACGCGCGAATATTCTCCTTACTTCGGTATTTGCTGCGCCGAATTCCTCTTCCGGCGCCTGTTGTTCTTGTCTCGCTGACTATTTAGCCCCGGCCCACAAAAGGCATCTTGGTTGCCATGACGGTCATGGTCAGCACATTGGCGTCCAGCGGCAGGCTTGCCATATAGACGACCGCATTGGCGACATGCGCTGGATCAATGGTTGGCTCCGCCGCCATGGTTCCATTGGCCTGAATGACACCTGTCGAAATCTTCTGCGTCATATCGCTGGCGGCATTGCCAATATCGATCTGGCCGCAGGCGATATCGAAGTTGCGACCGTCGAGCGCGGTCGATTTGGTCAGGCCCGCAATGGCGTGTTTCGTCGCGGTATAAGGCGCTGAATTGGGGCGCGGTGTGGTCGCAGAAATGGACCCATTATTGATGATACGGCCCCCACGCGGATTTTGCGCTTTCATCACCCGGAAAGCCTGCTGGGTGCACAGAAATGCGCCCGTCAGATTGGCACCGACAATCGCGCTCCAGTCTTCGAATGTGACGTCTTCAATCGGCACACCCGGAACGAGAACGCCCGCATTGTTGACCAGAAGATCGAGCCGCCCGAACTTTTCAACAATCGCATCGAAAAGTTTGCGCACGGCGACCGGATCGCCCACATCGGCTGCGATTGGGTGGAAGCTCCCGCCGGTTTGTGATGCAAGATCGGACGCCGCCTTTTCCAGCACATCGATGCGACGACCAGAAATCACGACATGATAACCTTGTGCTCCGAGGGCCTTGGCGATAGCGCGCCCTACACCTGTACCGCCGCCGGTGACAAGCGCAATGGCCCCACTCTTCGCACCTGTTGCCTCACTCATCGCAGCATTCCTCCGTGTTGCGGCTCCGGCCTCAGAGCGCGTTCAATCTGAATTTTCTGTTGAAGCAAGATCCTGTCGATCCTCGCAACCCGGAGGGCGGATATGCTTCGGCCTGCATGCATTATCGAATTTCAATATTAGGTCGATGCTGCGCAGCCGATACTCGGCGCGCTTACTGCGTATGCCGTCAATTCCCTGCCGGTACCGTTCTATCCTTAACTGGTAAGGTGAACGGACCACTTGTCCATTGATGGCCGGTCAAACGCCGTGAGTCAATCTCGTTTTGCCGCAATTGGGAAACATTCGAGCACATCCCGAAAAGTGTGAAACGGTTTTCGGAAAAGATGTGCGTGAAAACAGATAGCTAGAGCGCCGATCTGATTCAGTCAGATCGAAATGCGCTCTAGCTAAATTGATTGCGCGGCCCGCTGCTATCATCACAAAGTCCTCAATCCAGACAGCCATGACAGCCCGGCGTCAGTCGTGGTTTTCGGGCGATATTCGGCACCAAGCGGCTTTTCATAGCCGAGTGTATCGAGCAATCGAACGATATGCCGGTAATCCAGTTCCCCGTGGTCGGGTTCTGCACGGTCAGGTACAGCGGCAATCTGGACATGGCCGATATGCGGTTGCAACGCTTCCAACCGCTTACTGATATCGCCTTCCATGATCTGAAGGTGGTAGCAATCGAACATCAGCTTCAGGTTGCTTGCTGCCACTTGGCTAATGATTGCAATGGCTTGTCCCGATGTCTTCAGAAAATATCCCGGTGCATCGCGGTGGTTCAGCGGTTCGATCAGAATTGTTATGCCATGAGCGGCGGCACGCTCGCAGGCATAGGTGAGATTGGCGACGAATGTGCGATGCGCCGCCTCACCTTCCGTCTTTCCCGCCATGACATGGATATTAAGCGCTCCTATGGCGACCGCATAATCGACTGCCTGACGAATCGCTGCCTGCGCCTCGTCTTCCCGTCCCGGAATCGCCGCCAGACCATTATCACCGGCCTCGACATTACCGCGACTTGTGTTGAGGCCGAGCATCGTCAGCCCGGTTTCACGCAACGCTGCCGCAACCGCGCCCGCATCAAAATTATAGGGCCAGTGGCATTCCACGGCATCAAACCCGGCGGCTTTTGCCGCGCGGATGGCATCAGGCAGCGGCAGTTCCTGCCAGAGAAAGCCGAGATTGGCTGAAAAACTGGCCATATCAATCCCACTCCACATCAAATTTGTCGACGATCTGGCGAATTTGCGCCTCCGTCAGCATGTTCGGTTTCAAGCCGCGTGTGAGCATGGCGAGCTTCGCCGTTTCCTCAAGTTCTTCAACGGCATAGACAGCCGCTTCCAGATCCTTGGCGGCAACAACCGGCCCGTGATTTGCTAGCATTACGGCGCTGCGCTTGCCGGCCAGACCGCGGATCGCATCGCCCATGGCAGGATCGCCGGGGATGAAATAAGGCAGCAATTTCACCTTACCGAGTTTCATGATCGAATAGGCCGTCAGCGGCGGCAGCATATTGTCCGGGTCCACATCCGGCAGCATGGACAGCGCGACGGAATGGCAGGAATGCAGATGCACAACCGCGCCCGTCTTGGCTGCCCGCGTTTCATAGAAAGCGGCATGCAGCGGCATTTCCTTGGTTGGCTTGTCGCCACCGACGAAGTTGCCCTGCTGATCGAAAAGCGACAGCCTTGACGGATCGAGATTGCCAAAAGAACTACCTGTGGGGGTGACGAGCAGCCGTCCGTCCGACAGGCGCGCCGAAATATTGCCCGACGAACCGCCTGTCAGCCCTCGGTCGAACATGGACTTCGCCATCAGGCATATGGTTTCGCGGAGTTTCGCTTCTTCGCTCATGCGGCCTCCAGCTTGCGCAGCGCCGTTTCAAAGAAGGTCTCGGAACCGAAATTGCCGGATTTGAGCGCAAGCGCGACCGCATCGCCTTCCACCGAGGCGAAAGTCCATGGAACGCCGGGCGCGATCTCCTGCCCCACCATCACGCGGGAAACCCCGAGCGACTGTGCGACTGCACCGGATGTTTCACCACCCGCCACCACAAAACGGCGAATACCGAGGCTAAAAGCCTCGCGCGCCAGTGCGGCAAGAGCCTCTTCGACAATCCGGCCTGCGCGCTCCACACCGAGCTTTTCCTGCGCGGCACGGACCGATGCCGGTTCCGCACCGGCATAGATGAGCTTTGGCTCATCCACCGGACGCTGCCGGAGCCAGGCGACGGCCTCACCTGCGCCATGCTCTGCCAGTTCCAGCGGATCGAGACGATAGCTCGCCGCCTTGTCCGCATAATGTGCAACCTGTTTCAGCGTCATCGCCGAACAGCTGCCGGAAAGCACGATCTGGCCCTCGCCAACAACAGGGGCCTGCGCCTCGTGTCTGCTTTGCTGCAATTGTCCTGCTTTAGCGAGAAGGCCAGGCAACGGCATGGCAAGCGCGCTACCGCCGGTGAGCAAGGGCAGATCCAGCGTCGCCTCGGCAATGGTTCCCAGATCTTCATCGGCAACTGCATCGACGATGACATGCGCCACGCCCTGCCCGGCGAGTTCGGCAAGCCGCGCCTTCAAGGCATCGGCACCACGCGCCACAACGAGGCGATTGGCCAGCCCGACCTTGCCTTTGACCTGCGGCTGCAACAAGCGCACCAGACTGGAATCCCGCATCGGCGTCAGCGGATGATCCTTCATCGGGCTTTCATCCAGCGGCTGCTCGCCGACGAAAAGATGCCCCATGAAAATGCTGCGACCATTTTCGGGAAAAGCTGGGCAATAGATCGTCTGCGACGCGCCGATGTCAGCCATCAGCGCTTCCGCCACCGGCCCGATATTGCCTTCAGCGGTGCTGTCGAAAGTTGAACAATATTTCCAGCAGAACCGCTGCGCACCGGCGGCTTTCAGCCATGCATAGGCTGCACGAACCTGACTGACGGCCTCATCAACCGGGATGGTCCGGCATTTCAGCGCGATGATCTCGAAAGGGGCGGTCGTTGTCGCGTCCGAGGCTTGATCTTCGTCTGGCAATCCGAAGCGCAGGGAAACCGGATAACCGCTGCGGGCCAGCAGCCCGGCGAGGTCCGTGGCTCCGGTGAAGTCATCGGCAATGGCGCCCAATACGATAGCCATGGTTATTTCTCCGCGTCCGGCATGCCCGGCAGGACAATGCCGCTACGGGCGGCCAGAATCTTGGCCACGGCGGCATCATCTTCGAGGCCGAAACCGGCTTCGGATGCCTGACTGAACAGCGTCAGCGCGGCTTCACTCAACGGCGTGGAGCCGCCTGCATCGGATGCTTCGCCCGTGACAATGCCCATATCCTTGACGAAAATATTGACCGCAGAGCGCGGCGTATAATCGCCATCGACGATGTGCGGCCCGCGATTTTCAAACATCCAGGACGAACCGGCGGAAACGCGGATGACATCGAACACAGTTTGCAGATCGAGGCCAACCTTGGCAGCGAGCGTCAGCGCTTCAGCAGCAGCAGCAATGTGAACACCTGCCAGTAACTGATTGATCATCTTGACTTTTGATCCAAGGCCCGGCTCTTCGCCAAGCCGGAACACTTTGGCCGCAACAGCATCAAGAGCGGTCGAGGCTTTGGCGAAAGCCGCGTCCGCGCCTGACCCCATAACTGTCATTTCGCCGGTCAGCGCCTTTTGATAGCCGCCGGAAACCGGCGCATCGATGACGGCCATGCCCGCGGCTTCAAGCTTGGCTGCGATCTCGACCGTGACACTGGGCGCCATCGTTACGCACAGGAGGAACACGGTGCCGGGTGCCGCAGTCTGCACCGCGCCTTTCGGGCCAAACAGCACTTCCTTCGCCTGATCGGAATTGACCACGAAGACAAAGACGATATCGCTTTTGCCTGCATCGGCAGGCGATGAAAAAGCTTCGCCACCTTCCGCCGTAAACCGCTTCAGCACTTCGTCGCGGATATCCACGCCCTTGACCTGAAAACCTGCGCGCAACAGGGACAGGGCAGCGCCCCACCCCATCGAGCCAAGACCGATCACCGTTGCCGTATTGCCCGGCGCCATGCGAAACCTCCCGTTATTTTCTACGTTACCGCTCGTCCATATCGAGGCCGTTCAGGCTCTAGTGGATTGAATTTGACGTTTGAATCCCGGCTGAAATAGATGCTGTTTCAAACGTCAAATTCGAAAAATCCACTAGATACATATACTTCCTAGTGGTCTTTATGATTCCAACATTTGCTCAGCGCTTGGAACCCACGGATGCAAATGTTGGAATCAGACCACTAGGACAGCTCATCCTCGATATGGATGCGGATGATTTCATCGAAGCACTTGTCGCCGACGAAACCGAGCGCGGTGGCGCGGCTTGCATCGAAATCCTGTGCCCATCCGGACACGATGCTTTCGATCAACGGATCGGACTGGCGACGGATGAGCGCAACTGCCTTGTCGCCAGCGACACGGCGCAGGGCTTCAATCTGCTCGCCAACGGTGGCAGACAAACCCGGCATGTTCAGAACGCAGCGATGACCGACTTTGGCCAGATCGATGGTCGCAGCGTGCAGCAGGAAGCCAACGGCGCGGCGCGGGCTTACATGCCAATGCCGCACCGATTCATCGACCGGCAGGATCGCTTCCTGCCCGACCAGAGGTTCGCGAAGAATATTCGAGAAGAAGCCTGATGCCGCCTTGTTTGGCTTGCCGGGACGAATACAGACCGTCGGCAGACGAATGCCGATGCCATCCAGAAGGCCTTTGCGGGCATAATCCGCGAGTAGCAGCTCGCCGATTGCTTTCTGCGCGCCATAGCTGGTGCGGGGCGTCAGGAAAAACTCGTCGTCGATCTTTTCCGGGAATGGCGAACCGAACACGGCAATGGACGATGTGAAGACAACGCGCGGCTTGTAGGGCGTTTTTTCGCCTTCCTTGCGGATCGCTTCGAGCAGATAGCGCGTACCGTCGAGATTGATCGCATAGCCCTTGTCGAAATCGAGTTCCGCCTCGCCGGAAACGATGGCGGCGAGATGAAAGATAAGGTCCGGTCGCTTGGCAATCAGTGCGCGCGTGACAGAGGGATCGGAAATATCCCCTGCGCTCGCATGGACTGTGCCTGTAAAGCCTTCTGGCGGAGTTGGAGCAATAACATCCACCAGCGTCAGTTGCTCGACGGGCTTTCCGTCAATACTGCCGTCTCGAGCGATTGCTTCGGAAAGCTTGCGGCCAACCATCCCTGCCGCGCCGATAATCAAAACATGCATTCAATTCTGCCTTTCCCATTCATGGATGCTGCCAGCATCCAACGCCCTCAGCCGCGCTTGTCGCGCACCTTGGCAAGCAAGTTCTTTGTTGAAACGTAAATCCGCTCTTCATGCGCGGCGAAGGCCGCCATGGCCGCGTTCCGGTCGCGCTTTTCCAGCGCCTGCAAGATCGCCTGATGGTCGGAAAAACTGCCATCAATCGCGCCCGGCTGCGCAACGGCGCGCCGGCGATGCTCCAGCATATAGGTGTATAGATCGGTGACGATGTCGGCGAGCAACGGATTTCCGCATTCGCGATAAATGGTGACATGAAACTCGCGGTCGCAGATGAGAAAGCGCACGGGGTCGTTCAGACAGTCGATCTGCGCCTTGAGCGAGCTGCGCAATATATCCAGCGCTTCGTCTGAAATACGCTCGGCGGCATCGCCGACAATCTGCTGCTCGACCAGAAGCCGCGCCGCATGCACGGCATGAACATCATAAAGATCGACATTGAGCCGCGATGTTATGCCAACCGCCATGCCGGAAAGATCCGCTTTGGCAACGCGCGTGCGCGATCCGTGCGAGACTTCCAGCACGCCACGCGCAGCAAGCGTTTGGATAGCGCTGCGTACCGTCTGACGGCTGACCGAAAGCGCTGCGGACAGTTCCCGCTCGCCCGGCAGCTCATCGCCAACCGCCAGCAAACCGGACGCAATAAGGGCAGCAATCTTGTCGGCGATCACATCCTTGATGGTGCGCCGCTCCAGATTTCGCCCCAGACCCGTATTTTTATCGAGCAGAAGATTATGTGCGACGATCAACGGAGTTCCTACTGACCCACTGGTCTTTCCACTAGTCCAGTTGGAATTTATCGATATCGCGGTTGCTGTCAAGAGCCAGCAAGGCTCCTCGCCGCGATCAATTCTGATCGCGGCGTCTTCATACCATCTTTCGGGGGATGTTGCTTAGACTGCGTCCAGAATCTGCTTCTGCAAATCAATCGCACGAGCATCGGCGAGTTCACGTCGCGGACGTTCCAGATCGATGTCGATATCAAGCGCAATGGACCCTTCGCGCAGCACGATCACACGGTCTGCGAGAGCAACGGCTTCCGACACATCGTGGGTGATCAGCACAGTGGTAAAGCCGCGCTCAGTCCAGATACGCTCCAGAAGACGGTGCATCTCGATACGTGTCAGCGCATCAAGTGCGCCAAAGGGTTCGTCCAGCAGCAGAATTTTCGGATCGCTGACCAGCGCCCTTGCCAGCGCAACGCGTTGCCGCTGGCCACCAGACAGAACGGAGGGCCAGTCATTGCCGCGCCCTTCCAGCCCGACATCGGACAAAACCGAAAGTGCGGCCTCACGCCAGTTCTCACCGCGTGCTATGCCCACATTGTCGGTCACACGCTGCCACGGCACGAGCCGCGCTTCCTGAAAAAGCAGACGCACTGACGGGCTGATCCCGGTCAGCGCTTCTCCGCCAACGGCTACGCGCCCGCCATCGGGCAGATCGAGCCCCGAAATCAGGCGCAGAAGCGTGGACTTGCCACCACCGGAACGCCCGACAACGGCCAGAAACTGCCCAGATGGCACCTCCAGATTGAAGTGCCGTAACACTTTGAGGCTACCGAATGTACGATCGACATGAGAAAGCGAAATGGGCGACCCGCCCTTCGCATCCGCGCCACGAGCTACCGTTTCCACATCATATGTGTCCTGAACCGCAGCCATCAGCTTTTGCCTTTTTCCGACTGATAGGCCGGATGCCAGACGAGCACTCGCTTTTCGATGAGACGGGTTGCTGTGTCGGCTACCTTGCCAAGCAGTGCGTAGATGATGATGCCCAGAAGCACCACATCGGTCATTAGAAACTCGCGCGCATTCATGGTCATATAGCCGATGCCGCTGGTGGCGGAGATGGTCTCGGCAACGATCAGCGTCAACCACATGAAGCCCAGAGCATAGCGCAGACCGACGAGGATCGACGGCAGCGCGCCAGGCAAAATAATACGCTGGATCAGAGCTTTGCGATCCAATCCGTAGACATGCACCATCTCGATCAATTGCGGATCGATGGTTCGCACGCCGTAGAACGTGTTGATATAGATCGGGAAGAAAACACCGATGGAAACCAGAAATATCTTGGCGGTTTCGTCGATGCCGAACCACAGGATGACAAGCGGAACAAGCGCCAGATGCGGTATGTTGCGCAACATCTGCAAGGTGCTGTCGAGTAGGGTTTCGGCGGGCTTCCACAGACCGTTGACGATACCGGCGACAAAGCCCAGCCCGCCGCCAATAACGAGACCGATCAGGGCGCGCTGCGTTGAAATATAGGTATGATAGATCAGCGTGCCATCCAGCAGCGATTTCCAGAACGCCGCCGCCACTGTGCTGGGTGCAGGCATCAATCGCGCCGTGATCAAGCCCGTGCGCGCAGCAATTTCCCAGGCGATCAAAAGAACGATCGGCAGCGCCCATGGTGCAAGCGCTTTGCCAAGCGTTTTAAGACGCGGGACATCAGCTGTCCTGCTCTTTCCGGCAAAGCCAGAAATTGTTGAATCCGCCATCAGGCCGCTCCCTTGCGCGTCACCTCGGCAATGGAAATTTCCTTCGGAATGAGGCCGAGTTTGAAGAAAGTGTCTGCAATTGCCTGTTGCTGGGCGATGACCGATGCGTCAAGCGGCTTGACGCCGTAGGACTGACGCTCGACGGCGCGGACAAGAACATTCTCCGGAATGCCGACCGAAGACGCAAGCTCGGCTGCGACCGTCGCTGTGTTGTTCTTGATCCAGTCATCGATTTCGGCAATCGCATCGATAACGATATCGACGGCTTCCGGGTTCGCATCCACGAAAGGCTGCGCACCGAGATAGAACTGGTGATTGGGAACGAGGCCTTCGCCATTGCGCAATTCGCGCGCTTCAATGGCAATTTCCGCAGCCGCCTGAAACGGATCCCAAATGACCCATGCATCGACCGCACCGCGCTCGAAAGCAGCGCGTGCATCAGCTGGCGGCAGGAAGGTGGTTTTGATATCGGTATAGGCAAGCCCGGCATCTTCCAGCGCCTTGACCAGAAGATAGTGAACATTCGAGCCTTTATTCAGCGCGACATTCTTGCCCTTCAACTCCGCGACCGTCTTGATGGGGCTGTCTTTCGGCACCAGAATTGCCTCGCCGGTCGGCGCCGGAGGTTCATGCGCGATATAGACAAGCGGTGCACCCGCTGCCTGCGCGAAGATTGGCGGCGTTTCGCCAGTGGTGCCAAAATCAACGGCACCAACATTCAGCGCTTCCAGAAGCTGCGGCCCCGCCGGAAATTCGGTCCAGCGCACGTCAAAGCCGATCTTCTTCAGCTTCTCTTCAAGAATGCCACGCGCCTTCAGCAGAACAAGCGTGCCATATTTCTGGTAGCCGATACGTAGCACTTTTTCCTGCGCAAAAGCAGGCACGCTGCCCACCAATGGTAATGCGGCTGCACCGGCGAGAAGACCTGCAAATTTACGTCTGGAAATGCGCATCAATACTGCTCCTGAACACACCGATTGCCTCTTTTCCTTATGTTAAAGGCAATTGAGCGCAGCCACAGGAACGAACGTCTAACCTCATACGGTCTGGAGAAAATTCTTTACTTCCGCCGTGTCGCTCTGGCGCAAGGAAGTTCATAAGAGCAATCAGGCAGATATTTTTTCCAAGTTTTGCAACGCAGACCGGTGTGGAAAAAATGGCCTATCCAATGACAAAAGGTCGGACCATCAATCACGATGTTCCGACCTCTCGGTTATCCTTTGCGCTTTACCCAGAAAACCAGGCTCAGCGTGCTCCGCGCACGAAGCTTTCGCCCAGCGCCTGCGGCAGGCTTGCCTTGCGGCCTGCGATCAGCAGCACCAGCATGACCATGGCGAATGGCAACATCTGGATCACGTCTGTTGGCACATTAACACCGGCAACCTGCAAGGCCGTTGCCAGCGACAGGCTGACACCGAACAGCAATGCGCCGCCCAATACCCATAGCGGCCTGCCGCGCGCCAGCATGGCAAGCACAATGGCAATGAAACCATTGCCATGGCTCATGAACGGAATGAATACGCCCGCAACTGCGACCGACATGAAGGCACCGCCAAGACCGGCCAATGCACCCGTTATCAACACGGCAATGCTTCGCGTGCGGACAACATCCACACCGGTTGCATCAAGTGCCGCCGGCTTATCGCCCGCCGCCTGCAGGGCTGTGCCGAGATGCGTCATCCGGTAGATCCAGGCGAAAACCGCGACCAGAATGACCGCCACATAGACCACCGGATTATGGTTGAACAGGATTGGCCCCAGCACAGGGATTTCGGACAAAGGCCAGACCGGCCATTTCGGAGCACCGTCCAGACGTGGATATGTTTGCGAAAACTGCACGAAATGCAGGAGTGCGGTCAGACCTTGCACAGCGAGCGTCAGGGCAATGCCGATGACGATCTGATTAAGGCCGAGTCGCACGCAGAACAGCACCATGAAGGATGCGATAAACGCGCCCGCAGCGATGCCGCCGACAAAGCCCAGCCCCATGCTGCCGGTAGTCCATGCCACCAGAAAACCGGCATAGGCACCGGCCAGCATCATGCCTTCGAGACCGATATTCAGCACGCCTGCCTTTTCCGACAATTGCTCGCCAAGCCCGGCCAGCAAAAGTGGCGTACCCGCAGCGATTGCGCCGAGGAACAGCGTGATGATGAAACTTTCCGTAAAAAGCGCCATGTTTTCTCCTCCTCAGACCTTCGCCCGGTAACGGCGGTTTTTGTCAAAATATTCCGCCAGCGCCAGCGTGATCAGCAACAGCGCCACGATGACAAGCGAGAAGAAGCTTGGCACACCGAGCCGACGTGCCGCGCTTTCCCCACCGATTGTCAGAGCAGAAAACAGGAAGACATAGGCGATGGAGCCAAAGCCGTTGAGCCGCGCGAGAAAAACCAGCGGCACCACCGTCAGGCTATAGGCCGGGTTCCAGTCCGCGCGGACATTGCCTTGCGTACCCAGAATATCCACGGCGCCTGATAACCCGGCTAGGCCTGCCGAAATGGCAAAGACGGCGATGGTCAGCTTCGGAACCGACAGACCGGCATGAACGGCGGCGCGTGGATTGGCGCCGACCAGCCGCAATTTCATACCAAACGAGGTTTTCGTCATCATCAGATGCATGGCGATGATAACGACGAGGCCGATGATCAGGCCCGACGAAATGGTCGTATCAAACAGTTTCGGCAAGCGCGCATCCACCGGAAGCGTGCGCGTTTGCGGGGTCGTGGTCGCCGGATCGAGAAAGGCGAGCTTCACCAGCACATTGGCCAGCGAAACGCCAAGGAAGCTCATCATCAAAGTAGTGATGATTTCATTGATGCCATGCCATGCCTTCAGCATGGCAGGCAACAGGCCCCAGACTGCACCAACCGCCAGACCGATCACCAGACCGACAGCAAGGTTGAGCCAGATTGGCAATCCGGCCGTGTGCAAAAGCGGTGTGGTAGCCGCGACGATCACCGCAGCCAACAGAAACTGCCCATCGCCGCCGAGATTCCAGATGCCAGCGCGGAAGGCCACGATCAGGCTTGCCGCGATCAGCAGAAACGGTCCCATGCGGGTCAGCGTTGCCGAAAGGCCGGAAGGCGACAAAATCCCGCGCTCGACCACATAAGCATAGTAACTCAGCGGATTGACGCCCATGGCGAGCAGGATCAGCCCGCCCAGTACAAGGGCCGCGACCAGCGGTCCAACGCTGACGGCAAGGATTCTGCCCCACGCGGAAAAAGGCGGACGTGTCATCTGTCCAGCCATCCCAGCCGTGCCGGCTTGCTGATCGCTCATTCTTCTTCTCCGGTACTCATCAGACGGCCGATGGCATCGCGCGCGCCTGCTCCATTTTGGACCGTGCCGAGCACTCTGCCCTGGTCGATCACGGCTATTCTGTCGGCAAGCTCCAGAAGCTCGTCCAGATCGGTGGAAATCAGCAACACCGCCTTGCCAGCATCTGCGGCATCGCGAATACGCTGACGGGTGGCCCGAATGTTTTTCACGTCGAGCCCATAGGTCGGCTTTGCAAAAATCACCGCTTCGGCTGCGCCCGTCAGTTCGCGTGCCAGCAGAACCTTCTGGATATTGCCGCCCGACAAAGTGCCAACCGGCGTCTGGACATCCGGCGTGCGGATATCGAAATTGCGGACATGTTCAGCAGCCTGAGCGCGGATCTGTTGCGGTTTTTCCAGCCCCTTGCGCCAGAACGGCGCAGCGCCGATGTCCTTCAACAGGAAGTTGGTGGCGACCGCGAAAGCGCCCACCGTTCCCTCGCCCAGACGATCATCCGTCACGTAGCGCAAGCCTGCAGTTCGGCGCTCACCCACCGAAAGCGCGCCGATTTCAGTCCCGTGCAAGCGAACGCTTCCAACGGATGGAGCCTGACCCGCAAGCGCTTCTGCCAACTCCTTCTGGCCATTGCCGTCGATACCGGCAATTCCCAGAACTTCCCGTGCACGGATTGTCAGCGAAACATCGCGAACCGGAATACGCCCCGCGCTGGAATTCAGCTTTTCGACCGTCAGCACTGTGGCACCCAGATCGCGACTGACACGTGGCGCGGTTTCACCTTCGCCCGTGGCGGCATTACCGAACATGAGCTGGATGATATTGGCTGTGTTTTCTGCATCGGTATGGGATTTCAGCTCTTCCGGCGCGATAGCGCCAGCGTTCTTGCCGAGGCGCAGCACGGAAATCCGGTCGCCATAGGCAAGCGCCTCGTTGAGCTTGTGGGTGATGAATATGACCGCGAGCCCTTCCGCCACGAGCCGCCGCATCAGCTGCCCCAGCGACACGGCCTCGTTTGGCGTCAGCATGGCTGTCGCCTCGTCAAGGATCAGGCATCGGCTGCCGCGCATCAAGGCACGCAGAATTTCCACCTGCTGGCGTTCGCCAAGTGACAGGCTGGAGACCAGCGCGAAAGGATCGACCCGCAATCCCACGCGGCTTGCCGTTTCATTGATCCGCTTCGCAACGCCGCCGCGATCCGGTTTCCGCCACCAAGCGCCACCAAGCGTAAAATTGTCGACGACCGTCAAACTCGGCACCAGCATGGAATGCTGGAACACTGTGCCGATCCCCAACGACAAGGCATGGCGGGGCGATGTGATGTTGACCTGTGCACCATCCACCTCGATCCAGCCATCGTCGGGCTGCTGCAACCCTGACAGCATGCCCACAAGTGTGGATTTGCCTGCGCCGTTTTCGCCAAGGAGAACATGAACCTCCCCCGGCCAGATATCTGTGCTGACATTATTATTGGCGACGACACCCGGAAAGCGCTTGGTTATGCCGCGCAGAGCGACAAAGGGCATGCCCGAAGAACTGACCGGAGAATTTATTGCGTGTGATGAAAGAGGGACTACTTTTTCTGTTGTCGCCTGCATCAAACTGTCCTTCATGGAAGTCCGTCTCGTCGCGACCGGATGGATCGCGACAATGCCCGGAAGCAACGAGACGGGTATTCGAGCGTCGTGCGTCCTTTCGGACGCACAAAATTCGCTCTCACTGCTTTATCCATGCATCCTGCTTTTCAGAAATCGAACCCGATTTCTGTGCCGATGCCTGAGCAAGCCGGTTACTTGGAAGCGACCGTTTTCACCAACGCATGCACGCTGTCGGCATCGAACTTCGGCTCAACCTTGATCTCGCCGGAGACAACCTTGGCCTGAAGATCTTCGATCTCCTTCCACACATTGTCCGGGATGTTCTTGGTCTTCAGCAGACGCAGGCTGCCGTCATCCAGTTTGATATTATAGTTATGGCTGCCGTATTTGCCGTCTTTCAGGTCCTGAATCATCGCCGCATAAACGGGTTTCAGATCCCAGATAACAGAAGACAGAAGGAAGCCCTTGTCGATCGGGCTCTTGTCGCCGATAACGTCGATGAAATAGGCCTTGCCGCCATCCGTGGCAGGCGTGGTCTCGACGGCCTGCAACATGCCGAAGCTGGAACCGTTGCCCTGTCCGAAGATAACGTCCGCGCCGGAAGCGATAACCGTTTCCGTCACGCGCTTGCCGCCTGCGGCGTCCGCATAGGCAGCTGGTCCAATGACGGCGTAGCGAACTTCAACCGCCGGGTTTTCAGCCTTCACGCCCTGCGCAAAAGCAACCGACATGTTGTTCCACGATGGCGGCTCACCCGAAACGACGATACCGACGACCTTGGTGCGGCTGACCTTGGCGGCGAGACGACCGGCGAGATAAGCACCATCGCTACCGGCAGCGGTATAATCCGCCACCTTGCCCGCGGAAAGCTTGTCCGGGCTGTCGACAATCGCGACGGGAACCTTCATTTCCTCACCGATTTCCGGCGCGGCGGTGTTGTAGCCGGAAGCATGCGCGATCAGCAGACCGGCGCCATCTTCGGCAAGCTCGCGCAGCGTCGGGCGCACGTCGCCATAGCCGAGATTTTCCGCAACCACGACCTTCACACCGGCAGCTTCGCCAGCGGCCTTGGCAGCGGCTACGCCCTGCTGGTTCCAGCCCATGTCGGTTCCCATTTCCGGGGCCAGAATAGCAATTGATTTGATATCTTCCGCCAATGCAGTACTGGCCATCCAGCCGCTTACTGCAAGAGCAAGCACAGCTTTACTTACTGTACTGATTCCCATTTTCTTCATTTTGTCGTTCCCTATTGTAGAATTTTGTTGACTATTTCTTACTCTCCGGTTGAATCTTAAGTACAAACGGGAGCAAAGTTTGAAAATGCGAATTCACCTTACCTTTCTTGCTACAGCACTTCTTGGACTAAACACCGCGCAGGCCGCCATCAGCGGCCAGTCGCTCGACATTACGGTCGAGAACAGTGGAAAGACTTCACTGGCATGTTCGGCTGCTTTCGCGCACTGGTTCTCCGCCGATCTTGGCGAAGTTGCACCCGGCGCAAGCCGTTCATTCAGCTTTGGTGTCGATGTGAAGACAGGCAATGTCTTCCAGTTGAACTCGGTCGGCGACAAGATGGCCGTGCAGCGCATCTGGTGCGGGCACAAGGGCGATGACTGGGCAACACGCGCCGAAATTCCGATGGAGCGCCGCGCAGGCGTGACGCCGGAACCGGTGCATCTGCGCTGCGAGGCAGGCGTCAAGGCAACCCGATGCGCCGCCCCATAGCGGCGCTCGACCAAGCCCTGGATTGGGCGAATTGCCAATCTGTTACAGCCTCGCATCTGACCCCTCCATTTGGAACGAAGCGGGTCCGAAACGCAGATCACCGAAAGATCTCTGCTGCGCATGAACCTCACCCCGATTGACAGTGCGAGAATACGATAGCATGATCATACCGTAATACAATATTGAAAATCGACTAGCGGTGAATTTGCAGAAAATCCTTGCATCCATTTGGATATAAAGGAAAATTTTAAAATAGGCCGCAGATCAGCATTCATAAGAGAGAGAAAATGCGCACAGCAATTGTTACCGGAGCGAGCCGCGGATTGGGAAAAGCCTTCGCTATCGGACTGGCAAAAGACGGGTTCGCGCTTGGTCTTTGCGCCCGTGATGCGGCGGCTCTGGAAGAGACTGCGGAGGCTGCACGCGCCGCTGGTGCGCCGGAGGTCGTGGTCATTGCCGCCGATCTTTCACAGCCAGGTGCAGCAGAAAAAGTTGTCGCCGATACGCTCGCCGTCACCGGACGGATCGATGCGCTGATCAACAATGCAGGCGCGACCAAGCGCGGCGACTTTCTGTCGCTGAGCGACGATGATTTTCTGGAAGGCTTTGCGCTCAAGTTTCACGCCACAGTGCGGTTTTGCCGGGCCGCATGGCCAGCCCTTGTCGAGAGCAAAGGCAGCATTGTGAATATATCGGGCGTCGGCGCGCATACACCCGAGCCCGACTTCACGATTGGCGGCTCGGTCAATTCAGCCCTGATCAATTTTACAAAGGCGATTTCAAAGCGCGCCCAAGGCACCGGCATGCGGATCAATACGCTCTGCCCCGGCCATATCGTGACCGACCGGCTGCTGCGTCGTATCGAAGTGCTGGCGAAGGAACGGAGTATTTCTCTGGATGCAGCACGCGATGCGCTGCGTGAAGCGCAAGGCATCCAGCGCTATGGAGAAGCCGATGAAGTTGCCGACGTTGTGCGCTTTCTTTGCAGCCCTGCGGCTGCCTATGTGCATGGCACGGTCATCAATGTCGACGGTGGTGCGACGCCGGGAATATGACCCCGGCGCCGAACTTCCTGTTTAAGAAGCGCTGGCCTCTTCGGCCAGCCGCTCGCGCAGAATAGCGATTGCGACTTTGCCTGCGTTCATGACGTGATAAGCCGCTGCCTTGCGGGCTTCCTTGCCGCGTCTGGCTGCCAGATGGCCAACGACCTCTTCCAGCTCGGTGAGGCTTTCGCGCGTTCTACCCGGCGCGCCGAGCGACGTTGCGCGGAGAACCATGACGCGGGCGTTCAGTGACGACAGTGTGTGGCCCAGCGCCTCATTATGCGCACCGTAGATCAGGCAGTCATAGAAGGAGTTTTTGGCCGTCAGCCGCTCCAAAGGATCCGTGATCTTGTCGCTGTTCTTCAGCACTTCGAATGCTGCCTTCAGAGCTGCAATGTCGTCATCAGTCGCATTTTGGGCGAACAGTTCGCAGGCAAGACCTTCCAGTTCGATACGCACCTGATAGATGCCCTCGGCCTGTTCGGGCTTCAGCCGCGCGACGATCGGGCCGCGATGCGGCACCACTTCCACGAGACCTTCACTCTCCAGCTGACGTAGCGCTTCGCGCACAGCCGTGCGGCTCACGCCAGTCATTTCGCACAGATCACGTTCCGTGATGCGCTGTCCAGCGGTGAAATACCCGATCGCGATAGAGTTGCGGATACTTTCCGTAACGCTATGACGGACCGGTGCTGCAGCCTTTATCACTTTGAAATCAATAGGTGGGTTTTTTCCGTTCATCAATATCGCCATAAGTTTGCGCCCCATAAGCGAAAAGCGGGCATATTACCGTATTACTATACGATAACTGCACTTTTTGAAAGCATCCCCTTGTTCTCCCTGCCCGTTTTAGGTGCAGAACGTTAAGCGGGTGCCTCTTCAATCACCGCCATCGCCGCCGCAACACCTGCGCCAACGTCGATATTTGGCACGCCTGCCGCCTTGAGACCGCCTGCAATGGCAGCAACCGAGACGAGCGAATAGGTCGGACGTGCTGTCGGCCCCATATGTCCGATGCGGGTCAGTTTGCCGAGCGTTTCCCCGCGCCCTGACGAAAAGACAACTCCATAGCGGTCGCGGATTGCCGCCCGCAATTTCGCCTCATCCACCCCTTCCGGGATCGCCACAGCCGTACAGGTCGGCGATGCGATTTCTTCCCGTGCAGCCCAGAGTTTCAGACCGGCGGCCTGAATGCCTGCGCGGCAGGCTTTGGCAGTCCATGCATGGCGCGCCCAGACGGCCTGTTCGCCCTCTTCCAGATAGAGATCGAGCGCCGCATCCAGCGCGTTGATTTCTGAAACAGATGGTGTGAAGGGGAATGGCTTGTGTGCTTCATGGGCACGCTTCCAATCAATGATCGACAGGATGGAAGCTGTCGGCGCATTGGGATTGGCAGCGATTTTCTCCCAGGCCGCTTCGCTGACATGCAGGAGCGTCAGCCCGGGCGGGCAACCGAGACACTTGTTCGGACCGGTCACGAACATGTCGGCATGCGCCGTTTCAGGCAGCACATCCATGCCGCCGAATGCCGATACGGAATCGACGATGAACAATTTGCCCGCAGCCTGAACGACCGCTCCGATTTCAGCGACCGGATTGACCGTACCGGATGGCGTGTCGTGGTGGCAGATCGACACAACCGCAACATCAGGACGTTTTTTGAGAAAATCAGCCACTGCTTCCGCGGTCAGCACCTCATTATAGGGCACTTCCAGCTCGACCACTTCCTTGGCATAGCGCGCAGCCCAGAAGCCGAAGCCTTTTCCGTAGACGCCCGAAACGAGATTGAGAACCACATCGTTTCTGGTGATCAGCGAAGCGGCTGCCGCTTCCAGCCCAAGAACAGGCTCTCCATGCAGGATAACAGGCGGTGTTTTGGTGTGAAACACGCGCTGCACCTTGGCATTCACCGCCTCGTAGAACGCAAGAAATGCCGGATCGTAATCATAGAGAACCGGCCGCGACAAGGCCCGCAATACAGCCGGATAGGCATCGACGGGACCGGTGGTCAGCGTAAAAATCGGGTCGGCAATTTTTCCTGCATTCATTTCGTTCTCCCTTGCTTATGCGTTTATGTCGATGCGCTATCTGGCTCGCGCCAGACTGAGAAATGACGTGGCGTTGGCGGCATTCTCTATCCCTTCAAGGGCAGCGATCAGCGCCTCGTCGTCGATCGCGATTCCGCGCCAGTCGATCTGCGCCTTGAATTTCTGCGCCAGTTCGGCGTTGCTCATTGGATAAGCCAGCCCGCCCTTGGCGCCATCGATCCTGCGCACCAGTTTGCGCCCATCTTCGAGCAGAACGCAAACCTCGACCGCCTCGAAAGAAAACGACGGATCATCGACAAAGGAAAGCTTTTCACCCAGCGCCTTCAGTTCAGGATCGGCCACAGCGGCATCGGAGAAAGCCGCCAGATCAGCCTTGCCCCACAGCAAGCTGACCGCAACGGCGTGTTGGGCGCTAACCTGCGCCAGCCGTCCGGTGGTAACGCCGGGCCTATCCGTGCGCTGGCGGAGCAACGGATGGCCGGTCAGCGTTACAGAGGTAATGGCATCGGCCCGCAGACCGCCTTCACCGTGCAGTTCAAGGCAGGCTTCAATCACCGGATTGAGCACCACACCGCATGGATAGGGCTTGAATGTGTTCTTCAGGATTTCCCAGTCGCTGCCAAGTCCACCGGTCAGCGTATCATAGTCTGGCGTATCGGAATGCAGAGCCAGAAAGCCGCGCGCGCCCTCCAGCGGCTCTGCGGGGCCGGTATATCCGTCGGCGGCCAGCAGAGCGGACATAAGGCCTGATCGCGCCGCCTGCCCTACGGAAAGGCTTTTGGACATGGTGCCCAGTGTTTCGACCGAGCCGGATGCCTGTGCCAGAGCATGGCCCAGCGCATCGACGAGTTGCGACGGGGAAAGCCCCAACAGTCGACCCGCCGCCAGTGCGGCACCAAATGTCCCGCAGGTGGAGGTAATGTGCCAGCCGCGTGCATAATGCACCGGATGCAACGCATTGCCCAACCGGCACGTCACTTCCGCACCAAGCACGAAGGCCTCGATCAGCGCCGCACCCGTTACCGGACGCCCTTCCCCGGCCATGGCTTCGGCCAGCGCCAGAATGGCTGGCGCGACCGGTGCCGATGGATGAATGACTGTCGGCACATGCGTGTCGTCAAAGTCGAAAATATTGGCGGAAGCGGCATTGATATAGGCCGCCCAAAGCATGTCGGCCCGCTCTGAGCGGCCAATGATGCTCGCTTTCGCCGGTCCAGAAAAGGCTGGCAGCATGGCTACCAGTTTTTGTGTTGCTGCTTCGTTCGAGCCGCCTATGGCCGTACCGACCATATTGAGCAATGAGCACCGTCCCGCAGCGCGCACTGCTTCAGGCAAAGCTGGCGGAACATGGACAAACTCCGCCAGAGTGAGGCTTAAACCCTTCATGTCACGCGCCAGCAGCTTTGCCGCGCACTTCGGCACCTGCCCACTTCTCGAGCGGGCGAATGATTGCGGTCATGTCGGCATCCGCACCGAGATCGGCCTTGGTGATCGAGAAAAGCATGCGCACCGCATTGCCCACCATCATCGGCACACCGAGCCGTTCAGCTTCTTCGAGGCACAAACGGATATCCTTGAGCGACAAGCCAATTGCAAAACCGAAATCGAAACTGCGCGGCAGCACAAAGCGTGGGATTTTATCGGCGCTTGCGGAGGTGCGACCGGAACCGGCATTCAGGACTTCGATCATGACATCTGCGTCGAGACCGGCCTTGGCGCCCATTACCATGGCTTCTGACGTGATCGCCAATGCAGCAGCCGAGCAGATATTGTTGATCAGCTTCATCACCTGCGCTTTGCCCGGCTCTTCGGCGACACGGATCACCTTGCCAAGCGCGAGCAGCATCGGTTCCGCGACCGAAAAATGCGCCGAAGGACCCGCAGCCATAAGCGCAAGCGTTCCCTTCTTGGCACCTGCGACACCGCCCGAAACCGGGCTATCAATCAGTGCAATGCCAGCAGCCGACAATATTTCAGCCAGATCCATCTCGGCTTTCGGCCCAGTGGTCGACAGATCAACGACGCGCTTCACCACGCCGGGATTGGCCGCAATGCTGCGCCCGACAGCGATCACCACCTCGGGCGTCGGCAAAGACAGGAAGATCGTCTCTGCGCGCGCGGTCAATTCGCCGATGGTGCCAGCCTCTTCCGCCCCTGCGGCAACCAATGCGGCCACGGCCGCTTCGGCGCGGTCATTTACGGCAAGCTTGTAGCCTGCACCGATGATGCGCTCCGCCATAGGGCGTCCCATATTGCCAAGGCCGACAAAACCGACTTCACTCATTCCACTCTCCTGTTATCGCGGTCGCGCCATCAGGCAAACGACCAGCCATTATCCACCGGTATCGCCGCACCGTTGATTCCTTCGCTGGCAGCGCCGCAAAGGAACAGCGCCAAGGCGGTCACCGTCTCCATCGGAATAAATTTGCCACCCGGCTGACGGGTGGAAAGGAAAAGACGCGTCGCCTCTTCATTGCTGATGCCTTTTTCCGCGGCCAGCACTTCAATGCGGCCAAGGGCGGAATCGGTTGCCATCAGCCCGGGGCAGATCGCGTTGCAGGTGATCCCGGTTGAGGCCAGCTCCAGCGCGACCGTCCGCGTCAGGCCGATCATCGCGTGTTTGGTGGTGACATAATCCGCACGACCGGCGAGCGCGATGAGGCTGTAAACCGACGCCATATTGACGATCCGCCCCCAACCCCGGGCCTGCATGCCCGGCAGACAGGCGCGAATCAGACGGAAAGGAGCGGACAGATTGACCTCCAGCGCCTTGTCCCAATCGGAATCGGCCAGCGCCTGCACCGGCGACATTTTGCGAATAACCGCATTGTTGACCAGAATATCGATCCCGCCTAACTGTTCGGTTGCAAGGGCTGCAAGATGATCGGCTGCCCCGATTTCAGACAGATCGATCACCGATGAGCCGACCGGCTGGCCTGTTTCACGGCTCAGCGCCGTCGCGGCATCGCTCACTTCGGGCAGAATATCGGTGAGAAACACACGATCTCCGGCCTTAGCAAAGCTGCGGGCCAGTTCCAGTCCGAGGCCAAGGGCCGAACCGGTAATCAGAACACCACGTCCTGTTGCAAGCGTCATCGCGCCAGCTCCTCCCACGTCAAACTTGGCGTAACGTCGAGCCGAACGACGATCCCCTCCAGTTCAGCCGAAGGTGCTGAATAGGCCTGCATAACCGCCGGATCGTGACCCGGAACAATGTGATCGAGGCTTGGCGCCAGTTCGGTCAGTCGGGCATAGCCGCGAATAAGAGAGGCTTCATCGTAGAGCACGGGAAACGGATTGCGATGCTCCATATTGGCGTAAAAATGCGTTGCATCGGAAGCCAGGACTACCCAACCGCGCGCGGTATAGACGCGAACCGCCTGCAAACCGGCACTGTGGCCCGGCACAGCATGAAGCCAGAATCCGGGCGAAAGCTCCCGGTCGCCCCGATGAAACTCAATCCTGCCCGCATAAAGGCTGCGAATATAGGCGACGATGTTTTCAACATCGAAAGGAGCACGCGCTTTCGGGTCGCACATGCAGGGGCCGGTGGCGTGTCCCGCCTCATCAACCTGCAAATGAAAATGCGCAGCCGGGAAATCGCCAAGCGTTCCCGCATGATCGTAATGGAGATGCGTCAGCACGACCTGAGACACCTTGCCTGCATCCACGCCGAGAAGCGCCAGCGCATCCACCGGCTTCCGCAACAAGGTCCGCCCGCGCGCATCGGCGGCATCCTGCCCAAAGCCGGTATCTATGACGAAAACCTCGTCACCGCGCCGGGCAAGCCAGACAAAATAGTCGAGATCGGCACCCGACTCATGCGGGTCAGAAACATGCAGAAAATTGTCTTTGATCGTCCGTCCGCCATGGGTGGCGTAACGCAAGGCATAAAGCTCGAAGGGCGCTATTTCCCCGTCAGATCCCGATATCGGCTCCGCCATGATCCTCCCGCCCCACAAGCACATTCGACGTCGCTGCGCCGAACAATTTCATCTTAGCCTACAGTATGACCGTAATCTTGTCATACAATCTATTGACAGGTCAAGTCCGGCATGTCTAACCTTGGGTCAATAAGAAAGACAAAACCACGGGGACAAGCTGGCGCACTGCCACCTTAACGGAGAGATGTATGACTCGTCCTGAATTCAACGGTGAACAATTCCAGAAGGGGTTGAAGGTTCGGCGCGAAGTGCTTGGCGAGGCTTATGTCGCGCCATCGCTGGCCAATGCCGATGACCTGACCGCACCGCTTCAAAAGCTCGTCACCGAATGGTGCTGGGGTGAAATCTGGACCCGCCCCGGTCTCGAGCGCAAGACCCGCAGTTTTCTCAACCTCGCAATGCTGACGGCTCTAAACCGCCCGCATGAAATAAAGATCCACGTTCGCGGTGCATTGAACAATGGCGTGACCGAAAACGAGATCGTCGAGGTCATTCTTCAGGCCGCAATTTACTGCGGTGTGCCTGCCGCGCTCGACGCCATGCGTGTTGCTTCGGATGTGATCCGGCAAATGCGTGAAGAAAAGGTCGAAAGCGCCTGATTTATATAACCGGAAACGCTCCATAAAACCGGGGAACACCGGCGATTCCAATTGCAAATAGGAGGCCCAATGACACAGGGAACAGCTACAAAACCAGCCAGCACGCCGCATCGGCTGAAGACCGGCGCGGAGTATAAGGAGTCCCTCAAGGACAACCGCCAGATCTGGGTCGGCGGTTCGAAACTGAACTCCGTCTATGACGAACCCGCGCTGGCCAAGGGCATCGACCTTCTGGCCTCGATGTTCGACGATCAGTTCACTGAAGAACATGCCGACGCCACCACCTATTACGACGAAAAGGCAGGCGCTGTTCTCAGCCGTTCGTGGCAGATTCCGCGCACCAAGGAAGATCTGGCCGCACGTCGCCGCATGATCGAATATACGTCGCTCAAGACCGCAGGCACCTTCGGACGTCCGCCAGATCTCGCGCCTTCCATCGTTGTTGGTCTCTATGCCTATCTGCCGACCTTCAAGAAGAAGAAGTCGCTTATCGACGGCATCGATCCGGACTTCGCTGAAAACATCGAACGCTACATGGAATATGGTCAGAACAACAATCTGACCGCGTCGGAAAGCCTCGCCGGACCGCAGGCTGACCGTTCCTCGCCCAAGGCCTCGGAAGCCTCGCTCCTGAAGGCGCGCAAGGTTACGAAGGACGGCGTCTATATCTATGGTGCCAAGACCGTCGGCTCGATTGCCGCGCAGGCCAATGATATTTTCTTCACCAATCTCGGTGGCATTCAGGAAACTCCTGCGGACGCCTGCATCTGGGGTTCGGTGCCTATCGACACGCCCGGCATCAAGATGATCTCGCGTGAAATGGTCTCGCAGCCATTGTCGAGCAAGTTCGACCATCCGGTGTCGAGCCTCGGCGAAGAAGCCGACCAGTTCATCGTGTTCGACAATGTTTTCGTGCCGAAGGAACGGCTCTTCAACCTCGGCGATCCGACGGCTATGAGCTATTACGGCCCGGTCTGCGTTTTTGCACACTGGCATGTCCTCACCCGTCTCGCGGTGAAGGCGGAATTGTTCGTCGGTGCAGGCCAGATGGTTCTCGATTATCTCGGCACCGGCAAAATTCCGGCTGTTCAGATGATGCTGGGCCAGCTGGTCGAATATGCGCAGACGCTCCGCGCCTTCGTCACCGCTGCCGAAGCACTGGCTGTCCCGACCGAAGGCGATGTGATGCGCCCCGATGTAGGCATGCTCACCGCCGGTCGTCTCTATTCCATCGAAAACTACCCGAAGATCATCCATATCCTTCAGGAATTATGTGGTCAGGGTCTGGTGATGCGTTTTGGCAAGAAGGCGTTCGACAATCCGGAAGTCGGCCACTTCCTGCATGAACTGCTGCCCGGACATGGCGTATCGGCCATGGTCAAGGAACAGCTGATGAATTTCATCTGGGACATGACCTCCGGTTCGCTGGCTGGCCGCGTTGCGCTGTTTGAAAACGTCAACGCCACACCGGCTCCGGCCCTGCGCGCCCGGCTTTATAATGAAGTCAAGCGCGACGGCTATGTCGCCCAGGTGAAGAAAATCGCCGGGATCGAGTAAAGCTCTGACGACCCCGCCTGATGCCAATCGGGCGGGGTTTTTTCTTTCGCGACATGTTGGAGATTGCGATGGATCAGTCCACGCTTATCGACCGCTTTTATAGCGCTTACACTTCGCGCGATGCCGAGGGAGCGGCTTCGCTTTATCACGCCGATGGCTGGCACGAGGAAGTCGCCATGGCGAAACGCCGTCAGGGACACGCCGCTCTGGCCGAGGGGCTGACCGGTTTCTGGCGCATGCTGCCTGACGTTGCATGGGAACGGCGCGGCTATATCCGTTCTGGCAATCAGGTTGCTGTTCCCTATCACATGACCGGCACCTTCACGCCGCGCGGCGACAATGTTGAACCACGCCAGATCGCCCTTGACGGCCTGCATATATTCGAGTTCCAAGACGGTCTGCTGGCGGGCACCAAAGACATGTGGGACCTCGATCTTTTCAAAGCGCAGATGAGTTGAGACGATGAATGATCTGGCGAAACTCGACGGCATCGCGATTGCCGGTCTGATCTCAAGCAAGGAGATCAGCGCAAGCGAAGTCCTCGAAACCACTATCGAACGGATCGAGCGGCTCAACCCGCAGCTCAATGCCGTCGTGCACCCGCATTATGATCTCGCGCGCAAGCAGGTCGCTGACGGCTTGGCCAAAAGCCCGCTCTCAGGCGTTCCGATGCTGTTGAAGAACACCGGCTTCGAAGCGGAAGGCATGCTTCTGTCGAGCGGGTCAGAACTGCTGCGCAATGTCGTCAGCAAACGCGATTCCACTATCACCGCGCGCTATAAAGCGGCGGGCATGGTGATTGTCGGCAAGTCCAATACGCCGGAATTTGCGCTGAGCTTCACCACGGAATCCGACGCCTTTGGCCCAACCCGCAATCCTTGGGATATCAACCGCACGGCGGGCGGCTCGTCAGGCGGCTCGACTGCAGCAGTTGCCAGCGGCATGGTTCCGCTTGCCAACAGTTCGGACGGTGCGGGTTCTACACGCCTGCCTGCCAGCCATTGCGGTCTTTTCGGGTTCAAGCCGTCGCGACTGATCAATCCCGTTGGCCCTGCAGCCGCTGAAGCCATTGGCGGCATGTCCACACCACACGCCGTCACCTGGTCGGTGCGCGACAATGCGGCCATGCTCGACGTGACAGGCGGCAGCGATCTCGGCGACCCATGGGCCTCGCCCGCCAAGCCGGGCAGCTATCTGGCGGCGCTCGACAAAACACCGCCTCGCCTCAAGGTCGCGATGATTGTCGCTGCGCCGGACGGCTGCCCCATCGACCCAGAAATGGTCGAAAGCGTTCGCGCCACCGCGCGGTTGCTGGAAGACCTAGGACACAGTGTCGAAGAAGTTGCAGATGCAGGCTATGACGCGGAAGCGCTGAAAGCAGCATGGCGCATCATCGTCGGCGTCAATGTGGCCTTGGGTGTCAGCGGTGGCGATGCAGCTTCTGCCAACATCGCCAAGCTTGAACCCGTCAATCAGCAATGGGTCCGCGAAGCCTTGGCAATACCCGGCACCCGCTATTTGTGGGCCGTCAACCAGCTGCACGCTTCGGCACGAGCACTCGGGCAGTTCTTCAGCACATATGACGTCATGCTGACCCCTGCTGCGGCAGAACCCGCGCCGCTCTTGGGCAAGCTTGCCGGTCAGGGCAAGAACATCGACGAATTCTACGATCTGTTCTGGTCGCATTCGCCGTTCACTGCCGTTTTCAACACATCCGGCTGCCCGGCAATGTCGGTTCCACTCGGCATGAGTTCCCATGGCCTGCCCATCGGCTCGCATCTCGGCGCCGGTTTTGGAAACGACGCACTGCTTTTCGCGCTGGCTGCGGAGCTTGAACGCACCGCTCCGTGGATCGACCGGCGCCCATCCATATTCGGCTGAGGAAATGTTTGATGAACAACTCTGAAATCCTTGCCCTAAATGCTCGCGACATCGCCGCTGCCGTAGCCTCCGGTGCTCTCACCACCCGTGCGGTCACGGAAGCCTATCTTGAACGCATTGCGGACAGGGACGGCCCGGTCATGGCGTGGCAGCATCTTGATGCCGCGCAGGTGCGCGCCGCCGCCGATGCGATGGATGCATCTGGAGCCAAGGGAGCGCTGGCTGGCGTCCCGATTGGCGTCAAGGACGTCATCGACACAGCCGACATGCCCACGGGCTATGGCACGAGCATCTATGAGGGCTTTCAGCCGCCATGGGATGCGCCAGCCGTGCAGATCACCCGCAATGCAGGCGGCTTGATCCTGGGCAAGACGGTGAGCACGGAACTTGCCATGGCAAGCCCGAACAAGACCCGCAACCCGCATAATCCGGCCCATACGCCGGGCGGATCGTCATCCGGTTCCTGTGCTGCCGTTGCCGCTGGCATGGTGCCTCTGGCCTATGGCACGCAAACTTCCGGTTCGGTTATTCGCCCTGCAAGCTTTTGCGGTGTGACGGCCTTCAAGCCGACCTTCGGTGCGATCAACACGGTCGGGATCAAGGTGCTCTGCCATGGACTGGATACGCTCGGCATTCTCAGCCGTAACATTGGCGATGCCGCCCATTGCGCCGCAGTGCTGACCGGTAAATCCGACCTGGCCACCCTCACAGTACCGGCGCGCCCTCGCATCGGTGTCCTGCTCGGCACGCGACTTGAAAAGGCGGAAGCCTATGCAATCGACATCGTCAACCGGCTGGCGTCCCTTGCGGAAGCATCCGGCGCAGACGTAACCGTGCTGGCCGCTCCGTCCTGGTTTGACGGCATTTTCGACCTGCATGAAGCCGTCATGGGCTGGGAAGTCACCCAGTCACTCGTCTCCGAGACCAGCCGCCATTGGGATCGGCTGACACCCGTTACCCGCGCCATGATGGAAGATCAGGGTCGCGTTGATGAAGTCCGTTATCGTGCCGCCATGGGCGAGATTCCGGGCATTCGCCTGATGATGGACGCGATCCTCTCGCGTTTCGATGCGGTGTTGACGCTGGCCGCTCCCGGCGAAGCGCCGGAAGGAACGCCAACTGGCGACCCGATTTTCAACCGGCTGTGGAGTGTCCTGCAAGTGCCGCTCATCTGCCTCCCCGCAGGCAAAGGCCCAAAAGGATTGCCAGTCGGCGTCCAGCTTGTCGGCGTGCGCGGCGCCGACCACCGGCTTGCCTCAGCGGCGCTCTTTCTTGAAACCGTGCTTGCTGCAAAAGGAGGCACCCTATGATCCAGCCAGCCACCGATCAGCTGACCGATGATTTTCGCTCTGCCATGCGTCAGCTTGCGGCGACGGTGAACATCATCACCGCCGGTGAAGGCGATCAGCGGCGCGGTCTGACCGCAACTGCCGTCTGCTCCATGTCGCTGACGCCGCCTTCCATGCTTGTCTGCGTCAATCGCTTCGGTGAGGCGCACAAGGCGATCACCTCGGCGGGAAGCTTCTGCGTCAATATTCTCGCCGACCGCCAGCGTGAAGTCGCCATGCGTTTCGCAGGCCAGATCGGCCAGATGGGCGAAGACAAATTTGCGCCCTATCACTGGACAAGCCTTGCCACGGGTGCACCCGCTCTTGATGACGCCATGGCCAATCTCGATTGCGAGATCGCGACGGTTTCCGAGACAGACAGCCATTCGATTTTCATTGGCAATGTAAAGGCAATCCGCTTCGGACCCGAAACATCGCCGCTGCTGCACTACAACCGCAACTTTTTCACATTGGCAAACCAAAACGCACTCTAGAGCGGTTTCAGCAGAGGTTGAATCGTAATAACCGCTCTAGCCTTTTGTTTTGTCGTACATCCCGACAGAGTGAGAACAGGCTGCACCAGAAAAGTCATAATAACAAATAGATAGAGCACTTTCTTCATCGGTACTGGCCGACGTGCTCTCTGGTGCAGCCACAATGTCAAACGGGCAGACGCCCAATGGAGGTATCATATCATGTCAATCAGCGACGCTCAGTTCCTGAAGGGCTGGAGACAGGTGCTCGAAATGTGCAACCTGAAAGCTGGCGAACAGGTCACCATTCTGACGAGTGACGACAGCAACAAACAGATCGCCTATATCGCCAAGCTTGCAGCTTCCGATCTTGGCGCGGTTGTCACCGAACTGAACCTTGCTCCGGTCAACGCCGAAAAAGCGATTTCGCCAGACAAGTCTGGCTATATCGGCAAGACGCCGCTCGACGGCAATTCGGCAGCACTGGCCTGCCTTATGGCGTCCGACATGGTCATCGACACATTGCAGCTTCTGTTTTCCAAGGAACAGGAAGAAGTACTGAAGACTGGCACGCGCATGCTGCTGGCGGTGGAACCACCAGCAATCATGATGCGCCAGATTCCGCGCCCGGAAGACAAGCTGCGCGTTCTCGCTGCCGCCAAGAAGATCGGCGCGGCCAAGGAAATGCACGTGACCTCGAAAGCCGGTACGGATTTCCGCTGCCGTCTCGGCCAATATCCGGTTCTCACGCAATATGGTTTGGCCGATGAGCCGGGCCGCTGGGACCACTGGCCAAGCTGCTTTTCCGCCCGCTGGCCGGATGAAGGCAGTGCCGAAGGCACCATCGTCATTGACGAAGGCGACATCCTGCTGCCGTTCAAAAAATACGCTCGCGCGCCGATTACGGTCACCATCGAAAAGGGCTTTATTGTTGATATCAAAGGCGGTTACGACGCCGAGTTCATGCGCAAGTTCATGGACAGCTTCAATGACCCCCGCGCCTATGCCATGGCCCATGTCGGCTGGGGTCTGGAAAACCGCGCCAACTGGACGGTACTCGGCCTTTACAATCCCGAGGCACAGCTTGGCATGGATGCGCGCTCGTTCGCAGGCAATTTCCTGTGGTCGTCGGGTCCGAATACCGAAGCTGGCGGCGATCGCGATACGCCGTGCCATCTCGATATTCCACTGCGCAATTGCTCTGTCTCTCTCGATGGCGAAGTCATGACACTGGAAGGCGTCGTGGTTCCTGCGGATCAGAAGTAAGGCCATGGCACAATACGACGTGGCAATCATTGGCGCCGGCTCTGCTGGCGCCCTTCTCGCCGCACGGCTGAGCGAAGATCCGGCACGGCAAGTTGTGCTGATCGAGGCCGGTGGCGAGCCGACAGACCCCGATATCTGGAAACCGGCCATGTGGCCCGCGATCCAGCATCGCCCCTATGATTGGGATTATAATACCGTCCCGCAGCCGGGTGCTGCCGGTCGCAGTTTCGCTTGGGCACGCGGCAAGGCATTGGGTGGCTCCAGCCTGCTGCATGCCATGGGGTATATGCGCGGCCATCCCGCCGACTTTGCTGCCTGGGCGGAAGCGACGGGCGATGAACGCTGGAGTTGGGAAGGCTTGCAGAAAGCCTTCATGGCAAATGAAGACCACGCACTGGGCGGCGATGGTATCCACGGCAAGGGCGGCCCGATGCCGGTATGGATACCGGACGAGGAGGTCAGCCCCCTGACCCGCGCCTTCATCGAAGCGGGTGCTGCACTTGGCCTGCCCCGTATTCCCGGTCACAGCACCGGGCAGATGATGGGTGTTACGCCGAACTCGCTGATGATCCGCGATGGCCGACGCGTAACGGTCGCCGAAGCATGGCTGACGCCAAGTGTGCGTGCGCGTCCCAACCTGACGATACTGACAGGTACCCGTACCCGACATCTCAGTCTCGACAACTCCCACGTCGTGGGGCTTGAAGTCGTCGGCCCGGAAGGTCCAAATACGATCACTGCTGACCAGATCATCCTTTCAGCAGGTTCTCTGGAAGGCCCGGCCCTTCTCATGCGTTCCGGCATTGGACCGGAAGACGTGTTGCAAGAGGCTGGCGTGACCTGCTGTATCAAAGCGCCTGAACTGGGCCGCAATCTGATGGATCACCTGCTGGGCGCAGGCAATCTCTACGCTGCCAGACAAAAGCTGGCACCATCCCGTCTGCAGCATTCGGAGAGCATGGCCTATATGCGTGCCGATGGCACTGCGACGGACGGCCAGCCCGAAATCGTCGTCGGATGCGGGGTTGCGCCCATTGTGTCGGAACTTTTCACGGCACCAGCACCGGGCAGCGCCTATTCCTTCCTGTTCGGCGTTACGCATCCCACAAGCCGTGGTGAAATACGCATAACCGGTGCAGGTCTGGACGATCCCCTTAGGATCGACCCCAAATATCTCCAGACCGAAAACGACCGGCGATTGTTTCGGGCGGCCCTCGCGGCAGCGCGGGAAATCGGCCATCGCCCCGAACTGGATGAATGGCGCGACCACGAAATTCTCCCCGGAGCCGTTGAAACTGAGGACGATATCGACGCCTTCATCGCCAAGGCTGCCATCACGCATCACCACCCGTCAGGAACCTGCCGTATGGGCAAGGACGATGCCGCAGTGGTCGATCCCGACTTGCGGCTGAATGGGCTGGATAATGTCTATGTCGTGGATGGCTCCGTTCTGCCGAGCCTGACCGCTGGTCCCATCCACGCGGCCATTCAAGCCATCGCCGAACGCTTTGCCAGCGATTTCATTGGCAAGGCAAATTGACGAAACGGGGCGCCTGCGCACCGCCGTCAAAATTCCCGGCTATGGTCTGTCATCAATGACGATGAATGCGCCCTGATGAGTAGGGGGCGTTACTCGCCAGCAGCTTCCAGTTGCTGGCGCTTCCTTTTTCGGGATGACAGAACGGAATCGCTCTGCCTGACCACGAGATCAGCGCCGACGAGCACCTTGACTGCGGGCTGCTTGTCAGCCGCATTGATCAGATCGTCCAGTATCGACACCGCCAGATTGCCGATCTTGCGCTTGGACACGTCAACCGTTGTCAGCATCGGCTCCATGGTGGCGCTTTGCGGCAGATTGTCAAAGCCGATCACCGAAACATCTTCCGGAATACGCACGCCGCTTTCCTTCAGCGCCCGGATGAAGCCATAGGCAATGATGTCGTTGGTGCAGAAATAGCATTCAGCCAGATCGTGCCCGGATTTCAGCAATTCTCGCGTATCGCGATAAGCGCCTTCATAGGTCGATTCGACCGACAGGATATCCTCGGGCTGAACCTTGAGGTTGAGCCGCTGCATGTTCTTCACATAAGCTTCGCGGCGCAAACGGAAGTTCATCGTCTCGGTGGGGCTGGCGACAAAGCCGATGCGGGAAAAGCCGGATTGCTTGAAGTGCGACAAGACCTTGAAGACCGCGTCTTCATTGTTCATATCCACGAAATTGGCCTCGACGACATCATAGAATGTGTCGATGAAAACGGTAGGCAGGCCCATGCCCTGTATCATGTGGATATCGACGGCCGACAATTCGGTGCCAAGCGCGATGACACCACGAACAGGCGCACCCGCAAGTGATTCCGCCACAGTACTGACCGGCTGCCCTTCAAAACTGGCAACTTCCAGCGTGTAATTGCGGCGGGATGCTTCCGACGACATGCCGTCGATATAGTCTGAAACAAACACGCTGTGATCGCGATTGACCGTGCCGCCATGTTTGGAAATCTTCAGGAATCGGATGGTTTCACCCGGTCCGCTTGTGCCATTGCCAGCTTTGGCGACGCGTGGCACATAATTCAGCCGCGAGACGGCCTCAAGAACACGTGCGCGAGTCTCACCCGAAATTTCACCCTTGCCGTTGAGCACAAGCGAAACCGTGGCCGGAGAAACACCCGCATTCTCGGCGATATCCCTGATCGTAAAAGATTTCTTCTTTTTCATACGCTCCGCACGGCTGCCGTCATCAGCACGTCATTCCCCTATTTGGCCGCTTCAGGCCTCACCCGCCCGACTGACCCGCTTTGGCAGCGCCAGAATGACAGGCTGGATTCCTCTTCACTGCGTATCTTATTCGGAAATCTGCGCCACGCTACTCAGAAAGCACGGCGATAAAACACTATTTGTTTAGTAAACACAACTGCCGTGTTTTTAAAACGATTAAGCTGAAAACCTGCGCAAATCAACCAAAAATTAGGCATACTCCGCTTGACATCGCTGTTAGCAAAGCAATAGGTTTAGTGAAATAATTTTTTGTTTAGTAAACGCTGTAGGAGGAGACCATGCAGAGGACAAGCAACCCGCTTGCCATGCTTGTTGTCATTAATGTGGGATTGCTCGCGCTTGGCGCGTACATCTCCGGCGGGTCTTTTCTCTCCCTGTTCAACTTGCAGTCCATGGCTGGTCAGGTTCCTGAAATCGGCCTTCTTGCCATCGGCGTGATGCTTGCCATGTGCGCCGGTAACGGCGGCATCGATCTGTCGGGCATCGCGCTTGCCAATCTGGCAGGCGTGGTTGCAGCGGTTATTGCATCGTCCTTCGTGTCCGCCTCCGTGAACCCGCTCGCCTTTAGCGTCGCATTCATCGTGCTTGCGCTGATCATCGGCCTTGCAGGCGGCATCATCAACGGCATCCTGATTGCCCGTTTCAACATCACGCCGATTCTCTGCACGCTTGGCACGCAGATGGCCTTCATGGGTCTTGCTGTCGTGGTTTCGGAAGGCCGCGCCGTGATGGTCGGCAGTCCCGACCTTCTGTCGCGCATCGGCAATGACATGTTCCTGGCCGTGCCGATCAGCTTCCTGATTTTCCTTGCGGTCGCTATCCTCATCGGCGCTGTGGTGCGCTTCACGCCTTTCGGCGCATGGCTGATGCTGATGGGCACCAATCCGAAGGCAGCTGTCTTCGCCGGCTTCCCCCGCGCTCGCGTTCTGATTGCAACCTATGCAACGAGCGGCCTTCTGGCTGGCATTGCAGGCGTGATCATCGCCGCACGCAACGTCAACGTGAAATATGATTACGGCAGCTCCTATCTGCTGGTCGCCATTCTCATCGTCGTTATGGCCGGTGTGAAGCCTGAAGGTGGTTACGGTCGCATCATCTGCGTGGTGCTGAGCGCCATCGCCTTGCAGCTCATGTCGAGCCTGCTGAATTTCGGTGGATTGTCCAACTTTGTCCGCGACTTCGCCTGGGGCCTGCTGCTGCTCGCATTCCTCGCTGTCGGACGATACGACGTCGCCAGTTTCTTTAACTTGGGCAATCGCTCCAAGGCACCAATTGGTGCTCAACCCTCAAGCACCAAACCGTAATACTGAGGGACTCTCACTGAGGAGGAAATCATGAAAGCCAAGACGAAGAAGCTGCTCGCTGGAACGCTCATTGCTGCCACTGCACTTGCAGGCGGCGCAGGCACGCTGGCCGCGCAGGACAAGCCGGTCATCGCAACCGTTGTCAAGATCAGCGGTATTCCGTGGTTCGACCGCATGAACACCGGCGTTGAAGCCTATCAGAAGGCCAACCCGGATGTGGTTGCAACCCAGAGCGGCCCGGCAACTGCCGACGCAGCACAGCAGCTTCAGATCGTTCAGGATCTGGTCGCCAAGGGCGTCAATGCGCTTGCCGTCGTTCCGATGGACCCGGCTGTTCTCGAAGGCACGTTCAAGCGCGCTATTGAACGCGGCATCGTTGTCGTGACCCACGAAGCCGACAACCAGATCAACACCATGGCCGACGTCGAAGCTTTCGACAATGCCGACTACGGCAAAGCTCTGAACGAACGTCTGGCACAGTGCATGGGCAAGAGCGGCAAGTGGACGACCTTCGTTGGTTCGCTCGGCAGCCGTACGCATATGCAGTGGGTTGGCTCGGCTGAAGAAAATGCCAAGCAGTATCCGGACATGCAGCTTGTCGATCCGAACAACGAATCCTTCGACGATGCCAACGGCACCTACGAAAAGGCCAAGGAAATCCTGCGCAAGCATCCTGACCTGAAGGGCTTCCAGAGCTCGGCTGGCAACGACGTTCTCGGCATTGGCCGCGCGATCGATGAAGCCGGTCTGAGCGGCAAGGTCTGCCTCGTTGGCACTGGCCTTCCGAACCCATCGGCTGACCTTCTGGAATCCGGCGCCATCACGGCTATCGGCTTCTGGGATCCGCAGAAGGCTGGCATGGCGATGAATGCTGTTGCCAAGCTTCTTCTGGAAAAGAAGGAAGTCAAGGACGGTATCGACCTCGGCGTTGAAGGCTACAACAAGGTTTCCGTGAAGAAGGGTGCAGGCGAAGGCCTCCTCGTCATCGGCAACGGCATGGTTATTGCCGACAAGGATTCCTACAAGGAACACCTGTTCTAAGAAGCCTTAGAAGATCCGACTGCTAGTGGTGTGGATTCCGTTCACCCCCGCCATATAGCGTCAAAGCCTGGATGCTTTCCGCGAATGGAAAGCATCCGGGCAACCAACCCCGGTTGATTTTAGTGCTTTAATGCCGCCAACCAGCCGACAGCGGAACCGTTGCGCGCGAGCGCGATGATGCGTTGTGGCAGAGGAATTAACGTGTCAACTACGATGAACAATAAGACGGAAAACGGCCGGACACCGGAGCGTTTTCTCGAATTGCGCAACATCCACAAGCGGTTCGGCGGCGTGCATGCATTGCGCGGCATCGACCTCACGCTCAATCTCGGAGAGGCCTATCACCTTCTCGGCGAGAATGGATGCGGCAAGAGCACCGTCATCAAGATCATGTCCGGCGCACATGGTCCGAGCGAAGGTGAAATTGTTCTCAATGGCAAGACCTATAAAGAACTCGATCCGATCCAGTCGCTGGCTGCAGGCATCGAGACTGTCTATCAGGACCTATCGCTGATCCCCAACCTCACGGTTGCCGAAAATGTAGCGCTTAATCAGCAGCTCGTCGAAGGCAATGGCAAGCTGTTGCGCCGCTTCGACCGCACCAAGCTGCGCCAGACTGCGGAACGTGCGCTGAGCACTGTCGGCCTGCCCACAGATCGCGCCTTTCTGAACACTATCGTTTCCGAACTGCCGCTTGCCATGCGCCAGCTGGTCGCCATTTCCCGTGCGATCGCGACGAGCGCCAAGCTGGTCATCATGGATGAGCCGACCACGTCGCTGACGCGCCGCGAAGTCGACAACCTCATCGAAGTCGTCAATCGCTTGCGCGCAGACAATGTCGCCGTCCTCTTCGTGACCCACAAGCTCGACGAATGCTACCGCATCGGCGGTAACGCCGTCGTTTTCCGCGATGGCCAATGCGTCGCGCAGGGGCCGATCGAAAACTACACCAAGAAGCAGCTTTCCGAGCTGATGATTGGCCGTGAAATCGACGCCGAGCGCTATCGCACCGGTACGCCCGGCGAGGCGGAACTGCTGAAGCTGGACGGCCTGTCATCACCGGATTTCAGGAATATCAATCTGACGCTCCGCAAGGGTGAAGTGCTCGGCATTACAGGTCTGGCCGACTCAGGCCGCAATGAGCTGGCGATGGCGATCACCGGCGTCGATCCGGCATCCAACGGCGCGATCACGCTCGAAGGTCGCAAGATCAACGTCAAGAGCCCTGCCGAAGCCATTGAACTTGGCATCGGCTACGTGCCGGAGGATCGTCTCGCAGAGGGACTGTTCCTCGACAAGTCGATTTTCGAAAATGAAGTCGCGTTGATCCTGACTCGTCTCAGCAACAGCCTCGGCGTCATCAACCAGAAGAAGGGCCGCGAAATCGCAGCCTCGCTGATGGAGCAGATGCGCCTCAATACCAAGAACCTGGATCTACCGGTCGGCGCCCTTTCGGGCGGCAATCAGCAGCGCGTTCTCATCGGTCGCTGGCTCAGCATCGGTCCGAAGCTCCTCGTGCTGCATGGCCCAACTGTGGGCGTCGATGTCGGATCGAAGGATACGATCTATCGCGCCATCCAGACACTGGCCGAAGCCGGCATGGGCCTCATCATCGTCAGCGATGACCTGCCGGAACTGCTGCAAAACGCCGACCGCATTCTCGTCATGAATGCGGGAAGCATCGTCAAGGAATTTGACGCCGCCGAGGCGACGGAAGACCAGCTCTACCAAGCCATGATGTCGTCGCAAAAGGAGCTACCGCAATGAGCGTGTCGCAGTATCAGCCGGAACTGGGCCAGACCCGGTCCTTCAAGCTGGGTGACTTCATTCGCAGGCGCCCTGAATCCATCACCTTCTTCCTTCTGGTCGCGATCTGCGTGATCGTGTCGATTGTCAATCCTGCATTCCTGCAGGCTTCGACGCTGATCGATATCGGTCGCGCCAGTGTGGTGATGGGCCTTTTCGCGCTTGGCGTCTTCATCATTCTCGCTGCTGGCGGCATCGATGTATCGTTCACGGCCATTGCCGCCTGCACGGTCTATTCGCTGACCTTGCTGGTGCAGGCCTATATGCCGACGCTTCCCATCGTCTTCGTCATCCTGATGGCGATTGCCGGCGGTGTCTTTCTCGGCCTGATCAACGGCGTACTCGTGCACAGTCTGAAAGTTCCGTCGCTGATCGTCACCATTGGCACGCAATATCTGTTCCGTGGCTTCCTGCTGGCTTTTGTCGGCACGGTCTGGATCATGTCGCTGCCGCCGACGATGGGCGCTTTTGGCCGCCTGCCCCTGTTCCAGTTCGAATCCGCCAACGGCGCAACCATCACCATGCCGTTCTACTTCCTGATCCTGCCTGCGGCAGCGATCCTGACCTGGTGGATCTTGAACCGCACGCTGATGGGCCGCGCCATTTTCGCCATGGGTGGCAACAGCCAGATCGCAAGCCGCCTTGGTTATAATCTGCGCACCATCCATCTGTTCCTGTTCGGATATGCCGGTGGTCTCGCCGGTCTTGCAGGCATCATCCATGTTTGCGCCAACCGTCAGTCGAGCCCATTCGACTTTGTCGGAACCGAAATCAGCGTCATTGCCGCTGTGGTTCTGGGTGGCGCACGTATTACCGGCGGCACGGGCAGCGTTTTCGGCACCATTCTGGGTGTTCTGCTCATCACCGTCATCAACAGCGTTCTGGTCCTGGTTGGTATTCCCAGCACGTGGCAGCGTCTCGTCGTCGGCTGCTTCATTCTTCTGGCCGCCGCCTTCTTCGTCACCCAGCAACGCAAGAAATAACCCGATAATCTCAAGAGGAAATCATGAAGAAGTTCCTGAACGATCCAGTCAATTTCGTTGATGAGATGCTGGAAGGCATCTATCGGGCCCATCCCGAACTGACCTTTGTCAACGACGACAAGCGCTGCATGGTCACTGCCAAGCCGAAGGCTGGCAAGGTCGGTATCGCAACCGGCGGCGGCTCGGGCCATCTGCCGACCTTCCTCGGCTATATCGGCGAAAACATGATCGACGGCGCAGCTGTCGGCGGTGTGTTCCAGTCGCCGAGCGCAGAGCAAATGTATCAGGTCACCAAGGCCATCGATCAGGGCGCAGGCGTGCTCTACATCTATGGCAACTACACGGGCGACATCATCAATTTCGACATGGCTGCCGAACTGGCCGATCTCGACGGCATCACCGTCAAGCAGGTTGTCGGCAATGACGACGTTGCCTCATCGGTTGTTGGTGAAGAGCACAAGCGCCGCGGCGTTGCGGGCATTTTCTTCATCTACAAGGCAGCCGGTGCAGCAGCAGCCAACGGCCTGTCGCTCGATGAAGTAACGCGTCTCGCCGACAAGGCTCGCCTGCGCACTCGCACAATGGGCGTTGCCCTGTCGAGCTGCGTTGTGCCGGAAATCGGCCATGCGACCTTCTCCATCGGCGACGATGAAATGGAAATCGGCATGGGCATCCATGGCGAACCGGGTATCAGCCGCACCAAGCTTGCTCCGGCTGACTCCGTTGTCGATCAGCTTCTGGGTCGCATCTTCGCCGAGCAGGATTATGCCAAGGGCGATGAAGTTGCCATCCTGCTGAACGGTCTCGGCGGTACACCGCTGGAAGAACTTTACATCATGTTCCGCCGCGTTGCGCAGCTCTTCGACGAGCGTGGCGTCAAGGTAAAGCATATCTGGATCGGCGAATTCGCCACCGCCATGGAAATGGCCGGTGCTTCGATCTCCGTGCTGCATCTCGACGACGAACTGGAGCCGCTTATCGCTGCTTCGGCGAACACGCCATTCTTCAAGCACATTGCCGGTTGAGGTAACGCCATGAACTCCATCAAGGCTTCCGATCTCATCAATCTGTTCGACAGCTGGAAGCAGCTCTTCGCAGAACAGCGCGAATTCCTGATCTCGCTCGACGGCAAGGTTGGCGATAGCGATCTGGGCATCACCATGAGCAAGGCTTTCGCAGCCGCTGCTGAAGCAACCGCCGAAGAAGGCGAAGCTGCTGGTATTGCCAAGCTGCTGCGTCTGGCCGGCGCCACCATGGCCCGCGTCGCTCCGTCCACCATGGGCACGCTGACGGCAACGGGTTTCCTGCGGGCAAGCAAGGCCTGCGAAGGCGTTGACGCGATTGGCACTGCCGAAATGGCGGCCTTCTGGCGCGCCTATCGCGATGGTGTTGCAGAACGTGGCAAGGCCAAGGTTGGCGACAAGACCCTGCTCGACGTCCTCGACCCGATTGCTGTCACGCTTGAAGCTCAGGCTGCTGCCGGAGCTTCCCTGCCCGACGCACTGGCTGCGACGGCAAAGGCTGCCGAAGACGCACTGGAAGCAACCAAGTCTCTGGTTGCCCAGCATGGCAAGGCTGCAGCCTTCCAGGAAAAGACCATCGGTCTTCAGGACGCTGGCGCCACTGTCGGCACCTTCCTGATCGTCAGAATGTCGGAGTTCGTATCAGCTCATTCCTGATACGTCTCCACACATGTCGAAGGCCGGAAGCCCGCCAGGTTCCGGCCTTCGATGCTTTTTAGAGATAGGCCAGCGTCACGATTTTTGGCGCGCGGCAAAAAACGACCCGGACATTTATGCCCGTCGTGGTGCGCGCATGGCCGTGCTGAAGATCGACGATGATATCGTCATAGTTCAATATCACGCGGTCCAGTGGATAGACGGCCTTATAGACCGCCTCCTTTGCGCAAAACAGAATACGATCTGTATCGCCCGTGCCCTCTGGTAGCCGGTCACCCGGCTGTTTCACCAACACGGCAATATCCTCCGGCAGCGCAATAGCCGGTTCCACATCAATCCCGACTGAGAGAAAATCGGCGCTGCTTGCCACAGCAGCAACGGCCATATCGTCATCATGGGCGAGAGAGCCGACAATGCCCGACGGCCAGATTGGCTCGCCCGAAGCGCCGCGCAAAATCGCGAAGTCGCCTCCGCCATGCTCTTTGAGCAATTCCCGCGCTGCAATACGTGCCGCGCCGCTGGCGCGACAACGAACCGGATTTCGTGCCGGAAGCGTAGCAATCTCATCACCCAGTAAGCGGGTTTCATCCCCGTCCCGAATGACCCGGCAAGCGGTTGCAATGCCCTTGGGCGCGGTTGCGCGCATGGCTTCGTTCAGCGCCTTTTCCAAAAACGACTTTTCGGAAATGCCAGACTGAGGTTCTGCCATATCGGTATTCTCAACCGCGAAGATCGAGATGGGCGATCATCTCGCCGTCTTCGTCGAGACCGTCTTCAACAAAGCCCGCCTTGGCATAAAGCTGGCGCGCGCCTTCGTTTTCCGGCTCGTAGCAGATGGAAACGCGGTGAATGTGACCCAGCGCCTTTATCTCGGCCAGAACCAGCTGCAATGCCGCCTTTCCGTAACCGCGCCCCTGAAAAGCGCGGTCAATCATGAAGCGATAAATCTGCGCATTGTCGCCATCGCTCGTCGCGTCATACATGAGGAAACCGACCAGCTCGCCGCCTGCAAAAACAGCGCGTGGCCGGGCATCCTCATCTTCATCTGCCTCTTCCAGCGAGCTGGCATTATCCGCGACAAGGTTTTCCTGTCCCGGGGCCAGCTCCAGCGCAGCTATCCGTGACCGCAAGTCGTCCGTTACGGATTGAAGCCGGATATCACGGGTGCTGGAAGTTGGATCGGTCAAGCGGAAGCCCCCACCGGACGAAGAGCGGCAGAACCCGCCGCCTGTTTGACATTGGCCAGCACGGTTCCGTCCTTCGTCACCGGGACGACGAAACGGTTGAGCTTGGCCGGATTGCCACGCCAGACGGAATAAGGCTCAAGCACCTCGCCCTTCATGACGAAGGAATCGACATCAACGATAGAGCCATCACCCATGACCACGCCATAATGCACGAATGCCGATGGTCCGAGTGTGCAGCCATTGCCGATGCGGATGAAGTCGGACTTGAAAGCGCCCTCCTCCAGCGAATGCGGCTGGATCACGCAACCTTCATTCAAGGTCGCATCATCGCCGATTTCGACCAGCGAACGCTCGGTCAGATTGGCGCCACCGTCATAGACGCGGCGACCGACCTTCACGCCGAGGCAGCGCAGGATCATCGGACGGAATGGCGTTCCGGCGAAGAGCTGCGTAATCGGCGAATCCGACAGTTTCCAATGGCGCTCATGCCGCCAGAAGGCTTCATCATAGATCGTCGTCATGCGTGGCTTCAGCTTACCGAAGCCCAGCGAAAACCGCTCGATGAAGATATAGAACGGGATCGCGATGCCCGCCGTCAGCACCACAGCCACAAACAGCGCGTTGTACTTCCAGTCGTCGTAATAGTTCAGCGCGCGGTCCCAGATCGCTAGCGTGGCAAACAGCATCAGCCACTGTTCCGCCAAGAACATCAGTCCGGTGCGGAAATTGTGGAAGTTCTTGCGGCGCAAACGGCGCAGGCGATCACCTTCGTCAATATTCGCGATCAGTTCCTTGTCGCGATTGACCATGCGCGGGATTTCGAAGCAAGGCGACCCCAGAAGCCCGACATTCTCACGCACTGGCCCCTCGATCGGAACCATAACCTTGGTGCCAAGAAGGCAGTTTTCCCCGGTCCGTCCATCGGACGGATAGAAGATATTATTGCCGAAATAGTTCCGCTCGCCGACCTTCGTATGTTCCAGCCGGAACGTGGCCGCCGATTTGTGCGTGTTGATCATAAACAGACCATCCGACACCATGGTCTGGCTGCCGATTTCGCACAGAAGCGGGTTTTCATGCTGCTGGTTGGTGCCGAAATTGGACCCGGTCTGAACCACCTTGTTCAGGTTCCAGCCGATAGCCCGCATATAGTGCACCACCGCCGAGCTATCGCCGAACAGCAGATTGAGAAGGCGCGAATTGCTGGCCAGTTCCACCATCGACTGAAGCCAGTAATGGAATCCGTAAAGCGTATAGGTGCGGTTTGGCTTCAGGAACAGGCTGGCCAATCGCGGAACTGCAACTGCGGCAATAAACGAAACTACCAGTACACCGAACAGCGTGACGGTGGTGCCGATGGCCACGATACCGATGGTTTCCTGATAGTCGTCGCTGACATTCTGCCAGTAGCTGTGGAACAGGAACGGGAACGGCGTGACCAGCATGAATAGACCAACCAGCTGCACGATCTCGAAGATGATGCGGCGGGTTTTTGACAAAGTGATGCTGCGCACCTTGCAGTAATCCGCCGTGGTCGGCGCTGCAGGCGATCCATGCCAATGTTCACCATCGGGGATGCTCTGACCACGCTGCAAGGAGGACGCATGGCCGAGCTGCGCTCCATTGCCGATTCTGGTATCGATATCGATGGTGGAACCGACACCCACAAAGGCGCCGTCGCCAATGGTGATCGAGCCCGTGTGGATATAACCGCTTTCGGCCTTGAAACCGAGAATATTGGATTCCCGGCGCAAAATGGAATTCTCGCCGATGGAAATCAGGTCGGTACAAACCGGAATCGCCCGGCACTCAATGGCCGTATTGCGGCCAAGCTTTGCACCGAGAAGACGCAAATAGAGGCTATAGAGCGGATTGCCGCGGAACAGGACCACAGGCGCAGTGCGGATCAGCGTTTTGACCACCCAGAAGCGATAGTAACGCAAGCCCCAGATCGGGAAGCTCTCCGTCTTCCAGCGGCCGATCAGCACCCATTTCGCAACAATGGCAAAACCGGTCGTCGCGAAGAAGCTTGCTGCCGCCAGTACGACGCATCGGAAATAGAGCTGAAGCGGGTTGTCGAGCGCGTCATAAACCCAGTCGAGACCGCCATCGAAGAAAACCAGCGCGATATAGGCATAGACCCCGTAGAAGGCGAGCTGTGCAACGCCACAGGCCCAGTAAGCGAAATTGGATGCCTTGTGGGTAAGCTGACGCTCGACCATAGCCGCCGTTTTCTGCTGCGGCGCATGGAGATGCGTCGCAAGACTTGCGATGGTCGGATGCAGGTAGATATCCCGCATCGAAGCTGTTTCCCAGCCCTGCGCGGTGCGCACGCGAGCGCAGAAACGTGCCATGAGCAAGGAATTGGCGCCCAGATCGTCGAAGAAATGATCCTCGACCGAAACTTCGTCCAGATTGAGCACTTCCGCCAGCGCATCCGCCATGAAGCGTTGATCGTCATTGCTCGGCGGCACGATTTCCCGTTCCGCTGACAGACGAACATTGGTCGGTTTCGGCAGGCGCTTCAAATCGGCCTTGTTGGAGACCGTCATTGGAATGGCCGCCAGCTCTTCGAGATAGGCGGGAACCATGTAGGACGGCAGTCGGCGCTTCAGCTCGCGCGCAATATCGGCGCGCTGCAGCGGCGGCACGCCCGATTTTGGCGCGTAATAGGCCACCAGTTCCACCCGACCCGGCTCTATTTCCCAGGTGGTGACGGCAGCCTGTGCAACGCCCGGCTGATCGAGCAGAACGGCTTCGATCTCGCCAAGCTCGATGCGGTAGCCGCGAATCTTCACCTGGGTGTCGATACGCCCGTGATATTCGATCTCGCCCGCAGCATTGATGCGGCCCAGATCACCCGTGCGATAGATACGCGCGGACGGGTTGTTGGGCAGGCCGATAAAGTCGGGAATGAACTTCTGGTCGGTCAGATCCTGCCGGTTGAGATAACCGACAGCAAGTCCGATACCGGCGATACCAATTTCACCCAGCTCATCCGGGTCGGTCAGCTTCGATTCCGTCGGCTCGATGATGACAATCGAATAGGTCGGCAGCGGCGCACCGATTGTCACCGGCTTGTCAGGCGTCAGAACACCCATCGTCGCAGTTACGGTCGCTTCCGTCGGACCATAGGTGTTGAGAAGCAGACGCCCCGGCTTCGTCCAGCGCGTCACCAGATTGAGCGGACAGGCTTCGCCGCCCACCATCAGCAGGCGCAGCTTCGGCACATCGGTTTCGATGGAAGACAGCAGCGTCGGGCTGCACGCCATGCAGTTGATGTCATTCGTCCGAAGGAAATCGGCGAGTTCTTCGCCAACCAGCGTCATCGGCCCCGGCGCAGGCACGACGGTCGCGCCTGCTGTAAACGGCACCCAATATTCTTCCGCCGAGAAGTCGAAGGCGATAGTCATACCGTGATAAACACGGTCCCCCGGCTTGTAGCCGTAGGACATCGCCGCGACACGCAGGAAGTTGCAGAAGCTCTGATGCAGGATCGCGACGCCTTTCGGCCTGCCGGTCGTTCCTGACGTATAGAGAATATAGCAAATCTGGTCAGGGTTGGCGGCTCTGGCGACCTTGTCCAGCGGTGCGACTGATTGCTTGGAAATTTCCGCGCCCGCGCCATCGATCAGCACATGCGGCACAGGCATTTGTTCGACGCGGGCCGTATAGGCCTCAAGCGAAATGACGAGCCGGACATTGGCATCCTCGATGATGAGGGCCATGCGATCTTCCGGAAAGGCAGTTGCCAGCGGCACGTAGGCCGCGCCTGCCTTCATAACAGCGAGCAGCGCAATATAGGTATCGGCAGAACGGTCGAGCAGCAGACCGATACGGTCGCCTGGACGAACGCCACGTTCAATCAACAGCCGCGCAAACTGGTTGGCGCGATTGTCGAGTTCCCGATAGGTCCAGTTGCGCCCGTCCGATACAACGGCGACAGAATCCGAAAACCTGTCGGCCAGTTCTTCAAAAAACAGGTCAAGCCGCTCGCCCGGCTTTCCGGGCTCGGCAAAATCGGCACCAGTCAGAATCTGCCCGCGAGCGGAGAGACGATTCGCCCCGCCCTGTGCCCCTTGCGCCTGCACATCCTCGATGGGCAGACCATTCTCGCTTGTTGTCGCTGCGGCCTCGCCGTGTCCAGCGCCACGATTTTCATAGTTCATTTTCAACACTCACTGACCAAAGGTCGAGCATCAACGGGCAATTATACGCGTTAGGCGGCACGCTTGCCTGCAATGAGGCATAATCTGTCGTCGAACCGTTCACTGCGGGTGAAGAAGACCGCTATTGGCGCAGGCCACTACTCAAACTGGTGAAAATAAGAAAGTGAATTATTTTTATTTTAGCTATTCATCCATCAGTGTTGCAAAACTAGCATACAACGCTGGCCAGATCATCCAGTTTTAGTTCGTATCCACCGCTCTTGCAATCCTTTGCTTGCCACGGTTAACTGCCCAAATGGCGTTTACATTAAGGCAGTTACAGTATTTCGTTGCAGTTGCGGAGCAAGGGTCTGTCACCCGCGCGGCGCAAAAGCTGTCGATTTCGCAATCTTCGGTCACGGAAGCGATCAAGGAACTGGAAACCGACCTGAATGTCGAGCTTTTCGAGCGCCATCCCCGCGGCCTGACAGTCACGCATAACGGCCATCAGTTTCTCCGCCATGCCACCAAGATTCTGACCGGCGTATCGGACGCCCGCCGCTCTTTCGCCGACCAGCGCATTCAGGAGAAGGGTAAGCTCAATCTGGGTGTGACCTCATTGGTTGCGGGCTACGTGCTGTCCGACCTGCTCGCCCGCTATCGCCGGGCTTTTCCGGGCGTCGAAATCAGCGCCATCGAAGACAATGGCTCTTATCTGGAACATTTGCTGGTCGGCGGTGAGCTGGATGTGGCGGTAATGGTGATTTCCAACCTGCGCGACCGCATGGCGCTGCACGCGGAAATTCTCGAAACCTCGCCCTATCGGCTGTGGTTACCCCTCGGTCATGAACTCGTCTCAATCGACAGCATTTCAGTGAGCGATATCGCGAAAGAACCGCTCATCATGCTGACGGTGGATGAAATCGAGGAAAACACCGGCAAGCTTCTGGCCGCTCTCGGTGCGCGCCCGCATGTGGCTTTCCGCACGCGTTCGGTGGAAGCCGTGCGCAGCCTCGTCGCCACGGGTGCGGGAGTAGCCCTCCTCCCCGACCTTGTCTATCGCCCTTGGTCGCTGGAAGGCGACCGGATCGAAAGCCGCGATGTTTCAGGATCGCTGCCCGTCGTGCAGATCGGCATGGCCTGGCGCAAGGGGTCCAGCCTGCCCCAATCCGCGCGGGACTTTATCGGCATTGCGGAGGCCGCCCGCTCTGGCCGACTACGTTAGCACAACACTTGCATTCTTCGTGATGCCGGGCTGCAACGAGCAATTTTCTGTGCTCCGGTGCTCACATACCTCTATGTACGCTCCGCTCCGGTGCTCGAAAATCACTCGTTTCGCCACGGCCCGACGAATTTACAACTGTCGTGCCAAGCTCCGGTATCGGAAAAATCGATACCAGCTTTCCGATAAATGAATTTGCGAAAGGCAGGGTTTCAGCACACCATCCGCTCCGGGAACAAAATCACTGAATGTGAATAAAACGGGAGTGGTCGATGAGAAAATTTCTGCAATCCTGTACCGCTTTGATGGCCGTCGCGAGCTTTGCCACGCAGGCCATTGCCGCCGAACCGCTGAAAGCGATTGGCGAAGGTGAAGGCGCGCTCAGCATCGTGGCCTGGGCGGGCTATATCGAACGCGGCGAAACCGACAAGAATTACGACTGGGTCACCGATTTCGAAAAGGAAACCGGCTGCAAGGTCAGCGTGAAGACCGCCGCCACCTCCGACGAGATGGTAGCGCTGATGAATGAAGGCGGTTTCGACCTCGTCACCGCTTCCGGCGACGCCTCGCTGCGTCTCGTGGCAGGCAAGCGCGTGCAGCCCATTAACACCGACCTCATTCCAAGCTGGAAAACCGTGGACGAGCGGCTGCAAAATGCGCCGTGGTTCACCGTGAAGGACGTGCATTACGGCGTGCCCTATCTCTGGGGCCCGAATGTGCTGATGTACAATACCGACGTCTTCAAGGGCGAAGCGCCGAAGAGCTGGAACGTTGTGTTCGAAGAACAGAACTTGCCGGACGGCAAGTCCAACAAGGGCCGTGTGCAGGCCTATGACGGGCCTATCTATATCGCCGACGCAGCGCTTTATCTCATGAAGCACAAGCCGGAACTCGGCATCAAGAATCCCTACGAACTCAACGAAGACCAGTACAAGGCGGCGCTCGATCTTCTGCGTGGACAGCGCAAGCTCGTCAGCCGTTACTGGCACGACGCCATGATCCAGATCGATGACTTCAAGAATGAAGGCGTCGTGGCTTCCGGCTCGTGGCCGTTCCAGGTCAACCTCCTGAAGTCGGAAAATGCCAAGGTCGGCTCGACCTTCCCGGAGGAAGGCGCGACCGGCTGGGCCGACACCACCATGCTGCATGTGGATAGCGAGCACCCCAATTGCGCCTATAAGTGGTTCGAGCATTCGCTAAAGCCGAAAGTGCAAGGTGATGCCGCAGCATGGTTCGGCGCAGTACCATCCGTTCCGGCGGCCTGTAAGGGCAATGCGCTTCTGACCGACGAAGGCTGCGCGACCAACGGTTACGACAATTTTGCCAAGATCAGCTTCTGGCGCACACCGACAGCCAAATGCGAAAGCCAGGGCGAATGTGTGCCCTATCATCGCTGGGTGTCGGATTATATCGGCGTCATTGGCGGTCGCTGACATCGACTATCGTAAGCACGAAGATTGCCCTTCCTTCAGCTGAAGGAAGGGAACGGACCGACGCGCCCGCACGCCAAACAGATGCTGGCGCTCTCCATGATGGGTAGAACCATGACAGCAGCAGTTCGTTTTGAAAATGTGAGCCGGCACTTCGGCGAAGTTCGGGCCGTCGATCACGTCAACCTGACCATCGCGCCCGGAGAATTCTTTGCCATGCTTGGCCCCTCCGGTTCCGGCAAGACGACCTGCCTGCGGTTGATCGCGGGTTTCGAACAGCCGACCGATGGCAGAATAGAGATTTTTGGCGAAAGCGCTGGCGGCGTTCCGCCCTATCGACGCAACGTCAACACGGTGTTTCAGGATTATGCGCTGTTTCCGCATCTCAGCATACTGGACAATGTGGCCTATGGGCTGATGGTGCGTGGCGCTGGCAAGGCCGAGCGCCACCGCGCCGCCGAAGAAATGCTGGAACTGGTCAAACTGCCGGGCTATGGTGCCCGGAAACCGAGCCAGCTTTCCGGCGGGCAACGGCAGCGGGTTGCACTGGCCCGCGCCCTCGTCAACAAGCCGAAAGTGCTGCTTCTGGATGAGCCGCTCGGCGCGCTCGATCTCAAGCTGCGCGAGCAGATGCAGGAAGAGCTGAAGAGCCTGCAAAAGGCGCTGGGCATCACCTTCGTTTTCGTCACCCACGATCAGGGCGAAGCCTTGTCCATGGCCGACCGCATCGCAGTCTTCAACAATGGCCGTATCGTTCAGGCCGGAACACCGCAGGAAATTTATAACCGCCCGCAGACCCGCTTCGTTGCGGATTTCGTCGGTTCATCCAATGTCGTTGCACCCGAAATTATGGCCGCATTTGGCGGTGAGCGGCGCTGGGCCAGCCTCCGGCCGGAATCCATTCGCCTTGCAGACAAGGGCGACAAGATCGGCGTCGCTGCGCGGATCGAAACCGCCAGTTTCCTCGGCTCCGCCACACGTCTCGGTGTGGAAGCCGAAGGCGCCAGACTGCATGTCATGCTGCCCGCTGGCGCAAATGTTCCCGAGACCGGTTCCGATATCCGCATCGTCTGGAATCCGGGTGACGTTCATTACATGGATCAGGCAGCATGAGCGGCGCGCAGGCTTCCACACTCGGAAACTCCGGAGCAAATCCCGGGGCTAATCCGACCTCCATCCTGCCGCAGCGCGGCGGGATGCTTGGTCGCCTCTCCGACCTGTTCTGGCGTCGTCCGGGGCTGCTGCTGTTTCTCATGCTCACGCCGCCGCTTTTGTGGCTGGGCATCATCTATATCGGCTCGCTGATCGCGCTGCTCTTGCAGAGTTTCTTCTCGGTCGACGATTTCTCCGGGCTGATCGACTATAATTTGACGCTCGCCACCTATGCGCAGCTCCTAAACTCGGCCAATCTCGACATCATCATCCGCACCGTGCTGATGGCAGCACTTGTGACGGTTGCATCCGCTTTTGTCGCCTTCCCCATCGCCTATTACGCCGCCCGCTATGCACGCGGCCGCTGGAAGGCGCTGTTCTATCTCGGCATCATGCTGCCGCTCTGGTCGAGCTATCTGGTCAAGGTCTATGCCTGGAAACTGATCCTCGCCAAAGAAGGCATCCTGACCTGGATCTTCGCAAAACTGCACCTGTCCTGGTTGCTAGACGGCGTTCTATCCCTGCCTATTGTCGGCGGCAATTCCCTGTCAGTCAGCTATCTCGGGACCTTCATCGTCTTCGTCTATATCTGGCTGCCCTATATGATCTTGCCGACACAGGCCGCGCTGGAGCGCGTGCCGGGCAATCTGGTGGAAGCCTCGTCCGACCTCGGCGCAACGCCTGCTCAGACTTTCCGAACCGTGCTGATGCCGCTCGCCATGCCGGGCATCATCGCCGGATCGATCTTCACCTTTTCGCTGACGCTTGGCGATTACATCATTCCGCAGATCATCGGTTCGTCGCGCCTGTTTATCGGACAGGCCGTCTATACCCAGCAGGGAACGGCGGGCAATGTGCCGCTCGCTGCCGCATTCTCCGTCGTGCCGATCGTCATCATGGCCATCTATCTCTGGATCGCCAAGAAACAGGGGGCTTTCGATGCGCTCTGATCGCAACAACCGCGCTTCCTTTGGGTTGAAGCTTGCTGCCGGACTGGGCCTCGCCTTCCTGCATCTGCCGATCCTGCTGATCTTCGTCTATGCCTTCACGACGGAAGAAAAGAGCTATCAATGGCCGCCGCCGGGCTTCACGCTGCAATGGTTCGCCGTGACATGGAACCGCGCCGATGTGTGGTCGTCGCTTGCGCTCTCCGTGCAGGTGGCCACGATTGCGACCATGATCGCGCTCGTACTCGGAACGCTTTGTGCGGCTGCGGTCAGCCGGACCCACTTCTTCGGACGCGAAAGCATTTCACTGCTGGTCATCCTGCCCATCGCCTTGCCCGGCGTTGTCACCGGCATCGCCCTGCGTTCGGCCTTCTCGCTGTTCGACATTCCGTTTTCGATGTGGACCATCGTGCTCGGTCACGCGACCTTCTGCGTAGTGGTCGTCTACAACAATGCTGTCGCCCGTTTCAGGCGCACGTCGGGTTCGCTGATCGAAGCCTCGATGGACCTTGGTGCAAACGGGTTCCAGACCTTCCGCTATGTGATCCTGCCGAATATCGGAACGGCCCTGCTCGCAGGCGGCATGCTCGCATTCGCACTGTCCTTTGACGAGGTGATCGTCACCACATTTACCGGCGGCCAGCAGATGACCCTGCCGATCTGGATGCTTCAGGAACTGATCCGGCCACGCCAGCGCCCCGTCACCAATGTGGTGGCCATGGTTGTGGTTCTGGTGACCTTCCTGCCCATCCTCGCCGCCTACTATCTCACCCGCGATGGCGATCAGGTCGCCGGTCACGGGAAATGAAAAAAGGGAGAACGACATGAACACCGAAATGCTGATTGGCTCACGCTTTGAAGCTGGCACGGAGGTCGAGGAAAGCGTCCTCAATCCAAAGACCGGCGAGACCGTTCTCAAACTGCCGGAAGCCTCGCTCGGCCAGATCGACGCCGCCGTGGCCGCCGCTGACAAGGCATTCAAAACCTGGTCGCGCACCACGCCCGGCGAGCGCTCCAACTATCTTTTGAAGATTGCGGATGCGATTGAGCGGGACGCAGAAGCCTTTGCCACGCTGGAAGCGCTTAATTGCGGCAAACCGATCAATGCCGTCATCAATGATGAAATTCCGGCCATCGTCGATTGCTATCGCTTCTTTGCCGGCGCAGTGCGCAATCTTCATGGACCGATTGCCGCCGAATATATTCCGAACCACACATCAATGATCCGACGCGATCCGGTCGGCATTATCGGCTCCATCGCGCCTTGGAACTATCCGCTGATGATGATGGCTTGGAAACTCGCGCCAGCCATTGCGGGCGGCAATACGGTGGTTTTCAAGCCGTCCGAACAGACGCCACTGACCGCACTGAAAATGGCCAGGCTGCTGGCGGATATTCTACCGGAGGGCGTCGTCAATATCGTGCTCGGACGCGGCGAAACCGTGGGTAACGCGCTGATCAATCATCCGCGTATCGACATGGTTTCGATCACCGGCGATGTCGCAACCGGCAAGAAGGTCTTGCAGGCGGCGGCCAAAAGCGTGAAACGCACTCATCTGGAGCTTGGCGGCAAAGCGCCCGTCCTCGTCTTCGACGATGCGGACATTGAAGCCGTCGTCAACGGTATTCGCACTTTCGGCTATTATAATGCCGGACAGGACTGCACTGCCGCCTGCCGCATCTATGCCGATGCACGCATCTACGACCGTTTCGTCGCGGACTTGTCATCCGCCGTTTCCAGCATCCGCTACAATCTGGAAGATGACAGCCAGAACGAAATCGGACCGCTCATCTCGCGCCGCCAGCGTGATCGCGTTGAGAGCTTCGTCGCCCGTGCCCGCGAGCACAAGCATATCGAGATAACCACGGGCGGAAAAACCGCCGGTGCGAACGGCTTCTTCTTTGAGCCGACAGTCATCGCGGGTGCAACACAGGACGATGAAATCGTGCGCCGCGAAGTCTTTGGTCCGGTTGTCTCGGTCACGCGCTTCAGCGATGTCGATGAAGCCGTGCGATGGGCTAACGACAGCGATTACGGCCTAGCCTCCTCGGTCTGGACCAAGGATGTCAGCAAGGGCATGCAGGCCGCAGCCCGCCTGCAATATGGCTGCACATGGATCAACACCCATTTCATGCTGACCAATGAAATGCCGCATGGCGGATTGAAACAATCCGGCTATGGCAAGGACATGTCGATCTATGCGCTGGAGGACTATACCGCCGTGCGCCATATCATGATCGCACATTGAGCGACCACCGAGCGCATAACCGATCTCGAATGGCGGCAGCTTTGCCGCCATTTCCATTTGTTCTCAAGAGCTTATTGCCCGCCCCATTAATCTTATTACTGGCTAAATTAGCTTGAGCATCAGGCCGACTTCGCCTATTCGATTGTCAAATTCAATCTCAGGGCGAGCGGGATTTTGAGAATTGACACGCATTAACTGCATTCCTCCATCGGAGCTGACCGGGCCGCATCTCGTTGCGGAATACCGGGAACTGCCGCGTGTTTTCGCCCTTGTGAAAGCCGCAATCCTGCGCGGCGAGACGCCCGCAGACCGCAGAAATCCCCGTGCCTACACACTTGGAACCGGCCACGTCCGGTTTTTCTATACGCGACTTGGCTATCTGGCGAAGCGTCAAGCCTCTCTCGTGGCCGAAATGCAGGCCAGAGGTTACGCACCCCAGTTCACGGCAACCAATGAATTACTGATCGACATCCCGCCGGAATGGTGCTGCGATTGGGAGCCTTCCGACGAAGCGATGGTAATCAACAGAGCCCGCATTGCCGAACGTTTGCGGAAATAGTCACCGCACAACAGCGCTCAATTAAACAACCATACATAGATGCAACCTAGAAATACAATTGATTACCGTAGGTTGAAACTCAATTTAAATATAACAAGGATAGTTATGTAATTTCAAATTCTTCATAAGTTTATATGTTTTTAAATAAATAATACTCTATTCTGGAAAGTATGGACTTAATTTGATATGATTAAGCAGCAACATCCCCCATGCTGAGACATGCCGCATGACCGAAAAAAGAACGGCGCCGGAAAAGAAGCACGCGCTGGAACAGCAGGCATCGTCCTTTACAGACGCTGTTGAAGAGATTGCGCGGAAGCTGCAAAAGCCCTTGCAGCCCGATCTTGAAGACGACTTCATTCGCTATGCGCTCGACAGCGCGGCCATTGTCGCCCACACCGATGTTCGCGGCACCATCACCTATGTCAATCGCAAGTTCTGCGAGATCAGCGGTTATACGGCGCGCGAGCTGATCGGCGCAAACCACCGCATTCTGCATTCGGGCATCCATAACAAGGACTTCTTTCGCGACATGTATCGCGATATTGCTCATGGCAAGATCTGGCACGGCGAGATCTGCAACCGGCGCAAGGACGGCTCGCGTTACTGGGTGGATACGACCATCGTTCCGCATCTGTCGCCTGCTGGCAAAGTGGATAGCTATACCGCCATCCGGTTCGATATTTCAGCGCGCAAGGAGCTTGAAAGCGCCTTGCGGACCAGCAAGGAACATCTCGACCAGCTTGCCAATCTCGACCCGCTGACCGGACTACCGAACCGCCGCCGTTTCCAGGAATTTCTGGAGATGCAGGTGCAGGACCACGAGCGCTCCAATGGCATATTTCATCTGGCGCTACTCGATGTGGATTCCTTCAAGGAGGTCAACGACACATTCGGCCATCACGCGGGCGATGTTCTGCTGCAGAATATTGGCAAGCGTCTGCGTTCGTTCGAAGATAGCCAGCTGTTCATGTCGCGCATGGGCGGCGATGAATTCAGCCTCATCCTCGTCGGCGCGACGGATTATGAAGCCGACATGTTGTTTGAAGAAATTCTGGAGGCCATTCGCCAGCCCATGGTCATCGGTTCGACGCCGCGGCGCATATCCTCCAGCCTTGGCATTGCCAGATTTCCGCGCGACGGCAAGGATGTCGGCAATCTTTTCAAGGCAGCAGATTTGGCGCTCTACAAGGCCAAGGCTTTGGGACGCGACCGTGTGGAGGTTTTCCAGCCACAGTTGCGCGTAGTCGCCCGACGAAAATCCGCACTTTATGAAGAAATCGAAGGCGGGCTGGAGCACGGCGAATTCGAGCTGCATTATCAGCCCATTATTCCGCTCATCTCCGGGCAGGCGTTTTCGCTGGAAGCACTGATGCGCTGGCGTCATCCCGAACGGGGACTGCTGACGCCCGCCTATTTCGGAGAGGGCTTTGAAGACCCGGCCATCCGCGCAGCACTCGGCATGTTCATGCTGGAGCGGATTTTTGCCGATGTTCAATCGCTGCTCAAGGCTGAAGCGCCTTTGCATCGCATTGCAATGAACCTGACCAATTCCGATTTTCGTTCGGACATCTTTCTCGACCGCTTCTTTGAACTATGCGCCGAAACCGGGATTGGGCCTGAGCGGTTCAGCGCAGAGATGACAGAAGGCATGTTGCTCGGCCTCGCGCAGAAACGTGTGGAACAGGGGCTCAAACGGCTTCATATGGCCGGCGTTGAAGTTGCCCTCGACGATTTTGGAACCGGCTTTGCCTCACTGACGCATTTGCGCCGCCTACCGATAGACCGCCTGAAGATCGACCGCAGCTTCGTTGCCAATATCGCCGCCTCGCCGGAAGACCGCGCCATCGTGCGCGGCGTCATTCAGATCGCCCATAGTCTTGGAAAGACTGTCACCGCCGAGGGCGTCGAGACCATCGAACAAATCAACCTTTTGAGTGACATGAAATGCGATCATTTGCAGGGTTGGTATTTCAGCGCGGCATGTGAAGTGCGAGACCTGCCAGAGGTGCTGGCCACGCTCCCCAGACTTGACGCAGAAAAGCTGCATTGATCTCCGCCACATTGTTGCCGTTTTGACATAGTGCGCGTCTTTCTGTCATGGATGGCTCTTGACAACGTTTACCCGGGCGCGACTCGTGCTATTAGTCGTGCGTCTCGCCATTGGGGGCTTTGGCGGAGATTCACCGTCCTAGCGCGTTTATTCGCGGCTGGGGCGGTTTAGTTTTAGGGCCTTGCAAAATATGCATATCTCGGTTGCAGGATCGGTCATTGTGCCGATCAGCCCATGGCTCTATTTTGCAGTTGTTCGGTTTTACTCCTCCTCCCAAAAACCGAACCTGAAGCGCGATACTCCTCCTCCCAATCGCGCTTTACCAATCCGCCCGCAGCAACTTCTCCTCCTCCCAAATTGCTGCGGGCGTTTTGCTATCCAGATTTCCCTTTTCCAAACTTTTCAGCCCGCGATCTTTCCGCCGGTCATCGGTGCTGGGACGCCCGTTGTGCTTGGAAAGCTGATCGGCAGGCCGCGCAATGCGCGCACGGCGAGAAATGCAAAGCATTCCGCTTCGACGGCATCACCACGCCAGCCCAAGGTCTCAACCGGAACAAGCTCGACACCCGCGCGCTCGACCAGCATTCGCATCATCGTCGGGTTATGACGCCCGCCACCGGACACGGCCAACCGCTTCGGTCGATGTGGCAGAATGTCGAGCGCCTTTGCCACGGCCGACGTCGTGAAGGCGGTGAGTGTCGCCGCGCCATCCTCGTCGCTGAGGCCGTCAGCCATAGCGGCAGTAAAATCGAACCGGTCGAGCGATTTTGGAAAAGGCGCTGTCATATAGGGATGCTCAAGCAGCTTGGCGAGACGCGCTTCATCCACATGGCCGCGAGCCGCCAGTGCACCGTCGCGATCCATCTCGCCAAGACCACGCGCTTTCATGAAATCATTGATCGGCGCATTGGCCGGGCCGGTATCGAATGCGACCAGCGTATCGCCGCCATCCCACCAGGTAATATTGCCGACACCGCCGAGATTGAGAATGGCCGTAGCGCCACTGGAATCGGCGCTGCGCAGCAAAGCCGCATGATAGATTGCAGCCAGCGGTGCGCCCTGCCCGCCGGCGCGGATATCGGCAGTTCGAAAATCATAGACGACCTTGGTGCCAAGCAGCTCGCTCATCAGCGCACCGTCGCCAAGCTGGCGCGTATCGCCCAGCCGCCCTTGCTGCGGGGCGCGGTGCAGCACCGTCTGGCCATGAAAGCCAACAACGCCGATATCGGCCATGATGAGACCGCTTTCTTCCACCAGCTCGCGCACCGCAGCTGACTGCGCCCGGGTCAGGGCATCTTCCGCCTCGGCAAAAATCGCCGGTTCGGAGCCGTCGAAATTCCAGACCCGCGCTTCGGCCTGCGCTTGCTGCAAAAGAGCGAGAATACCATCCGGATAAGGCTTCAGCGCGTAAGTACCGAATATATCGACTGTTTCGCCATCGGTTTTCAAAAGCGCGACATCGATATTTCCATCGAGAACGGTGCCGGTCATCAGACCTACGGCCCAGATTGGCTGCATAAAGCCCTCCACATTCCTGGATTTCAGAGAAAAGTGTTAGTGCAATTCGGCGTTAAAAGGAAATATCAGATAAATGCCCGAACAAAAACAATGAGCGGCTTCGGCATCGCTGCCGAAACCGCTCTTTGAAACAATCCAGATTATGTGGGTCAGGCGCTGACGCGCATACCCTTCTCCGGTTCGAAGACGTGGCTGGTCGCCGGATCAATGGCAATCGGCAGCACGTCGCCCGGACGCACAGTCAGACGCTCACGGAACAGGCAGGTGATCGGCTGCGTGCCGAGCTTGCCCATGACCATGATTTCCGAACCCGTCGGCTCCACGATTTCAGCCGTAACCGGGACGCCACCTTCAGCGATCTTCATATATTCGGGGCGCACGCCATAGACGGCTTTGCCGGACAGGCTTGCATAATCACCTTGCGGCAGCGACAGACGGAAGCCACCATCGGCCACAAACGAACCTTCATCAATCTTGCCGTTGATGAAGTTCATCGACGGCGAGCCGATGAAGCCCGCAACGAACATATTGGCCGGACGATCATAAAGATCGAGCGGCGCACCGATCTGCTCCACCAGACCATCGCGCATAACCACAATCTTGTCGGCCATGGTCATGGCTTCGATCTGGTCATGGGTCACATAGATGGTCGTGGTCTTCAGGCGCTGATGCAGCCCCTTGATTTCGCCGCGCATCTGCACGCGCAGCTTGGCGTCGAGGTTGGAAAGCGGTTCGTCGAACAGGAAGACTTGCGGATCGCGCACAATGGCGCGGCCCATCGCGACACGCTGGCGTTGACCGCCGGAGAGCTGGCGCGGAAACCGGTCGAGCAGCTTGTTGAGGCCGAGAATTTCAGCCGCGCGGGCAACGCGGTTTTCACGTTCGTCCTTCGGCGCGTTCTTGAGCATGAGCGCGAAGCCCATATTGTCGGCAACCGTCATATGCGGATAAAGCGCATAGTTCTGGAACACCATGGCGATATCACGTTCCTTGGCGCGCAGGTCGTTGACCACACGCGGGCCAATTGCGATCTCGCCATCGCTGATTTCCTCAAGCCCTGCGATCATGCGCAGAAGCGTGGACTTGCCGCAGCCGGAAGGGCCGACGAGCACGACGAACTCGCCGTCCTCGATGCTGACCGACACGCCGTGCAGAACGCCGACATTGCCATATTTCTTGACTGCATTACGGATGGATACAGATGCCATCTTGAACCTCAACTCTTATTTGACGGCGCCTGCGGTCAGACCTGCAACGATCTGGCGCTGTGCGAAGACGGTAAGCAACAGAACAGGCAGAGTGACCACAAGTGCTGCGGCAGCAAGCGGACCCCAGCTCACCTGTTCGAAGGAAAGCATGTTGTAGACAGCGACCGGCAATGTGCGCGTTTCGCGGCTTGCGAGCACGATCCCGAACACGAAATTGTTCCACGAGAAGATCACCGCAAGGATAAGCGACACCACGATGCCGGGCTTGGCAATGGGCAGCGCCACCTTGAGAAACACCTGCAACGAGGACGCGCCGTCGATTATCGCCGCCTCTTCCAGTTCCATCGGCGTCGTTTCGAAATAGCCGATCATGATCCAGATCACGATAGGTACGGTGACGACCAGATGGATGATGATCTGCGGCCAGAGCGTGCCCAACAGACCCAGCGTCTGGAACAGAAGGAACAGCGGGATCAGATAGGACAGACCCGGCGTCATACGGGCGATCATGATGACAATCGCCGATTTATGCGCCCGAAGCCGGGCAATGCCGTAGCCCGCCGGAACCCCGACCAGAAGGGCGAGCAGCGTTGCCATGCCGGTCACCAGAAGGCTGTTCCAGAAATATAGCAGAAAATCATTGGCTTCGAAAATCTGCGTGTAGTTCGACCAGGCGAAACGTTCCGGGATCAGGATCGGCGGATAAGCGCCATTGTCGATTTCGTATTTGAGCGAAAGCGACAGCATCCAGATGAAGAAGAAAAGCGCCGGCGAAACGATGATGAAAACAAGAAGCGCAGTGCCGAGCTTCGACAGAATTGACTTGCGTGCCATTAGCCGGTCCTCAAGCGTTCCATTTGGTCCGTTGACGCAAGGCCAGCAGGATCATGGACATGGCGATAATGACGATGAAGAACACCACGGCAATCGCCGAAGCATATCCGATGTCGTAATAGGAAAACGCCACGTTATAGAGATAGATGTTGATGGTTTCCGACGCCGTGCCCGGGCCGCCCTGCGTCATCGCAAAGATGATGTCAAAGCTTTTCAGCGCATCGATCGAGCGGATGATGACGGCCACCATGATGAAAGGCAGGATCATCGGAAGCGTGATGTAACGGAATTTCTGCCAGCCATTCGCGCCGTCGATTTCAGCGCTTTCAAAAGGATCGCGCGGCATGGAGGCGAGGCCACCGAGCACGATCAGCATGACCAGCGGCGTCCATTGCCATGTCTCGACAGCGACCAGCGACGGGATGACCGTATTCTGGTTGAAAATCCATTCCTGCGGGCCGATGCCGACCAGCGACAGGACATAGTTCAACACACCGAGCTGCGGGTGATACATCATCGTCCAGACCAGCGCGACAGCGACCGGTGTCGCCATCATTGGCATGACGAAGATGCCGCGCAACAGCCCGCGCATCGGCAGCTTGCTGTCGAAGATGAGAGCGGCAATCGTACCGAGCACCATGGGCGCCACCACGGACAGGACCGTATAGACAGCCGTGTGCCACATGGAGTCCCAGAAGCGTGCATCGCCTGCCAGACGAATATAATTGTCGAAGCCGACAAAGCTGATGCCACCGCCGAGCTGCCATTGATTAGCGCTCATCCAGAGAGTGAAAAGCCAAGGGAAAACGATCACCGCCCCGACGATGATCAAGGCGGGAAGCACAAACGGCCAATAGCTTGGTTTCAGATGGCTTTTGCCAGACTTGCCATTAGCTTTGGTTTTGGAAGCCGCCTTTGTGGCGGCCTCCCCATTCATGCTCTTTGTTGCTCCTGTCGGGGCGGCAGATGTCATTTCCCTTCGCTCCGTGCGAGGACCGGACGGAATTCTTCCGTCGCGCGCTTCATTTCAGCTTCCGCTTCGGCACCATTCAGAAGATTGGTGAGGCCAACGCCCATAATGTCGCGGAATTCCGTGACAGGAACGATGACCGGCAGGCAGAGCTGGCTGATCGGTGCAGATTTCGACAGGGCTTCGACCCAGCCTTCCGGCATGGTCACAGCCTTGCGCACTTCCGCATCATCGATGATCGACTTGCGGAACGGCACGCCTGAACCCGTCTGCAGCAGACGTGCGCCCATTTCCTTCGAAATGGCCCACTGGCAGTAAAGATAAGCGGCTTCCTTCTTGGTCGACGCTTCGGTCACGCCGATACCGTCGCCGGTCGTCGGTGCAGCCTGGGCCTTCGGTCCAGCCGGAATAACGCCATAGCCGACCTTGCCGACAACGCGCGACTTGTTCGGATCTTCGAGCGGCGGCGCAAAGCCGATACCGTCGAGCCACATGCCGACCTTGCCCTGAAGGAAGCTCGACTGGCATTCCGCCCAGTTGAAACCGGCAACACCGGGAGGTGCAGCTTTGGTCATCAGGCGCTGATAGAGCTTGGCAGCTTCAATGGCTTCTGCAGAATCCGTCTTCAGATTGCCGTCGGCATCGACCGCGCTCTGGCCATAGCCGAGCATCAGGCTCGTCCAAACCGGAACATTGGCGTTCTTCATGCCGCGGGCCACAAAGCCGTAGGTATTCGAAGACGGATCGGTCAGCGCCTCGGCGGCCTTGACCAGCTCTTCGAAGGTCTTCGGATATTCGATGCCCTTGGCGGCGAACAGATCCTTGTTCCAGTAGATGATCCAGTAATCGACCGAGAACGGCAGTGCACCGAAGCGGCCATTAGAATCCTTGGCGAAGGTCAGACCAGCGCTTGCGAAATCGCTTTCAGTCAGCGAGGCGTCGGTCAGCGTCGGGTCTTTCAGGAATGGATTAAGATCGGCAAGCCAGCCGCCCTTTTCGAACTGACGCTTCTGAACGTGATAGCTGATGTGAATGACGTCGAAGCTCGGGCGACCGGAGGTCAGCTCGATCACCGCCTTCTGGCGCTGCTGCTGTTCCGGCATCTGTTCGGAATGAACCTTGATGCCCGTCAGTTCTTCGAATTCCTTCTGATGCTTCTGAAGGATTTCGCCGCGCGGGCTCTTGATAAGGTTCACCTCGAGCGTGGTGCCCGCATATTTCTTCCAGTCAACCGTGGAAGCGGCGAAAGACGGGCTGATGCCTGTCACGCCCGATGCGGCGATTGCCGCAGAACCCGCCAGAAACTGGCGACGTGTTGGATGAAATAGTTTCATGCTTCTCCTCCCCTATGTTCCAAACCTGGCAACTCCTCTTGCCAAGCTCCTGATTTCATTTAGAGCGGTTCCGGTCAAAGCCAAATCGTGGAACCGCTCTATCTATTTGTTTTTACGCATTATCTTACGCAAAACCGCTACGCACTTTTGCTGGGAATGCTCTAGCTAAATGTGCAATGCCAGCGTCCGTGCATTGTTGATGTGAACAGCGATGGCATCCATGGCAATTTGCGGGTCGCGGGTTTCAATCGCCGAGAGAACCGCGAGATGTTCCTGCATGACCGGAATGACGCGCCCGGTAATCCGGAAACGCTCCTGATTGATCAGGCGCATCTTGATCGTATTCGTCTGGTAAGCGCGCCAGATGATTTCATTGTCGAGCGAGGCGACAATGGTGTCGTGCAGGCTCCAGTCGATATTCTGCGCCTGCTCCTCAAGCTCCGGCGTCTCGCCCTCGCTCATGGCCCGGTTTAGCGTGTCTTCATGCTCGGCACGCAGCGAGCGCAGCAATTCGTCGGAAGCCGACTGACAGAAAATCGCAACCGACTCTTTCTCGATGAACAAGCGAAACTGGAAAGCCTCGCGGATGAGATTGAGATCGATATGGGCAATCTGAAGCCCGCGCTGTGGCACGGTTTTGATCAGACCTTCCGCCTCAAGACGGGGGATCAATTCACGGATTGCACCGAGCGGCAGGCCCGTCATGGTGACGAGTTGGCGTTGCGAGACGAACTGGCCCGGATGGAAATCGCGCGCCAGCAAATGCTGGGTAAAGCTCTGATAGGCCTTGTCCCGCAACTTCACCGGCTCGTTCTGATCTTCCGCCAAGGCTTCGTCCTCTCCCAACCGCTTTGGTTATGCTGCGGAAAGTTCTCCCACTTTTCCGCAGCATGTCTGCATCGCTTATGCCCGGCTCAGGCAGCCTTTGCCATATGCAATCCGTCAAATACACTGCCAATTGCATCAAAATCCGCATCATTCAGCGCAACCAGCGGCGCGCGGACATGACGCCATTCCATATCGCCAGTATGACGCGCCACCAGCGCCTTCACCGCGGGTGTTACCGGATAGTTGAGCAGCTTGCGCACGGCATCGACCAGTTCGGCATCGTCCTGCCCATCATTGACCATGCGCAGAAGACGGTCCGGGAACAGATTGGCCATGCCGGAAATCGCACCCTGCCCGCCCAGACGGACGCCAGCGGCGAGATCGCGCTCGTCACCGATGAGGATGGCAATGTCCTTATGCGCGGCCAGAAGCTTCTCGGTGTAAGCCCAATTGCCCGACGAATCCTTCACGCCAGAGATAACCGCGCCAAAAGCATCGCGCAGACGACCAATCAGGTCGACGGACAGCTCAACCGCCGTCACCGACGGGATGTTGTAAAGGATGATATCGCGCGCATCCGAACCAAGACCTTTCAACACGGCGGAGAACCAGTTGAAGAGACCATCGTCGGAGAGATTCTTGAAATAGGAAGGCGGCGCCAGAAGAATGGCCTTGCAGCCGCGACGCAGTGCATCGCCAGCCTGAAGCACAGCATCGGCAACCGAATTTTCCATCACACCGACAACGATTTTGGATGCCGGAAAGCCCTGAGCAATGAATGCATCAAGAAGAGCTGCGCGTTCCGCATCGGCAATCGACGAACCTTCGCCGGTGGTGCCGAACAAAGTGACGCTGGAACAGCCATTATCGAGGCGCGCACGCGCATGCTTGAGTGCACGGCTGACATCGATTTTGCCATCAGCATCGAATGGCGTCGTAAGCGCTGCAGAGAGCCCGAAGCGCTCCTGCCCAGAATGATTTTGCGGCAAAGCCGTCTCCTCCCAAGACTGAACTGTAAGTTGGCACATACTAACATGTTAGTAAATAGTCAATTCGGGTTCACTGTGCATTTATGCAAAATCTGGGGGATTTGTGTCCTAGGCTGGAAGCAGTCCGCGCTCCATAAACGCCATGACCTCCGCACGGCTCGGCGAGCCAGAACGTCCGCCAAAGCGGGCACATTTGATGGCGGCGGCGGCATTGGCAAAACGGATAATGTCGTGCATCGACCTGCCTTCGACGAGGCCAAGCGCGAAGGCGCCGTGGAAAACATCGCCCGCAGCGAGCGTATCGACAGCCTTGACCCGGAAACCGGCGACATGCTGCACCGAATGTCCGGCCCGTTCCGTCCAGTAGCATCCGTTCGCACCGGCGGTCACCGCGGTGAAAACATCATACCGGCTGGCCAGTATCTCGACGCATTCGCTCAAATCTGTCGTGCCAGTCAGGCTGATGGCAGCAGGTTCGGAAGCAACAATATGCGTTGCAAGTGGTAACAGCCGCTCGAGAAGTTCGACCGGGGCCGTATCGGCATCGAGAATCGCCGGAATACCGGCGCGACGCGCGGCCTTAAGACCAGTTTCCGCAGCCCATGCCCAGCGGACATCCGCCATGACTGCCGCAAACGCACCCGCCTCGACAGGCGGCACGATTGAAGCCGGGCTGCCCAGTTGCGGGTCGTAGAATGGAACGATGACACGCTCGCCCGACGGATCGACCAGAATCGAAGAAAAAGCGGTGCGTGCGCCAGCAAGCTTACGAATATGAGTGCAGTCGATCCCTTCCGCCCGCAGTTCCGCAATCACGCGTTCACCGGTGGCATCATCGCCCGTCGAAGCCCAAAGCGCCACATCCCCGCCGAGACGAGCAATTGCAGCTGCGGCACTTGAGGCCATTCCGGCAGCGATTTGCACCGCTTCACTGGGCAGATATTTCCCGGCCTGTTCCGGCAAAGCATCAAGACGAAGGATTGTGTCGAGCGTCAAAGCGCCCAGGCAGAGAATAGTGCGGCTCATACTATGCGATCCAGAACTTGCAACCAAATGCGTGACTGACAGCGTCCTCCCCGGATCGCCCTGCCTTCGCCATATCACGTTTTCGTTCGTTGCAAAGTGGCCGTTACACGACAGTCCAAAACCTATGCTTCAATGTTACAACTTAAGAAAGCCCACTATCCAATTGTTTCAAAAAACTTCTAAGACAAATCTACTATTATAATTTCCTGAAATGGCTCCGAAACGTTTACTCCCTCAAGAAGTAGGATTGCACAAAAAAGCAACAGAGAATTTCACGAAAACATAGCGCGGTTTGATCTCGACAATGCCTAAGATGCAAATTACGCTTTTCGTATGAATCAGTCGGTCCAGCGGCGTGCCGTATTCTTCATTGGCGGGTATGATCCAAAAACGCCGGACGCGTTTTTCAAGCGGCTGCGTAAGGAAATTTCCCGTTTCGACACGCTCTGGGGCTACCAGTCGACGGTCTCCACAGTTGATGAGACACCTGATCACGAGATCGGGCTTGCGACCATCGAAACCCGTGCTGCACGCGAAGATTGGTCGACAACGACCGACTTTCATTTCCTCGCCCTCGACTCAATCGTACTGGCAGATTTCGCCCGCCCCCTGCCCGTGCGACTTGGCAAATATCTGCGCGCCTTTGCCGACTTCGTCTTTTCCGGCACGGCCTTCCATTTCTTCTCCAAAGCATGGCGCTTCGGGCTTTATTTCCTCTATCCTTTCCTCGCGGTCGTTTTGTTCGCGCTGCTGGGACTGGCTGCTGCCCGCCTGACGGTGCATTGGCTGGGCGCAATCAGCTGGTTCATCGGGCTTGTCGTATTCTCGGTCGCTTTGTTGGTGCTTGGCAAACGCTGGTCTACCAACCATCTGATGGATTTATGGTCGTTTTCGCTGAACTTCTTTCGCGGCAGGCGACCGGACGCCGAAGCGCTGATGCAGCGCTTCGCAGAAGGCACTGTCCAGCGCGTCGGCGCAGGCCAATATGACGAGGTCATCCTGATCGGCCACAGCACCGGCGGCATGCTGATGCTGGATGTCGCCGCCCGCTGTTTGGCCGTCGACGGCGCATTTTCAGGCCGCGCGCCAAAAGTGACCGTTCTGACGCTCGGCTCCACCGCGCTCAAGGCCGGATATCATCCCGCTGCCACGAAATTTCGCGAAGGCGTGCAACGGCTAACCGATGATGGTAAGCTCGAATGGGCTGAAATCCAGTGCCTGACCGACGCCATCAATTTCTACAAGACCGACCCGGTGGCAGACATGAAGCTCACGCGGGCCGAAGGCCGGAGGTTTCCTTTCGTGCGTCAGGTGCGCATTAAGGATATGCTGCAGGCCGAGACTTACAAGCGGGTGAAGCGCAACCTTTTTCGCGTGCATTATCAATATGTATTCGGCAATACGAAGCCTTATTGGTATGATTTCTTTCAGGTCTGCTGCGGTCCGCACTATTTGTCCGAGCGTGTGAGCGACCATATTGTGGGCGGCTTGTCGCCAGAAAAGGTAGCTTCCGAATGACGCCCACCCTGGCAATGATCGTCTGGGCAATTGGTCTTGTCGCCTGGGTGGTCATCCGGGTGCCGCATCAGCGTCGCGCCCGCAAGATCAAGGTCACGACCAACGCCAAGACGCTGCCGGATCGAGCGGCGCTGAGCGCAGCAAGCGTGGGCCTGTCACTCATCCCGATCATCTATGTCGCAACGGGTTTTCCGGCTGCTGCGGATTATACCTTTCAGCCATGGCTCGGCTGGATCGGCCTTGTGGTCGAACTCGCCTTTCTCTGGCTGTTCTATGCAAGCCATCGCCAGCTCGGCAAGAACTGGTCTGTCTCACTGGAGATCCGCAAGGAACACAAACTCGTGACGGACGGGCTCTATAAATATGTCCGTCATCCGATGTATTTATCGTTCTGGCTTTGGGCGATAGCGCAGTTTTGCCTGCTCCCCAACTGGTTCGCCGGTCTGGCGGGCCTTGTTGGCGTCGGCATTCTCTATTTTTACCGCGTAGGCCATGAAGAAGCGATGATGCGTAAGGCTTTCGGCGCTTCATATGACGAATATGCCAAGCGCACCGGACGTGTCATTCCGAAACCTTGGCCATAACCTTGGTAAATTTACATGACGAAAAAATCAGGCAATTCGGCGAAATATTTTATGAGCCGCCGTTCCATGCTGGTCTCGGGGCTGGCCTCTAGCCTTATGCTGGCTTCGATGCCAATCGCAGCACTCGCCAAACCTGCCGCGCAGGCTCCCAATACCAACCACAAGCCGGGGAATGCTGCCCAACCCGGGCGACCAGACGTCTATCTCCTGCGCGGTTTTGCCAATATTTTTTCCACCGGCATTGACGAAATCGGTGCCGATTTGCAAGCAGCTGGCGTCGATGCCCATGTCGAGGGCAACGCCGCGTGGCGTCTTGTCGCCAACCGGATCATCTCTGACCGGCAGAAATACGGCCCGCAGCCGGTTATCCTCGTCGGTCACTCGCTGGGCGCGAACGCCATTATTTCCATTGCCGAAGCTCTGGAAAAGCGCGGCATTCGCGTGGATTATATGGCGTCTTTCGCCGCGACAGCACCTGATCCCCTGCCCGGGAACATTCGTCGCGTCGTCAATTTCTATTTTTCGCAGCACGGCTGGGGGCTACCGCTGGTGCCCGGCCCCCGTTTCAAGGGCAGGCTGGACAATCGCGATTTCTCCGGTGTGAAGGAAGTTGGCCATTTCAATATTGAGAAACAACGCCCCCTGCAGGCTGAGGTCGTTCGCGACATTCTCCGCATTCTCAAATAGCCACAATTACGGCGCAACGAACGCCGCAAATGGTGACCTCGCTAATTATCACGAACTGAACAACTGTCGCTCTCAATCAATTTAATTGCCGCGCGGCTGCTTTGTGCTAGCGTTCGGATAGCCGGTTTTGCGGCGTATCCCTTCGTTGACAGGAGCCTTGAGTGAAGCGTTGGGTTGTTTGGGGTGTCCCGATTTTATTGGTTGCAGGTGCCGCTTATGTCGGCTGGCAACATGCCACGAAACAGAACGGCGCCAGCGCTCCGAACACAGTTCAGACAGATAGTCGGAAAGGTGGCAGCCGCTCGGCCAGTGCCGAGCACGCCGTCAAGGTGGCTGTTGCAACTGCTGGTTCGCTGCCGATCCAGCGCAGCACCATCGGCACGGTTGTCGCCGTTGCCTCTACGGCGGTCAACAGTCCCGAGCCCGGCAATGTGGCCATTCTCAACGTCAAAGACGGAGCCATCGTCAGGAAGGGCGATCTGATCGCCCAACTCGATGACCGCGCTATCCGCGCCACCGTTGTGAAGGATCAGGCCTCCGTCGCCAAATCGCAGGCCACGCTGAACAATGCGCAAATCCTGCTGAAGCGGATGCAAGACCTCGTCACCAAAGGCGTGAGCACGTCTCAGGCTGGCGATGATGCACTGGCCGCCCTCAAAGTGGCGGAGGCCCAATTGCAGGTCGATCAGGCGCAGCTGGCCGCCGATCAGGTGACCCTCGACAACACCAGGATTATAGCGCCTTTCGACGGTCAGCTTGGCGTGGTGCTCGTCTCTGTTGGCGCTTATCTCTCCGCCGGTTCACCAGTCGCGACCATTACGCAGATGAAGCCCATTTATGCGGATTTCACACTGCCAGAGACGGATATCGCACTCATCCGCGAAACGCTTGCCACTGGCACGCTGAAAGCCACCGCTTCTGCCGTATCGGCTGACGGCAGGGATATTTCGGAAAGCGGTCCTGTCAGCTTCCTCGACAACACCATTGATGCCGCGAGCGGCACCGTCCGTCTGCGCGCCACGCTGGACAATCAATCCGGCAATTTCTGGCCGGGACAGTCGCTGCGTGTGCTGGTGGAAGCCGGACAAGCAGACAATCTGGTGCGTGTGCCCGGCGTTGCCGTGCAGCCGCAGGAAAACGGTTCAATCAGCTATGTCGTGAAGACGGACAACAGCATCGAGGTGCGCCCCGTCACGGTCGCGCTCCGAGCCAATGGCATGGCCGGTCTGAGTGCTGGTCTGCAACCCGGTGAAAAAGTGGTCACGGAAGGCCAGGCCTCGCTTGCCAATGGCAGCAAGGTGAAACTGACCAGCAAAGATGCAGAGACAAAAGTCTCTTCCAACTGAATCAAGGCATCAAGCCGATGAACATTTCCGAAGTCTTCATTCGCCGTCCGGTTGCAACGATCCTCCTTGTCATTGGCGGATTGATCGGCGGCATTGCGGCCTATATTCAGCTTCCCGTCGCGGCCCTGCCGGAAGCGGATTTTCCAACCATCAACGTATCCGCGCAGCTGGCGGGCGCGTCGCCAGACACGATGGCATCGTCTGTCGCAACCCCGCTCATCAAGCAATTCGAGACGATTGCGGGTATTGATACGATCAGCGCCACCTCATCGCTCGGAAACACGTCGATCACGCTGCAATTCAATCTGTCTCGCAATATTGACGCGGCTGCCGCAGATGTGCAGGCGGCGATTACCCGAGCCCAGCGTCAGTTGCCCGACAATCTGACCACCCCGCCCAGCTATCGCAAGGCCAATCCCGCCGATGCGCCGGTCATCATTCTGGCGCTCACGGGCGATGGGGCGCGTCTGACGCAGATGGACGACATTGCGCAGAACATCATATCCCCAGCGCTTTCCACCATTTCGGGTGTGGCACAGGCGCAGGTCTATGGCTCCAAAACCTATGCCGTGCGCGTCGAGGTCGATCCCGACAAGCTCGACAGTCGCAACCTCTCCTTGTCGGGCCTCGGCGATACCATCGCCGCCGCAAACAGCCAGACGCCTGTCGGCACATTGCAGAACGGATCTCAGGCCCTTACCGTCAACGCCAAGACCCAACGCACCAATGCCGACGAGTTCAAAAGCCTTATCGTGTCAGGCAGCGGTAACCGCGTGGTGCGGCTATCGGATGTCGCCACGGTTCTCGACAGCGTGGAAAATGTCAATCAGGGTAGCTGGCTGGATGGCAAACAGTCGATCGCGCTTGCCGTTCAACGGCAGCCGGGTTCGAACACGGTTGCCGTTGTCGACGCCATCAAGGCCAAGTTGCCGGAGATCGAAGCGGCCCTGCCCGCACAGATGCATATTTCTGTCGTCAACGATGTATCCCGGTCGATCCGCGATGCGGTGGCCGATGTTCAAAAGACGCTGGGCATTACGATTGCACTCGTCGTTCTGGTTATCTTTCTGTTTCTCGGCCAATTCTGGGCGACGATGATCCCGGGCCTTGCCGTGCCGCTCTCACTGGTCGCGACATTTGCCGCCATGTATGCGTTCGGCTTTTCCATCGACAATATTTCGCTTCTGGCGCTCACACTGGCTGTCGGCCTCGTGGTGGACGACGCCATCGTGATGCTCGAAAATATCGTGCGCTATACAGAACAAGGGATGCCGCCCTTTGAAGCTGCCATCAAGGGCAGCCAGGAAGTGACCGGCACGATCATCTCCATGTCGTTGTCGCTGGTTGCAGTGTTCCTGCCCATTCTTCTGATGGGCGGCATTGTCGGGCGTGTATTGAACGAATTCGGCATGGTGGTGACACTCGCCATCCTTTCCTCGGCCCTCGTCTCACTGACCGTAACGCCAATGTTGGCCGCGCGCCTGCCACACAAGGAAGTCAAACCCGGTCGAATCGCCCGCCTGTTCGATCAGGTCACCGAAGCCTATGGACGCGCTGTCGGCTGGTGCCTCAAGCATCGCGCGCTGGTTCTGCTGGTTTTCGGCCTCAGTTTTCTCGGTTCGATCTGGTCGTTCACAACCCTGCCGCGCAGCTTCTTTCCGCAGGAAGATATCGGCCTTCTCACCATTTCCACACAGGCGCGGCAGGATATTTCCTATCAGGCGATGCGCACCCTGCAACAGCAGGCAGCTTCCATTGTTTCCGATAACGCCGCCGTTCAGCATGTCACAGCTTCGCTCGGCAGCGGCCCCGGCGGTTCGACCTTTAATACAGGTTCACTTCTTGTACAGCTCAAGGCGCGCGACCAGCGCCCGCCGCTAGATCAGACCCTGAGCGCACTACGCAAATCGCTGGGCGCTCTTCCGGGCATCACCGCCTATATAACGCCGGTGCAGAATCTGCGCTTTGGCGGGCGCAGCACCCAAAGCCAGTATCAGATTGTGCTGCAATCGCTCGATGCCGACGAAGCCCGATCCTGGTCGGTCAAACTGGCCGATGCCATGAAGGCCGAGCCGCAAACCTTTGTCGATGTGGCATCCGACCTGCAAAACAACGCGCTGCAAGCCAGTATCGACATTGACAGGGACAAAGCCGGAAGCCTCGGCATCAGCTCGCAAGCCATCCGCAGTACGCTGGAGGCGGCCTATGGAACGCTGACGGTTTCGCAAATCCAGACGACCGGCAACAGCTATGACGTCATTCTGGAACTCGATCAGAGCCGTCAGTGGGATGAAACGCAGCTTGGTGCCCTGCGTGTGCCCTCATCGTCGGGCACTCTGGTTCCGCTCGCCAGCTTTGCCACAATCAAGCGAACCAACGGGCCGGTAACCGTCAATCAGTCCGGACAGCTCGCATCGGTTACGCTGTCCTTCAACCTGCCCGCAGGTGTATCGCTCGGCACCGCCACCGACCGCGTGACGGCGCTACGCACCGAAATCGGCATGCCAGCATCCGTATCGGCACAACCGTCGGGCGCTGCACAAATCTTCGCCCAGTCAACCGGCAATATGGGTCTGCTGATCCTCGCCGCCGTTGCGACGATCTATATCGTGCTCGGCGTTCTCTATGAAAGCTTTGCGCACCCGCTGACTATTCTCTCCGGCCTGCCTTCAGCAGCCTTCGGTGCGCTGATCACGCTGCAGCTATCGGGTTTCGACCTGTCGATCATTGCGCTGATTGGGTTGCTGATGCTGATCGGTATCGTCAAGAAAAATGCGATCATGATGGTCGACGTGGCGCTGTTTCTGGAACGCGATGAAAACCATGCGCCGGAAGAGGCTATCCATCAGGCTGCCATTCGCCGCTTCCGTCCGATCATGATGACGACATTCTGTGCGCTTCTCGCAGCTGTTCCTGTTGCCCTTGGCAGTGGCCAGGGATCAGAACTGCGCCAGCCGCTCGGCGTAGCAGTGGTGGGCGGTCTTCTGCTCAGTCAGGTGCTGACACTGTTCATCACACCGGTGATCTTTGTCGAGATCGACCGTCTGGCCAGCGCCCGCTGGTTCCGCAGGCGGAAAGTCGAGCCTCATACGGCTTGATCGGCCATGCAAAAAAGCCTCCCGCGTGGATATCAACCACGCGGGAGGCTTTGCTTTTGTTCGGTGGTTACTTGGCTAGAACAGAAACGTCCTTGGAGGCTTTGATCTCGTCAGCGGACGCACAAAAGCCCGCTTTGCTGTCGTCACTGCCTTCGGCGAGGAACAGACCAAAGCGCGCTCCGAATGCCACAAGAATGGCAGCTTCGCGCAAGTCGGCCTGCTCGTCGCTAAGCTTTTTGTCGGAATCGTTGATGACGTCTTGGATCCTGTTGCGGAAGGCATCATGGTCAAGCTCATGCCCGTCGCAAATTCGCACGATGGCTGCCTGATATGCGAGGTTGTTCAGGCTCGCAAATTGCTTCGATGAGAGAAATTCGCCCTCACCCTTGGCCAATGCATCCCATGCGGCATGAAGCCGATGATTGGACGCGTCTTCGGCAAAAGCCGTTTTTGGAAAGGTTGCGAGCAATACTGCGCCCAGCAAAAAATGATGAAATTTCATAATATGTCCTAATTGCCGAACTGTGTATGGGTGGTGATGCCTGCATAATGCCCGTTTGGAAGGTAACAGGCCCGCTGCGCCGGGTAGCAGGTATTGCCGTTGCTTAAGCGATAAGGAGGCGGCGGCGCATATAATGGTTGCTGCGGCGGGGCATAAACATCGTGCGGACGGTTGCTACCATTGTCGGCAATAGCCGCAGCAACCGCCAGACCGAGAATACCCGCGGCAACGGCAGCACCTGCATGGTCATGATGGTGATGGAAATCATGATCGTGGTCATGACCAAAGGGCGGGAAATCGTGGTCGTGATGATCCCAGTGGTCGTGGCCCCAGTCATGGCCAAACGCCAGCTGCACCGGCGAGGCAAGCGCCAGCGCCACCATGCAAGCAAGCAGCTGCCTTTTACGCCTTACGATCATTATCGATCCTTTCTAATAAAGCGATTTATTGCAAAAACGAAAGCAGTGTCGTCCGAACCCAGCACTCCCAACACGTTGAGCGCGTTCGTGTACGAAGGGTGCCAGCGGCACCCCTACCCGTTAGTTGGCATCGAATTTTTGCAGGGGATAATTTCAACAGCGAACCTGCAAAAAGCGACTTTTATTGTCGCAAATAGAATGAAATTTCGGCAATCCAGAATTGCACTCATTGTATAAATCAACCCTATTTGCCAGCCAAATTCTTCAAATATAAGAAAAACTCGCTCCGTAGAATCCGATCACGCCGTATCTGCACTCCGAAAAATTACTTCTATTAAAGATGCTTGGATTCTGATTTTTCTGTTTTCATAGTTTATTTTTAAAATTTGAAATTTTAACAACAGCTAAAAAACAGATGACCTAAATAGATAGAAATAAACTACGAAACTCCGCTGGCAATACATTAGAATCCCCAATGTAGAGTAATTTTGTCCCATGTTGCGTTTTTGGAGGCAAATTTGATAGATTCGAGAACAACTCGGGAGTAATACGACACAGTTTGAAGCCTGCCGACTGCATGGGAATGTCCGCATGCAGCGTTATCGGCTGATAACTGTCGCGGGTGGGGGCACATGAAGAGCGGCCATTATATATCGGCAGATATGGTCGACGAAAAAAACCGCAATGATTTCTGGCGGGAGACATCGTCGATCATTTATGAGGTAAAACCAACCCTTGAAAACGACGAAAAGGTCATGAGTGGTTCTGTCCGCTCGCGCCTGTTCGGAAACATGGTGGTTGGCAACACGACATTCAGCAATCAGTTCTGTGATCGGACGCCGAAAATTATCGCCAGAACCGACCTTGACCTTTACCTGCTGCAACTTGTCCTAGCTGGTGATTACCGGGGGGACTTCAATGGTAGAAGCGTCGAGGTGAAGCCCGGGGATATTTTCCTCCTCGATCTGACACAGGTGATGACAAGCAAGAAGGACGCCGGCGCGCGCGTGACGCTGGCCATCCCGCGCAAGGAACTCAACAAAGCCTTTCCGGGAAAGAACCTGCACGGTTTGGTGTTGCCTTCCAATGTTGCAACCAACAAAATCCTGTTCAACTTCATTCTCACGCTCGACCGGATCATCGATACGATCGACCAGAATGATTATCCCGAGATACAGGAATCCCTGATGGTGCTGCTCAAAGCCGCCATCAACAGACAGGCTTTCACATTGGAAGAATATCTGGCTGTCAGCTTGCCGCTGCGCCAGCGCGTGCTCGACCATATCGACGCGAATCTGGCCGACCCTAACCTTTCGCCAAAGACAATTATGCAGCAGTTCAAGCTGTCGCATTCACATCTTTATCGTGCATTTGAACCTGACAGCGGTGTCACCAAGCTAATCCGCAACAAACGGCTCGATCTTGCGTACCGACGCCTCATCAATGACGGCGGACGAAAGCTGAGCATGAAGGAAGTCGCTTATGCCTGCGGCTTCTCTGACCGCGCGCAATTCACCAAATTCTTCAAGGAACGGTTTGGCATTACGCCGCAGGACCTCAAGGGCTTTCCAAAGTCACCGGATCATAACCCGGCAACCTCCTTCACGCTGCACACCTTCGTTTCCGAGCGCATTCAGCAACGCCAGCCGGAAGAACAGTCCTGACGATCTGAAATGACCGGCGCTCACGCGCCGGTCAGCAGCTTCCACGCAATTGCCCACATCACAAAAGCAATCACGCCTTCCAATACACGCCAGGATGACGGTCTGGCGAAGACGGGGCGCAACCAGCGCGCACCAAAGCCCAACGAAAAGAAAAAGACAAACGAAGCGGTGATCGCGCCCAAAGCGAACGAGTTTTCAAGACCCGGAAACTGGGTGGATATGGTGCCGAGCAGAACGACCGTATCCAGATAGACATGCGGATTGAGCCATGTGAGAGCGAGGCAGGTAGCAATAACCTTCCATAAGCCCGTCGCGCCTCCATTGCCGGTCGAAAGCGCTGTGGACGAGGTGATTGCCGAATAAAGGCTCCGCGCACCGTACCAGATCAGGAAGGCAGCGCCGCCATAACGCATGATCGGGTCAATGGCGGGCAGCGCCGCCGCGATCTTCTGAAAACTGGTGATCCCCAGCGTGATCAACACCGCATCCGACACAGCGCAGACAAGACTCACCGCGAAAACATGCTCGTCGCGCAATCCCTGACGCAGAACGAAAGCGTTCTGCGCGCCGATGGCTACAATCAGGCTGAGGCCCATGGTCAGGCCCGTCAGATAAACGGAAAAATTCATTTCAGCTCGCTGTGAAGCATGGCTCAGCCCCGCTGAACACCACGCAATTCGGAATGGTTGGTAGAGCTTGGATATACGCCTCGTTTGGATTATTATAGTTAAAGATGCTAATCCAAATTAAGATAAACTAATGATCGATTATTCCGCACTGCGCGCCGTGGCCATGGTCGTACAAACCGGCAGTTTCGAGAAAGCGGCCCGCGCCCTGAATGTCACGCCATCGGCCATATCCCAGCGGGTCAAACATCTGGAAGAGCGGCTCGGCACGGTGCTCATTTCGCGCGGCACGCCTTGTAACGCAACCGAAAAAGGCGACTGGCTCTGCCGTCACATCGAACAGGTGGGTATGCTGGAACGCGAATTGCTTGAAGAGCTGCCAGCCCTTGCCGGTGCGGACGATCTCAAACAACGCGTCACGCTGAATATCGCCACAAATGCGGACAGTCTCGGCACCTGGTTTCTGAAAGCCATCTCGGCCTTTAGCAAGGAGTCTGATCACCTGCTGAACATTGCCGTGGACGATCAGGACCACACAGCCGAATGGCTTCAGCGCGGGCGGGTTTTGGCGGCGGTGACGTCTCATGCCAAGCTGGTGCAAGGCTGTCGGACCGTTCCGCTCGGTACACTGCGATACCATGCGACGGCATCGCCGGACTTTATTGAGCGATACTTCGAGAACGGCGTGACAAGCGAAGCGCTAGCCACCGCTCCTGCTCTGACCTTCAACCAGAAAGACCGGCTACAGGACCGCTGGATCAAGGAAAACCTGAAGGTGGACATCAATTGTCCGACCCACTGGTTGCCCTCCACCCAAGGGTTTGTCGAAGCGAGCCTTGACGGCATGGGCTGGGGCGTGAACCCCGTCGTGCTGGTGAAGGACCACCTTGCATCCGGTAAGCTGGTCGAGCTTGTACCCGGCACACCGCTCGACGTGCCGCTCTATTGGCAGGTCAATCGTCTCGCGGCAGACCGGCTGTCGGATTTAACGCAGCAGGTTGTTGCGACAGCGCGGCGCGAGCTGCTGCAGAACGCCACCTGATCAGTCATTTAAACACCCGCGCTTCGATCACCATCAGTTTTATTGAACGTGAGCGGAGATTGAGCGAATGCTATTTTATGAAAATCCTGGCTCTCATAGCGGCTGCGGTCGTCCTTCTGCTACTCGGCTGCTATTTGCAGACGCACTTTGCCGTGCCGTGAAAAAGACGTGAGCCAATGAAAAAGGCAGGATCAATGATCCTGCCCCGTTTGCGCTACGCCTGCCGCCTCCTCGCACACCCTGACATGTTCTGCCAGAGCTTCGAGAGGTAGAAAGGCGCTTACCGTACAGATATCGCGCTTCTGAAACTTAGGCAGTTCCTGAAGCTCTTTCAGACGGATAAGAAGTGTGCCGCGGTTCATGGAAATATCCCTCCATTATCGCCCCCGCACATTGTATTGAGGCATATCCAGACACAAAACCTCACGGTATTGGCTGGAAGTGCTTTGAAGATCAGGCTGCCCGCACCTTTTGCTTCAAGGGAAGTTCGATATCGACTTCCAATGTCGACATCTGATCTCCCCGATCCATCTTCACGCTGACCTTGTCGCGATCGATCTGGATATGCTTGGCGATAACCGCCAGAATCTCTTCCCTCAGCACCGCCACAAGATCGGAATGGCCCTCGGACGCTCGTTCATGCGCCAGCAGAACTTGCAGACGTTCGCGCGCCATCGGCGCGGAAGCCTGCTTGGTGAAGAATCGAAATAGGCTCATGCCGCTCTCCTTCCGAAAATTTTGCCCAGAAGGCTGCGCTTTTCGGATGGAACAGTCATCGGCACTTCTTCGCCCGCCAGACGGCGAGCTGCATCCAGATAGGCCAGAGCCGGCGCACTGCGCTGGTCGGCAAGCGTCACTGGAGAGCCGATATTGGATGCGCGCAGCACATCCTGGCTTTCAGGGATGATGCCCAGAAGCGGGATAGACAGGATTTCAAGAACGTCTTCGACTTTCAGCATGTCGCCACGTTCGGCCCGGATCGGGTCGTAACGGGTCAGCAGAAGATGCTTTTCCACCCGTTCGCCACGTTCAGCCTTGAGAGTCTTGGCGTCGAGAAGGCCGATGATGCGGTCTGAATCGCGCACCGACGACACTTCCGGATTGGTCACCACAACGGCCATGTCGGCATGGCGCATGGCGAGGGTAGCGCCGCGCTCGATACCAGCCGGGCTGTCGCAGATGATCCAGTCGAATTCCTTCTTGAGGTCTTCGATCACACGGTCGACGCCGTCGGTCGTGAGGTTGTCCTTGTCGCGGGTCTGGGAGGCAGGCAGCAGATACAGGGTATCGAGACGCTTGTCGCGAATGAGCGCCTGAGGCAGCTTCGCATCGCCCTGAATTACATTCACCAGATCGAACACCACGCGGCGTTCGGCACCCATCACCAGATCAAGGTTACGCAAACCGACATCGAAGTCGATAACGACTGTCTTTTCGCCACGCTGCGCAAGAGCGGCGCCGATGGCTGCAGTGGATGTCGTTTTACCAACGCCACCCTTGCCGGAAGTTACAACAATTACTTTTGCCATATTGGTCTCCTGTAGCTCCCGCACGCCTTATGAGAGTATTGCCCGCCCAACCGGGCATGATTTCTTTTCAATAAATCGATCAGCCGAGCGTTTCGGCCATCATGTAATCGCCATCGAGCCACAGTTGCACCGCCTGCCCGCGCAATCTGGCTTCCATGTCTTCAGCCGTCTTGTAGAGGCCGTCGATTGCGACAAGCTCTGCTTCCATCTTGCGGCAGAAAATGCGCGCATTGGAATTGCCCGCCGTACCGGCCATCGCACGACCACGCAGCGCGCCATAGACGTGGATCGAACCGCCCGCGACCACTTCCGCACCCGAAGCAACAGAGCCAACCACCGTGACATCGCCGTCCGGGAAATAGATGGACTGGCCAGAGCGCACAGGTTCCGTCACCACCATCGACGGCACGGCCTTGACCAGTTGCACATTGGCAGGCGCTGCCGCAGCAACCGGCTTGGAAGGCGCTGCAGGCTCGTTCACCTCGGGATTGAAATCCGCTGCCACCTGCCCGCCACGCAAGGCCGGCGGCATGCCAGGCCCGAGAAGCGAAGGACGCGCATTTTCAAAACCCGTGATCCAGACACCGCGACCTGCAAGATCTTCCAGTAGCTGAACCAGCTGCATCCGTTCGATAACCAGATTCTCAAGATCAAGCACGACCGGGCGATTCAGAAAGAACCCTGCCGAACGCGCGGCAAGATCGTCCAGCCTGTCGAGCCAGCCGTCCAACGGCAGTTCAGGAGAGAGCACCAGCGCAAGAAAGGAGCGCCCTTTCAAACGGATCGGACGGGATTGTGTTAGCACTTGATTCATCTTGGTTAAAAAACGGTTTACTCGATCTATATGCGGAATGGTTAACAGATGGTTAATTTCTGGCTGGCATCCTGCCCATGCGCGCCCTCAATAGAGGCGAAGACGCGCAAGCATGAAGCCGGACCCGATGCTGCATGCATTCAAAGCCGTGGTGCGCTTCAAGCGCCAATCGACTCAACTGACCTGAGGGTAGCCGAAGAATAGGGCGTCAGCCGGGCTATTCGGCGTCTTCCACAGAAGAAAGCGCTTCAGATTTACGCTTAAATCCCAATCAAATCTGACGCTGCGTTAAGTCTTAAAACGTGACTGCGGTTTTTATCCAAAACCGAGGCCGCGCGCATTGCAACGGCAAAGAGACGGAACAAAGCCAACTGATTCCGGCAGATTGCTTAGTTGTATTTTCGGGGAAAATCAGTGGTTCCTAAACAAGGAACCGCCTCGCGTTTGGGCGGGGGGCTTAGGGGCGCGAGGCGGGCGAGCTCTCAGGAGTGCACGCAGGGAAAAAATGGCGGGTAAAGACCGATTCTAAAACCAACAAAGGGTTCCAGCGTGAAAGATTGCGTGATCAAAGCAGATAATTCACCCAATTAATTGGGGTCACTGTCTGGCTAAATATCCGAGATCACAGGGGTTTTTTAAAACCCGGCCTCAACGGCAGTTTTTTAAAGGGCCGTCTAAAATTAACCCGCTTCAGCATATCGGAAGAGAGGAATTCAAGCTTTTGATTCCTTCGGCTGATGCGATCGCACATAATCACACCTGTTCCAAAATGGAAATGGCAATTGCAGAAAACAGCGTGACCGCGACCGAATTTCACAGCTGCCACCCGCGCTGCATGGTCAAGACCATTCCATGCGGCCTCGCAACAATTAGGTAGTCCACAAATTATATCAAATATTAGGAAGGTCTTTTGCTGGGCAGACAGTCATGATCTTTGCATGGACTTCCGGCAACTCAGTCGAGACAAGGCCAGCCTTCCGCAGAACATATGCCATCTGCTCTATTAGCTTCATGGATTTCAGTATTTTCTGAAATTTATAGAGTTTTGTTAGGGGCTTGCTTTTGGAAACTCCCTCATTATTGTGTGCTCCACTTGGAGGAGGGAGTGACCGCCCCAGCGCGCTAGACCGCTGCGGGGCGGTTTCTTTTTTAGCCCTTTAAAATTTGCATAGCTGCCGTGCAGGATGTTCCCTTGTAAACACCTGACTCCGCACCTATTTTCGCATTGTTCGGTTTCACTCCTCCTCCCAGAAACCGGACACGAAGCGCGATACTCCTCCTCCCAATCGCGCTTTACCAATCAGCCCGTTGCGCACTCCTCCTCCCAGCGCAACGGGCTTTTTCGTATCTCCAAACAGAGCTAAAACAGTTGCAGCTTGCGCATATGGAAGGCCTCGGCATAGGTTTCCGGCGCGCGACATTCCATGCCGCGCAATCGCGCGAGACCGCGAAAGGTCTCGGGATCGAACCAGTCTTTCGAGCGCTGCGTGCCGAAATGCTTCATCAAAAGCTCGACCTTGCGCTCCAGGATCGCAGCCGAAAGCGCTGAGTAGGCATTGGGCTGGCCGAGATCGCCATCCCATTTTGGTATTTCATATTCGAGGATCAGTTGGTCGCGGAAGAGATTCCAGGTCAGCTCGTTGAGCGTGCGATGATCCTGATGTGCGTCGCCCTGCCGATGGGTAAATACGATATCCGGCGTCTGGCGACTGCGCTGCTCGATCAGCCATGCCTTGATCTCGCGCATCTGCGCCGGAAAGTAGCTATCCTCGAACATCGCAAGACGGATGCCCGGATTTTCCGTACCGCGCAGAAAATCGCGCGCCGAAGCCTCCGCCTCGACGCGCCGTTCTTCATTGCCGGACAGCACACACCATTCGATGTGCATCGGCGTTCCTGCTTCGATGAGACTGAGGAGCGTTCCCCCGCAGCCGATTTCGATATCGTCCGAATGCGCGCCCAGACACAGGACCTGAAGCGGCCTGCCCGGATTGGCGAGAGAACGCAGGTCGATCATAGCGCTATGGCGATGTTGGCAGCGCGCTGCTCCGCCTTGTGTTTCTTCCAGGGCATATCGCCCTTCTCGACCATATCTTCCAGCGTCTGCCAGTCGCGCAGTGTGTCCATGGACCGCCAGAAGCCTTCATATTTATACGCCATCAGCTGATTGTCGGCGATGAGGCGGCTGAACGGTTCCAGCACCAGCTCTTCACCCTCCCGCATGTAATCGAAGATTTCCTTGCGGAAGAGGAAATAGCCGCCATTGATCCAGATATCGGAGGTGTTCGATGTCCGGAAAGCCCGCACGGCTCCACCTTCGGCGATATCCGCCAGATGATAGGTCAGCGGCGGACGCACAGCGAGGAAACAGGCAATCTTGCCACTTTCCTCAAAACGCCGCGTCATATCGTCGAGATCAACGTCACTCAGACCATCGCTGTAATTGGCCAGAAACATGTCCTCATTCTGGACATGGCTGCGCGCGCTCCACAGGCGTTCGCCAATATTGCGCCAGATGCCGGTGTCGAGCAGCGTCACGCTCCAGTCGCGATCCACCTCTTCCAGCAATTCGACATTGCGCCCGCCATTGGAGACCACGCAATCCGCAAAAGTCTGCGGACGGATCGTCAGGAAGAAGTCCTTCACGACATTGGCCTTGTAACCAAGACAGAGAACAAAGTCGTTGTGACCGTAATCGCTGTAATATTCCATAACGTGATGCAGGATCGGCTGGTGGCCGAGTGGGATCATCGGCTTTGGCACATTTTCCGAATATTCGCGGATTCTGGTTCCAAGACCGCCGCAAAACAGAACGACTTTCATGACTAACGCTCCTCTGTAATCAGAGCTGGATCGATCAATCGGACATGGGGAATGGGGATGATGAATTTCGCACCCCATTCGACCACGTGCTGCATCTGCCGGATGATCTCATCCTTGAAGTTCCATGGCAGGATGAGGATGTAGTCCGGCTTGTACTTGTCTATCGCCGATACGTCATAGATCGGGATATGCATGCCGGGTGTATAGCGCCCGTGCTTGTAGGGATTGCGGTCTACGGTGAAATCCAGAAAATCCGTGCCGATGCCGCAATAGTTGAGAAGCGTATTGCCTTTGCCCGGTGCGCCATAACCGCAAATGCTCTTGCCGGAATTCTTGGCTGCGATCAGGAAGGACAGGAGATCGCGCTTGGCATGACGCGTCTTTTCCGCAAACTGCTCATAGGTCGAGATATCATTGAGGCCGAAGCTCTCTTCCTTCTTGAGAAGTGCCGCCACCCGGGGTGACGCCTTCCGCTTGCTGCCGGTGCGCGCCAGATAGACCCGCAACGATCCGCCATGGGTCGGCACTTCCTCGACATCGATAATCTTCAGATGGTGCCTATGCGCCATGAAGCGGATTGTCAGCAGCGAGAAATACGAGAAATGCTCGTGATAGATCGTATCGAACTGGTTGAACTCGATCAGATTGGCAAGATGCGGGAACTCCAGCGTGATGACCCCTTCGGGCTTGAGCAGAAGCTGCATACCGCGCACAAAGTCATTCAGATCAGGCACTTGCGCCAGAACATTATTACCGATGATGAGGTCGGCGCTTTGGCCCGCGCCGAGCATTTCCAGCGCCAGTTGCGCCCCGAAGAAGTCCACCCGGGTAGGCACGCCCTTGGCGATAGCTGTTTGCGCCACATTGGCGGCAGGTTCGATCCCCAGAACCGGAATACCCTTCGGCAGGAAATGCTGGAGCAGATAGCCGTCATTGCTGGCGACCTCGACGACGAAACTGTTTTCATCCAGTTCCAGCCTTTCAGTGATCGCTTCGCAATAAACTCTGGCGTGATCCACCCAGCTGGTCGCGAAGGACGAGAAATAGGCATATTCCGTGAAAATCTCGGCAGGCGAAAAATACTCCTTCAACTGCACGAGATAACAATGATCGCAGACCAGCGCATAGAGCGGATAATAAGGCTCCATGCGGTCTAGCTGATCGGCGGCAACGAAGCTTTCGCAGGGCGGCGACATGCCCAGATCCACAAATGTGTGTTTGAGCAATTTACCGCACAGGCGACAGCCGGTCCGCTCTTGCGTCATGCTTTTGCTCCGCGAAATATCCGGTGTCTGGATGGTCATACACACCCCCTCGGCTCTGGCCCTTACAATGGCCACGAATACACTGGTCCCAAAACTGGTATCGACTTGGCTGCTTTGAGCAGGCACCGTCGCGGCCAGATACGCGCGCCGCACCGGATGACCCAAACTACTAAGCGGTCTAAAGATTGCCGAGACTGCCATCTGGAGCGCGACGCACATACCATTGGGCGCAGCCATCGCCGTAGGGATATTGCCAATCCTCACCCGCCTTGCGTCATAGGGCGAGCAAGGGCGTAGGCGCCTCACCTATCGGGAGGAGGCATCTACCCCGGAAGGTGAAGATCGTCCCTCGAAGAAGGCTCTACCGGGCTCTGACCACGCTGTCAGAATATTGGCAGGCGGAAACGGGGCAAATAGATGCGGTTTACTTCTTTAAACATCGATGGCGCTTGGTCTATCGAGCCGGAACGGATGGAGGATGAACGCGGCTGGTTTACGCGCGTCTATTCCGAAGCGGCTTTTGCCGAACGGCAGATGGAAACGCACTATCCGCAGCACAGTCTTTCCTTCTCGCGGGAGAAAGGCACCTTGCGCGGTTTGCATTACCAAAACGATCCGCATTCCGAGACGAAACTGGTGACCTGCCTGCAAGGCACCGTCTGGGATGTATTGGTGGATATACGGCCCAAATCGCCCACCTATATGCGCTGGGTTGGCCTGGAGCTTTCGGCGGAGAATGGCGTGCAGCTTTATATCCCTGAAGGCTGCGCTCATGGATTTCAGGCGCTTACCGATAATGTCCTCATCCGCTACATGATCTCGCACCCCTACACGCCGGACCATGCAACGGGCCTGCGCTATGACGATCCGGCGCTCGGCATACCTTGGCCGAACCAGCCCAGCGTCATTTCAGACAAGGATCGCTCCTGGCCACTAATCTAGGCCCCTTGATTTAACTCAATCAGCAATCCCGCATCGCGCAATCTGTCCGCAGCACCGGCGAGCGTGGCGAAAGGCAGTTTCGAGCGCTCGGCCATATCGAGAAGTGACGCGCTGCCATCGGCCAGATTGAGAACCCAGAGCATGGCCATCGCCTCCTGCGCGGCGCGACTGTCGCCGCCGGTTTTGCCATAGAGGCCCCGACGTCCGAGCTGCGGTTCACCCTTGGGCGATGTGTTGAGTGGAACCCAGTTTCGTTCCGCTATTTCAATGGCCTGCATGACGATATTGAAGGATTGCTCAAGACATTCCGGCTTAATGAAATCCAGATTGTCCGCTGAGGTGTGATATTCAGGAAAAGTGCCATAAAGGCTGCGCTGAAACATGCCCACCGGCAGATTGAATCCCGGCGAACAGAACTGTCTTTCATCATATCCATAGGGCCAGAAATCATGCATCGTCGCGCCAGCCAGACCGGACTGCGCGAGCACCTGCCCCATGATCCGATCAATCGCCGCATTGCCGAGACGGCTTCGCTTGTAATTCGGCCCGCCGTCATCGCCAACACAGGACAGGACCAGGCCGTGGGTAACACGATCAAGACTGGGCTCGTTCTGGCGCAGCCACGCAAGCGCGCCGAATGTCGCCGGGCCGAACAGAAAGCGATAAGTCAGCCGCGTGGAGCGAGCTTTCAGCGCCGCTCCCAGAAGCGTCAGCAATGCCAGTCCAGAGCAATTATCGTTGGCGAGCGAGGGGTGGCATAGATGCGCCGAGATGAGAAAAGTCTCGTCTGTTGTTCCACGATGGATGAACTCCCCGAAGACAAGCGCGCCGTCGCGCCGCTCGGCGTCAATGACCACATCATATTCGCCCTCGGCCATTGCCAGAAAATCGCTATGCGCCATGCAGAAACCCCAGTCCTCCGCATGATAACAGGTGCGATAAGGAATAAGGTCGGGCTGATCGGGCAGTGTGTGAATGTGGCTCTTCAAGGCTTCCATAGAAAGCCTTGTTCGCACGGGCATACTGAAGTTCACCACATGCAGATTGTGCCGCGCAAAATCGACAATCCGCTGGCCGTTGCTATCTGCAATATAGGCTTCGCGGATCACCCATTCCTGCGGTGCTTTCCAGTCGAAAAGCGGCGTGCCGGTGGGCACTTCATGGATCTCCAGCGGCAGATATCCACCGATAATGGCGAGCGTTTCCCGCACGCCTTCGCCCGCCAGACTGCGACAGATCGGATAAAGTTGCGCGGCCAGATCGTAGATCGCCTGTCCGTCAGGCGACCAATGCACGTCTACTGTGCCGGACCGCGCATCCATCATGCGATTGCTCTTAGCGGCTGCTGCATAAGCTCGACGCGCCGCAGATCACTGTCGAGAACGCCCTCCTCCAGAAGCTTGCGGATATGGGCGATGCGCTGGAACCGCGGCCCCTCGAATTCCTCAAGCGTCAAGGTCGAGCGGCTATAGGCTGCGAGCAGTTCTTCAGCACCGGCCGCAGCATCCCATTGCGGCTTTGCATTGGGCAGAACCCGCGCAAGTTTCTCGAAGCTGACACGGTAGGATCGGGTATCCGGCCCGGCATCTTCCGCAAATTCAATCAGGCAATCGGGCACTGTCTCGGCGACAATGCTTGCGATGTCGCGAATGCGGTAATTGTGTTCGGTGGAACCAACATTGAAGGCTTCATTGAAGACCTTCTCGCGTGGTGCTTCCATGGCCGCCATGAAAGCCCGGGAAATATCGCGAATATGCACAATCGGCCGCCATGGTGTGCCATCCGACTTGAGATAGATCAGCCCCTTGGTCACAGCCCAGGCGACGAGATTGTTCAACACAATATCGAAGCGCAGAAAAGGCGACACGCCATAGGCTGTCGCGGGCCGCAAATAGACCGGACAGAAATCTGCATCGGCCAGTTCCCGGATTTCCTGCTCGGCGCGCACCTTCGAGCGACCATAGGCCGTCACCGGCTTCAGCTCGCCGGTCTCGTCGATCAGGTCGGCATCGCTGATGCCATAATTGCTGCATGACGATGCGAAAAGAAAACGCCCCACGCCCGCGCGTTTGGCGGCTTTAGCCACCGCCACGCTGGCGCGGTGATTGATGTCATAGGTCAGTTCTTCATTGAGATTGCCCAACGGGTCGTTCGACAGCGCAGCCAGATGAATGACAGCATCGAAACCTTCCAGATCGCGTGGCGACACATCGCGCACATCCTTGCGCAGCGTGGGTACATTCACGACCGCTCCACCCTCTTCGAACAGGCAATGTTCGTAAAGACCGATGTCGTAGCCCGACACCTCGTGGCCAGCATGAACGAGGATCGGCACCATGACCGATCCGATGTAACCCTGACTTCCGGTAACCAGCACTTTCATGTTCGTTTCCTCTGCATCCCCAATAATCCAAGTTAATCACGCACCAGTAGCGGTAGCGATTTGACCGAAGGCATATCCGGTTAAAGACAAGCGGGGTGCAGAGCAGCGAAAGGGCGTAGCACCTACCCCTTTCGGTCAGGGCCAAACTGGCCGGGCTTGCCGATCAGCAATATCCAGTCGCCATCATCGCCAGCATTCTTTTCTGCGGGGGTGCGAAAGGTCAGCGTCTGGCCATCCTCCTGCGGCGTGGCCGCTTGAGTTCCCACACCGGAAAAAGGGTCGATCCAGACGATATCATCGCCTGTTTTCACAACAGCCTTGCTGACGGAAAAGCTACCCCCTTCACCGTAGATCACGGCTCCCGTCCCGCCTGAAAACGATGCGGCATAAAAGTTAGGCGTATTGGTAATCTGACCGCTGCGGTCGGGCTCAAGATCGGTCCATGGCAGGACAGCAAACAGCTTTCGCAGAACGGTCATCGACCGTGCACCCGGACTGTTCAGCTCCTGCCGCCAGTCACGATCAGATTCGAACACGCCCGGTCCGCTAAAGTGCCAGATCGGACTATTGCCAAAGAACTGCCCAACCGCACCAGCCAGCAGTGCACCATAGGCATTCTGGCGTATCAATTGCGCCTTTGTGCCGTGCTCGTTTTCATAGAGCGTTTCGATCAGAATGACCGGCATTCGGTTATCTTTGGTCTGCGCGAGCACCGCGCTATGAACATTGTCATAGTCATAGACGGTATCGATGGAGAGCCACTTGGCCTCCGACCAGACTGAGGCGGTATTGGTATTGCGCCGCGTATGCACGGTTTGCAGCGCATCCGGAAGAACAGCAGCGATGCCTTCCGCCAGACTGGACACCAGCCGTTTATCCGGCGCATCAAAATCACCGCCCAACACCCAGACAATATTGGTATATTTGGCAAAGCGTCGCGCAACGGCTTCGCCATAGGCGCGCATCCGTTCTGGTCCTGCCGCTTCGATTTCCAGATACCAGCCCTGCCCGCCGCCATTGGCACCGAGATAGGCCGGAGCCAGCAGAACGACAAAACCAAGCGCCTGCGCCCGTTCGATCACCCATGCGGCGTGGTCAAAATAGCGTGGATTGATTTCGCCAAATGCCGTGTCTTTGAACGGTTTTTCGCCATAGGCATTGGCAGGCGGGTTGCTGGAAAACTGATGTTCCAGAAGATTGACCAACAAAGTGTTGAAGCCGCGTTTGCGACGGTCTTTCAAGTAGAGATCAACGTCATCGCGTTTGAGTTGAACGATCAGTGACCAGGCTGTATCGCCCTGCATCAGAAATTGCTTGCCCGATGCATCTTCAAAATAGCGGTGGTTTGCGCTGACATGGATCGGAAGCCTGGCCTCCGCGGACGCTTGCGCCGCTCCAACCAGCGCCAGGAGTCCAAATAGACCTGCCAGCATTCCTCTCACAGCGTCGCGGGCGGACATGCATTCGCGCTTTCATTGAAGCGGCGATAGACCACCTGCGATGGACGTCCGGTCAGATAAGTCCCGACACCGTCATTCAACGCCCGCGCGTAGATGGCGAGCGCACCGTCAATCGCATCGATCGTCTTCGCAATATCGTCGTCGCTATGGGCATAGCTGACCACCAGTGAAGGCATCAGCACGCCGCGCCGGATGGTCTCCTGAAGAAACAGAGAGCGGAATGCCTGTGATGGTGCGCCGGTTTCGTCCAGCGTCGCATAGGCGAGGCAACTGGCACGCCCAACCGTGCTGACATATTTGCTTAAGCCATGACGAGTGATCGCCTCGTTCATACCGCTGGCAAGCTTGCCTCCCTGTCCGTACAGGTGCTCAATGACCGGTTCATCGCGATAAACCGCCATTGTCGCCATGGCAGCGGCCATGGCGTGGGTCTCGGCGCCATGCGTGGTCGACAGCAGAAACACACGTGGAAACTCGGTCTGACTGAGACCCCCAAGCTGCATATATTCCGCCTTGCCAGCAAGCGCCGAAATGGCAAAGCCATTGCCGAGCGCCTTGCCGAAGCAGGAAAGATCAGGAACGATATCGTAGAGTTTCTGAGCCCCCTGCCTGTGCCAGCGGAAGCCAGTGATCATTTCATCGAGCACGAAAAGCGCACCATTTTCATGGGCGATGCGCATCGCTTCATCCAGAAAATTGTCCTTTGGATCATCGGCACGGGCCGGTTCCAGAATGATGGCCGCAATACGCCCCGGATAATCCTCAAACAGAGCCTCTACGCTGGCGATGTCGTTATAGCGGAAGGTTGCAGTCAGGGCAGAGACCGATGCCGGAATGCCCGCATTCATCTTCGTCGTACCAATGAACCAGTCATCGGTGGAGAAGAACGGATGATCCCCGCAGCAGGCAATCATGTCACGCCCTGTATAGGCGCGCGCCAGACGCATTGCGCCGGATGTGGCGTCCGAACCATCCTTGCAGAACTTGACCATTTCGGCAGTGTCGATCAGTTCGAGAAAGCGCTCCGCGCAATCCACTTCGATGGCGCTTGGGCGCGTGAAGTTGCACCCGTCCACCAGCGCATCGCGCACAGCCTTTAGGACCGGCGGATAGGCATGACCCAGACCCACGGCCCGGTTGCCCATGCCATATTCGATATATTCATTGCCATCGACATCGAAGACATGCGAACCGCAGCCGCGCTGGATGAAACCCGGTGCCAGAACCGGGTATTGATCGTCGCCCTTGGCATAGGTGTGACAACCACCGGGAATAAGCGCGTGAGCCTTGCTGCCCAGCAATTGGGAATTGCGAAACTGCGATGTGAACAGATTCATGGCGAAATCCTTCAATTGCCAGAGCTTACAGCGCATTGATTACGCAGCAGACCATCCAGCATTTACCCTCTCCCGCACACGACGCAGCCAGTTCTTGACCGGCTGCGGCAAGTGACTGCGCAAATTCTTATGCAGTGCGTTCGGCATGGACCATTGCGACAACGCCAATGGCGGCGCAATTTCGGGGCGCTCCAAGTGCAATTGTTGCAGCAGGTTTACGTAAGCGCCTCCGACAATATCGCTGTCGAAAGTTGACGTGACTTTCTGGACTGCGGCTTCCGCCATGCGGTTGTGGAAATGCGGATCACTGGCAAGCCGGTCGATCTGCTGCGCAGCCCGCGCGCAATCGCCAATGGGAAAAAGCAGCCCGTCTTCGCCATCGGTGACGATCATATCTGTCACACCCGCAATGCGCGATACGATGGCAGGACACCCCTGACTCATCGCTTCCATCAGCGTCATCGGGCACCCTTCATAGCGCGACGGCATGACCAGCGCATCGTGCTGGCTGACCAGCCATGACACATCAGAGGGTGCAACCCAGCCGGTGAAACTGACCTTGTCGCCAAACGGTTCGAGCTTGTGGCGCAGCGCTTCAAGGTCCGGTCCATCGCCAGCAACCGTCAGATGGTAATTGCAGGTGAGCCGCCGCAAAATGCCCGACAGCCAGAACACACCTTTGGAACTGTCGTCGATACGGCCAAGATGCAAAAGCCGGATTGGCTTCCCATCCGCGCTACGCGATAGCGCACGTCCGACATGCGGATCGCGGCTTAACCCGTTCGGGATGACCAGCGTGCGCCCGGCATCGAAACCATAGCCGCGCACAAGATCGTCGCGGCAGCGCCTGGACACGCCGACCGTCGCATGAACATGATCGCGGATCGCACGCGCCGCCTCATAGGTGCCGGGCGTGATACTGTGGACGATCATGATGCGTAAAATATCGGCGGGCAGATAGCGCACGAGATTGGTTTCGAAGCGCTGCGAGAGCACATTGACGAAAACGGCGTCGAAACAATTATCGCGCAGAAAATCCACAATGCGTTTCGCGCGGGTTTCTTCATCGAGAACACCCAGCCGGTCAATGGCATCGCCCTGCCGCTCGGCATCCTCCAGCCCCTGCCCTTCGGGCACGCTGACAGTATCGCCCGCAGCACCCGTCGCAAGCCAGCGCAACTCAATGTCCGAGCGCGCAAGCGACGCACGCATCCGCGTGAATACCGAATATGTCCCGCCAATGTGCGGGCGCACGAAGTAGGCACATTTCATCGCAAGCACCCCCTTTAGAGCGGCTCCAACCCACTTGAACGCGGGAACCGCTCTAAATGTTCTTTCGTCCGCATTTCCCCGCAAAACCGTTTCGCATTTTTGCTGGAAATGCTGGTTTTCCGCCGCATTGTCCCACGCAAAACTGCTTCGCACTTTTGCTGGAAATGCTCGGACCCCGGAAACAGACTTCGAGGGAAAATGTCCCTCGAAGCCTTGTTCCGGTATATCGAGGGGGCAAGTTGATATACCGCTGCCAGTGTATCGAATTTGCAGGCAGGCGCATTCTGGCCATGAGGGGTAAGAGAGGTATGCACCATCCTACATTAGACGATGGGCTTCCCCCTTCTGCCAGTTTTCCCGCGTGGTAATCCAAGAGTACCGTGCACTTGGCGCTTTGGGGGCGCTTTGGACGCGCTTCTGGAGACACCCGCATGAAAATTGGCCTTTTCGGACAGTTCGGTTCCGGCAATGCAGGCAATGACGGCTCTCTGGAAGCCATGCTGCACTTACTGAAACGCAACTGCCCCGATGCGGATCTTCTATGCATCTGCGCGCGCCCCGATATCATTTCAGAAAAGTACAATGTCGCGACCGTGCCGGTGGGAAACCCCGCGCTTGAAAGCGACCTGTTCCGCCTGCTCGACAAGGCGCTGCTGAAGCTGCCGCGACGACTGGCCGGTTTTCTCACCGCCATTTCGGTTGCACACGGTCTTGATCTCATCATCGTGCCCGGCACCGGTATTCTCGACGATTTCAACGAAGGGCCGTTCGGCTGGCCTTTCGTCATTATGCGCTGGTGTCTGGCTGCACGTCTTGGCCGTGCCAAACTCGCCTTCGTTTCCGTTGGTGCCGGGCCTGCCGACCATCCCGTCAGCCGCTTCTTCTTCCGCAAGGCCGCACTCACGGCAGCATTCCGCTCCTATCGCGATGAAATATCCCATGACTTCATGAAATCGCTCGGGGTCAATTCACGGAGCGATGTGGTGAGCGCAGACATAGCCTTTGCGTTGCCACCCGCCAGCAACGCGGCGCATGACAGCGTTGCCAGACGCGTGGGCCTCGGCGTCATGACCTATCGTGGTTGGAAACGGCACGAAGCCAACGCCTCGGATATCTATGAAACCTATCTCGGCAAAATCGCCGTACTGGCGGACAAGCTTCTGGCCAGCGGGCGCGAAGTGCGGCTGCTCACCGGCGACAAGGGCGACCTTCAGGCCATCAACGATCTGATGCCGCGGATTCAATCACCAGATGCAGCGAAGATCATCGTTGAGCCCGTCGCATCCCTGCATGAGCTGATGCAGCAGATCGCGCAAACCGATATTGTGGTTGCCAGCCGCTATCACAACATAGTCTGCGCCCTCGCAATGGGACGTCCGGCAATCTCGCTCGGCTATGCCGCGAAAAACGAAGCATTGCTGCACGATACGGGCCTGGATGGCTTTGGCCATCATATCGAACGGTTCGATACGCAAACCATTCTGGCCCAAATTGACGACATGTTTGAGCGGCGTGAAGAACTGGCCGAAAAGGTCGAAGCCGGAGTGGCGCAATACCGGCTGAAGCTCGCCCAGCAGGAAGAAACGCTGCGCGCCCAACTTCTCACAAAGCGGAAGGGCGTCCTGTTAGCGACGCCCAGCCGCCGCCAGAGGGCGAGCTAGCATCGTATCGACGTAGCTGCGCAATCGCCGCTTCGTATCGGGCCGATGCAGGAGATAATTGACTGGCGGGATAAAGGCCGTCTGCGTCCGCTGCGCCACCGCAAATTTCAAAAGCTGCCACCATGCCGGATCCCCACGCAACAGGTGGGATATGGCCGACCAGTAGGCCCGTTCGGCGATGCCCCGACGCGCCATACGATGCAAGGTATCGCAATCGGGCAAAACACGCCCCTCGCGGGCAAAAAAATACTCGCCCGCATCCGCCGTGTGCTGGATATGCAGCAGATGCGTGTCGCGCAATTGCTGCGAGCGGTTCTGTCCGTGCGAGCGCGTACCGCCCTGAACACAGTCCAGTTCGGCAATCCTCCCCTGCAATCCAAGCCGCAGCCACATGTGATAATCGTCGCTATGCGGCAGCGCCTCGACATAGTGTCCCGCAGCTTTCTGCGCCGCAGTACGAACAACCATCGCAGAACCCGGCAACTGAAAAACGCCGAGCCGACAAAAGCGCTCGATGAAGGCGATGCCGGTCTCGACGCGGCAAGGCACATTGTCCGGTTGGGACGGAATGGCGGGGATCGGCGCATCGCCATTCACGGCAACGTCGCGTCCATAGGAAAAGGCGATCGTGGGGTCTGCTTCCATGACCGCCAGCGCCCGGCGCAGCGCACCGGGAACAATAAAGTCATCAGAACAAAGCAGAACGAAATAGTCGCTGCTCGCCCAATCGATACCATCGTTAAACGAGGCGTGTTGCCCCTTGTTGACTGGTCTGAGCAATAGCTCCACCCGCGCATCTTCCGCAGCCAGCGCGCGCGCAATATCGGCACTGTCGTCTGTTGAGGCATTGTCGATGATCAATACCCGCAGGTTTTCGATATCCTGCGACAGCACGCTGCGAACACAGATGCCGAGATAGCGTCCGTAATTGTAATTCGGAATGACGACATCGACACTTGGCTGCCCCATCCTCAATCTCCTTATTCAGCTGGCGTGGAGGTGGGAAAACGCCCGCGCCCAAATCGGCCAAGGCGGCTCGCTACCCGGCTCAACGCCCATCCGAGAACCGGCGTGATTTCCGATGCGAAAGGATGACGCGTGATCAACACCGCACCAAGCCAGCTGGCAACACCCGCAAGGCCAATGGCGATGCCCATGCCCCAATGAACTTCCAGCGTGCCTGCAGCCGCGACCATTGCGAGCGGAATGGCCATGGTGAGAAGCGTGACGAGGCCGCTGCGCAACAGCTCCGCCCCCAACATGCGGTAGGAGAACGGCACGTGCTTGCGCACATAGACCACTGAAATCACCATCTGGAACGGCGTGCTGATGAACAGGCTGAGCGCGACCGCCATCAGGCCATGATAGGCGGCGACGCAGAGAATGACTGTGGTCACTACACGCGAAATCAGGTTGGACACGAAGGCATCGCGATTGGCTCCCAGCGCCATCAGCAACGGATAGGTCAGGATGATGGGAATCCAGAACACGCTGGCAAGGCACATGATCACGACAATCGGCGTTGCGTCATACCAGTCGGGCCCCAGCACGATATGCACGGCCGGATAGGCGAGCAGCGCCAGAAGCATCTGCGCTGGCCAGTAAACCACCGAAATATAGGACAGCGCTCGCACATAAGACTGCGCTATATCCACACCGGCCCGCACCTGCGCGGACAACATTGGAAAGGCGACGGTGAAGATCGCCGATAGAAACACCCGGTCGGGCAAACCGCTCAACGTATTGGCGCGATTATAGATGCCGACGGAGGCGGCAGGCATGAAACGCCCCAGCATAAGCTGCGGAAACGTCTCGCAAATCTTGCTCAGGCCTGCGCTGCTGCCCAGATACATGCTGAACTGCCAGGCCCTGCCGATACTGGCAAGCGACGGGCGCAAAAGGCGAGCCAATGGATAGAGCGCTGCCGCAAAAGCGGTGGTGACTGCCGCAGCGGCCAGTGAACCGAAGGCGAAGCACATATGACCGAAACCCCACCAAGCCATTGCGATCGTAACAACTGCGCCGCAAACCGAACCTGCCGTGCGAATGCGCGCCAGAGCGCCGAAGGCCATGTCGCGCCTTAACAGCGCGACAACCGGCAATGAAACGCTTTCAATCACCGCCGCGATGATGGTGACTGTGAGAAAAAGTGAAAGCATGGGATCGTGATAGGTGACGGCAAAATAGTCGCGCGCCAGAAAGAGCGCCACCGCCAGAACCGCCGTAACGCTCATCAGGAATGTGAATGCCGTCTGGATATCGCGATCCTCGACCTTCTCGATCCGGATCAGGAATTCAGCGCTGGCGAATTCGCGCAGCGAAAACACAATCGCGGCAACGCTGAGGCCCACGACGCCCATGCCTGTCTCGCTCGGCCCCAGAAAACGCGAGACCGCAACAACCGTCAGAAAATTACACAGCAACCCGGCATATTGCTCAAGCGTGGCAATCACGAAGCCTCTGCGATGATTTTTCATGATCCGCTCCGTGCAATGAAGAACAACGGGAGCGCCGACATTTCCGGCAGACATTTTTCCAAGATGCGATACCCCCTCGCAACCGTGCAGGGCGGTAAGGTCCGCCCGGCTTCCCGGCGCCTTTCAGAATAGCCTTTCGCCCACAGCGGGAAATGTCACCGTTGGTATTAGCGCCTGACCTGAAAGGGGTATGCCGCTCGCTCTAAAGCCAAGTCGTGGGACCCCATCCGACTGGGTAAAAATTCCAGAACATCCTCAATGGAATCGCGACGCGGTTTGGTTGGGAAATGCAGCAAGGAAATTGAGCGGTAGACTTTGTTTCGCGCCTCGGAGGAGACATGAGCAATCTTTCCTGGATCACGCTTCTGGCCTTCGTCCTCTCGGTCGCCTTTTGCATCGGCTTCCGGGAGTTGGCCCGCGAATGGTATCTGATCGATATTCCAGACGACCGGAAGCGGCACGACGGTGCAGTGCCGCTATGCGGCGGCATTGCGATTTTTCTTGCCTTCGCCATTGCCGCTTCGATTGTGCAGGGCACATCCGATCAGGCAAATATTCTGCAATTGCTTCCCGGTCTAGCCCTCGTTCTTGTCACAGGCGTACTGGATGACCGCTTCAACCTGCCGGTGATGCCGCGTCTCAGCGCGCAGCTGCTTGCCGCCGCCCTTATCATCGGGATGGCGGGTATTGAGCGGCTCAGTCTGGGCATGAATATCGCCTTGCCTTCCACCGGCCCGACCGCCGAAAGCGGCGCCATCTTTCTGGCCGGTCCACTTTTCCTGTTGCTGGCGCTGACGTTCATTGTCGGCCTCATCAACGCGGTCAATATGAGTGACGGTGTTGACGGGCTGGCAGGCGCGTCCAGCGCCGCCGCCTTTTTCTGGCTTGCCGTGATTGGCTTCGACTTTGGACAGCATCGGCTCGGCCTTCAGACGCTGGCGCTCGCCGCAGCGTGTCTCGGCTTCCTCGTCTTCAATATGCGCCATCGCTGGCGCATGAAGGCCAGCCTCTTCCTAGGCGATGGTGGGAGCACCCTTCTTGGTGCGGCCCTTGCGGGCACATCCCTCATCCTCGCAAGTGGAGAACCCGCCATCGCCTTCCCTGTTCTGCTGTGGGTCGTCGCCGTTCCCGTTATCGACACGCTGAGCCTCATCATCCGCAGGCTCGCCGTGCGACGCAGCCCGTTTTCCGCCGACCGCCAGCATCTGCATCACCTGTTGATGGATGCGGGCCTCAGTTGCGGGCAGACCGCCATGGCCGTGATGGCGCTCAACCTGCTTGCCGGAGCTGTCGCCTATATCGCGATCCGAACCGGTGTGCCCGCCTGGATCATGCTGGTTTCGCTGCTGCTGCCAGCGGTACTGCACACGCTTTTCGTGCGGCGCATGACCAGAGGCCAGCATCCCGCCATTGTCGTTGCCGCGACGATTGCCGACACGGCCCAGACAGCCAAACCCAATCTCACATTTCCGGGGACCACCACATGACCGTTTCCGCGCTCATCATGACATTCAACGAGGAAATGAACCTCCCCGCCTGTCTGGAATCGCTCGCCTGGTGCGACGATATCGTGGTGCTTGATTCATTCAGCACCGACCGCACCGTGGAAATAGCCAAGGCCGCGGGTGCCCGCGTTTACACCCACGCTTATGATACGGAAGACCGCCAGCGCATGTATGGGCTGACGGAAATCAAATTCAAACATGGCTGGGTTTACACGCCCGATGCCGATGAGGTCACCCCGCCGGATTTGCGCGACGAAATGCTGGCAATTGCCGCCGATCCGGACCGACCGGAAGTGTTCTTCAAGGCGCGCTATAAGAACATGTTCATGGGGCGCTGGATTCGCCATGCAAGCCTTTATCCGACATGGATAACCCGCCTTGTCAGGCCCGACCGTGTCCGTTTCGAACGCTCCGTGCATTCGCGCGCCAGCGGCGGACCCGGCGGCGAATTGCAGGCGCATTTTGTCCATTACAGTTTCAACAAGGGGCTGGAAGCCTGGTATGCCAAACACAACCGCTATTCCTCAGTGGAAGCGGATCTTTCCGCGGCACGGCTTCTTGAACGGAGCATCGACTGGGGCGGCATTTTCTCCACCGAACCGGAGAGACGGCGGCGCGCCCTGAAATCGCTGTCCTACAATATGCCTTTCCGTCCAAGCCTGCGCTTTTTCTACATGTATGTGCTGCGGCGCGGCTTTCTCGATGGCAAGCCCGGTTATCTCTATTGCCGCCTTCTCGCAGCCTATGAGTTCATGATCGTCGTGAAGATGGAAGAGCAGCGCAGTCGCCAGAATGCGCAGCCTGCCCGCCCTTCCGTGCAACAGCGAACGCTGGACGCCAAAGAGCCGGAGCGACGCATGGTATGATGTTGCTCGCCATTCTGCCCTGCGCCGTGTTCTTCGGACTGGCCGCCATGTTCTTTTCCGAACCGTTGCTGGCACTGCCGGATGACGGAAGCCGGGCCGATGTGATCGTCGTGCCGGGCGGCGACGGCCCGCCACGGGCAGAACAGGCAGCCCGTCTTTGGAAGGAAGGGCGCTCGCCCTATATCCTCGTCACGGGCGATGTTGACTGCCTGTTCAACAAGCAGATCATCGTACGGGAGGGTGTGCCGCCATCGGCCATTTTGGCGGAATGCTATTCGGGCAGCACCTGGCAGAATGCGCTCTATTCGGCCCCCATGATGCGTGAAATCAACGCGAAGAGCGCGCTCATCGTCACCAACTGGTACCACTCGCGCCGCGCCGTCGCGAGCTTTCGCGCCGTTTGCCCGCAGATGCGTTTCATGTCAGCCCCTGTCAATGACAGCGACGTCCATATCGGCTTTCCCACCACCCGAACCGATGCGGAGGTAATCGCCAAGGAATATGTCAAGCTTGGTTGGTATCTGCTTTCGGGCCGCATCTTCCCGCAGGACCTGACCGGAAACAGCCCGGCGCTCGCCATGTCCGCAATCTGCCAATCGACGGAGGGCGAGCCGTGAATCTTTCTCTCACCTGGATATTCGTTCTTCTCGTCGCGGCATTTCTGGCGGTCGGCTTTCTCGGACGTCCGGAACGCATGTACCAGTTTCCGTTTCTGGCCGGCGTGATGACATTCGGCTTTATCTTGCCGCAGGTGCCCGCGCTCGTGAATGACCCGTTTCTGCCAGCGGGGGCCTATGCGAAAACGATGGTGATGGGCATATTGGCCTTCCTCGCATTGGCGATGGGCTGGCAGATGGGGAACCGGCCCCTCAAATTCCTCACCATGAGCTTCAGCGAAAGACGGCTCTTATGGGCCGCAGCCGGACTGTCGGTTTTCGGCGCGTCCTTTTACTTTCTTTTGAGCCGCCTGCCCGGCGAAGTGTCCATCGGCGTGCAGATGACGGGCATGCCGGTGATATGGCTCTTCTTCGCGCAGCTGATGCCCTATGGCCTCGCCATAGCGCTTCTCTGCTTTGCGCGGCGCAGTTCCTGGCTTGCATTGGGCATCATCCTGTTCGATCTGGTGTTCTATCTCGACCGCATTGTGGTCACGGGGAAGCGCGCCGAGGCTATCCAGCTTCTGTTGATGTTCCTCCTCGCTTTCTGGTTCTATCGGCGCTGGGTGGTGCCGCGCACATTGATGTTCATCGGTATTCTTGCGGGCACATTTCTCATGACCAGCATGGGCGATTACCGGCAGGTGACGCGCGCTGCATCCGGCTTCGTTCTCGACCAGATTCTCGATATCGACTATGCCGCCAATTTCGAGGAAACACTGGAACGCGGCGGCCCGGAAATGCGCAATGCCGTGTTGCGCATGGATGAGATCGACCGGCGACTGGAGTTCGATTACGGCAAGTTCCACTGGAACCGGGTTGTCTTCACCTATGTGCCCGCGCAGTTCGTCGGTAGCCAGATCAAGGACAGCCTATACCTGTCCACGCCGAAGCCCGACCGCAATTACAACCCGCTCACCGGCACCACTGAGACCGGCCTGATCGATGCCTTTTCTTCATTCTGGTATTTCGGCGCGCTGAAATTCCTGCTGCTCGCATGGATCATACGGCGTCTCTGGGAAACGGCCATGGCGGGCGAAATGCTCGGCCAGTTGATCTACATGTTCTCCATCGTACCTGCCATGCACGCCATTTCGCATCAGACGGATTGGGTGATCACGGTCTGGATACATATGGCCCTGTTTCTCATTCCGATCCTGTCGCTCTGCGTCATTCGCAACCGCTCCGTCCATTTGCCGGTATCGCCGCCACGCCATGCTCCGGCGTCCGGCGCGATACCCCACCCATTGAGGGGATGACCATCATGACCGCCATGCCCAATCCATCCCGCCCCCGATCGGCAGCACCCATTGCCGGACGCAAAAGCGCCTCGCGCCCCATGGAAGGCGGGGCGACATTCACCTTGCAGCATCGGCTGCAACGTCTCGGCTGGCAAATGACTTGGCTGGCGCTCGCAGCCTGGACACCGTCGTTTCTCTGGCGCTGGCGCGGCAGGGTGTTACGGCTGTTCGGCGCCAAGATCCACAAGACAGCCATTGTACGCGGCAGCGCCCGCATCTGGTGGCCGGGCAATCTCATCATGGGCGCGCATTCCTCGCTTGGTCCCGACGCGCAATGCTATAATGTCGCCAATGTCACGCTGGCGCCCTTTGCCATCGTCTCGCAAGGCGCGCATCTCTGCACGGCGGGTCACGACATCGACCGCGTGGATTTTCCGCTCACGGCGTCGCCGATCCACATCGGCCCGCATGGCTGGATCGCCGCGGAAGCGTTCGTCGGCCCCGGCGTGAGTGTGGGTGAAGGCGCAGTGCTCGGCGCGCGTGGCGTCAGTTTCCGCGATATGGAACCATGGACGGTCTATGCCGGAAACCCGGCAAAGGCTGTGCGGCAAAGACGGAAAGCAGTGTGATGATTGCTGGTTAAACCGGACCCATCCGGCGCTCGCGGATGAGGCCATAGCTGTTGCCGCCCATGATCGAGCCAGTCTTACGCTTTTGATAGGACTGATAGGCGTCGATGGTTTGCGCCGCAATACGCGGCCAGGTGTAGTTGTCACGCACCAGCTTGTGGCCCGCCTCACCCATCCAGACCGCCCGCGTGGGATCGTCCAGAATCTGCATCAGCCCTGCCGCGACGGCTTCGGCATCCACTGCGCAGACCACGCCCGCTTCCGCCTCGGCGACTTCCGGAAAATGGCAGGCATCGGTGATCACCACCGGCACACCGCAGGCTAGCGCCTCGGTTATGGCCACGCTGAACCCTTCCTGCCGGCTGGGCAGGCAAAAGCAGGCCGCCCGTTTCAGCGCGGCGATCTTGTCTGGACCATAAAGGCCGCCAACCAGATGAACACGCTGTTCCAGCCCATATTGCCGGATCTGTTCGCGAAAATCATGTTCGGCACCGCCATCCGGCCCGGCAACCACGAGATCGACATCCGGCAGGATCGGTGCAACCCGTCGATAGGCATCGGCCAGAATGTCGAGGCCCTTCTTGTAGTGCAGCCGCGACAGAAACAGAACGAAGCGCCGGTTCGGCAATTTTGCCAGTGTTGCACTGTTCGCGCCGCTGACGTCGCCCTCGACTTCATTGAGGAAAATGCCATTCGGAATGATCAGGCTTGGCGGCGTGAGACCTAGTGGTCGCATCAGCTCGATTTCATCGCGGTTGAGCGCCTGAATGAAGGCCGCGCCATCCAGCATCCGGCGAAATGCCAGAGCGAGCGCCAACTTTTTCTTCCACGACCGTTGCTGCATGCTCCACACATCGAGCATGCCGCAACAACAGATGCAGTAAGGCACACCGAACCGCCGACACAGCATGGAAGCTCGCAGCAGATTTGTTTCCCAAACGCCGTGCAGATGCACAAAATCCGCCAAGCGGATCAGTCGCGCCATAGCCTTTGCCGCGCGGCTCCCCAGCAGCATTTCCCGCAAATCGGGCATGGGCAGCAGCAATGTCTGCACCTTTTCAAAATCCGGTATTGTTTCAGCCGCCTTGGCAGCGCGGCGGTTCACGTCTTCGTCGCTATAGCTGACGATTGTCACTGTGTGCCCAAGCGCTGCCTGCGCCGCCGCAAGCCTGACAATGACGGCCTGCGGACCGCCTTTGGCGGGATCATAGGAACCGATGACGTGAACGATCTTCATGCCGCCAATCTCCGTGTGTGCTGCGAAAGTGCTGCAACAAGCCGCTCGCCATAGCGCGCAACCGTATAATCGGCAGCGCGCTCGCGTGCGCTGTCGCTCATCCGGGCCAGCATGGCCGGATTACCGGCCAGTTGTTTGAGAATATCCGCCGTTTCAGCCACATCGCGTATCGGCACGATGTAGCCATCGACGCCATGCCGCACAACGCTGCCGGTATTGTCCGTACAAATAACCGGCAAGCCCGCAGCCAGCGCTTCGTAGACGGCGGTGGCCGACCCTTCGCAAAGCGACGGCAACAGAAACACATCCGCCCACTCAAATTGCGCTCGCATTTCGCTGCGCGGTATCGGGCCGGTCAGTTCCACACTGGCCGACAGGGTCGCAACAGCTTCCGGCTGCACGTCAATCGGCCCGACCATGCGAAATTGTGCGATATCCCCCACCGCCTTCGCAACCGCGCCGACATAGGGCGAGCCTTTCCGCAGCCCCACCGCGCCAACCGTCAGCACTCGCAGCGGCCCCGGCAAGCGTGGCGACCGATCGAGCGGAAAGCGTTTATCCACTCCATACGGCACGACCACCACCTTATCCGGCGGACATCCGGCCTCGATCACATGGCGCGCCACAAATTCCGACGGACAGACCACAGCGTCGGCAATGGCCCATTCGGCCCTTTCGCGTGCTGCAAAGTCATCGGCATGCACATCGTCTGCAACGGACAAATGCCAGCCGGGATTGAGCACTTCCTCCTCGTAGGCCAATTGATCAACCACGGTACGCGGCGCGATCATCTGTTCCACGGCGGTCCATAATCCTGCCTGTCGCGCTGCGGTCAGCTGTTCCAGCGCTTCGCCGCTGAAGGCATAAACTCCACTCGCCCCGTGGAAACCGCTGCCCGCCACGAGTTGTCCGAATTTTTGCCCTGCCCATATGGCATTGGCTGTCGATTTCGGTCCGGTCTGGTTGGCCAGCCTGCGCACTGCCGAATGCAGGCCGAAGCCCGGAAAAGTCGTCATCTGCTCCTGCGGGATGCCTTGTGGTGCGCGACCGATCAGCCGCCGCACGGCGGTTGGAAGCATCGTCGGCGGCAACCCGTTCAGCAGACGCGGCCAGCCTTGCAGGGCGCATATATCGGTATAGAAATGCGCGAGCCGCTGCCGGTCGGCAAAAATGCGCGGTACGGCATAATGCATACGCGCCCCAAGCTGGCTGACGACAACCGAGCCATCCATCATCGAAGCTCTCCCGACTGGAATTTGCGATCCAGAACCGGCATCGCTGCGGGCACGCTTTTCTCTTCCAGCCGAGCGACTGCCGTTTGCCACATGGCTGCACCATATTCACGGGAATAGGCCGTCTCCATCAGATAGCGCGCATTGTTACCCATGGTCATGCGCCCAACCGCCGAATGGCGCAGATGCAGAACCGCCTCGACCAGACGATCCACCTCGCCTGGACGCAGTGCTGCGCCACATTCGAAATCGCGAACGATGGAGCCTATCTCGCCATCCGGATCGCCAATGAAGATTGTCGGACGGCCCGCCGCCAGAACACCGTAGAACTTGCTCGGCACAATGCAGTGTTCCAGTTCCGGCTTGAGCGACACCAGATGAACATTGGCGGCGCCAAGGCTTTCGGAGAGCTTTTCGACAGGCTGAAACGGTTTCATCATCACATTGGTTAAGCCGCGCCGTTTGACTTCACTTTCGACAAAGCCCCGCTGCTGCCCTTCCCCGATCATCAGGAAGACGATGCTTTTCATATGTTTGAGCCGTTCGGCTGCATCAAGGACGGTCTGGAATTCATGCGCCCGCCCGAAATTGCCGGAATAGCCGATGACGAATTTGCGCCCCAATCCCCAGGCGCTACGCAGCGGATTTTCTGACGGGGCGACAGGCATGATCTCGTTGCGATCCGCCCAATGATGCACAACGCTCAAATTCTCGCGTGCTATGCCCGTTGAAGACAGATAACGCGACATGCGCTCAATCGGGCAGATCGTCAGCGCTGACTGGCGCATGGACCAGTTGCGCAAAGCCAGCGCCAGCCTTGCTGATGCGCTGCCCGGTTTGACCAGACCAAGCTCCATGGCGGTTTCCGGGAAAAGATCCATCACCCAGTTGACGAGCTTCGCCCGCCGAAGCCGGATTGGCAGTGCAGCCGAAACCGACAGCAAAGGCGGGTCGGTACAAATCACGCAGATATCGTCCTTGCGGGCATGGGTTGCGAACCAGGCCGCAGCAGAAAGATGGAACGTGGCATAGTCGACCGCCCGTCCCGTCAGTTTTCCGCGGCCGAAGCCGGAGGTCCAGATGCGATGCACATCGACACCGTCAACCGTCTCGCGCGCGGGCAAGGTTTCTTTCCGTTTGTCATGAAAACTGCGGCTGGCCAGAACCGTCGTTTCAATGCCCTCGCCCACAAGCGTCTGCGCCAGACTGGTGACCATGCGGCTTGTCGCGGACTGGTCCGGATAGAAATAGCGATTGGCAAGCACAACGCGCATGAGCCCCGTCTCCCGTCTTTTCGACCTTCGTGAAACCAGCATCGCAACAGCGGGTCGTTTATCGCAAGAAACCCAAAGGCATGGGCGGCACGCCAAGCGGGCGAAGTGCCTACCTCTTTGGGTGCATCAGGGCATATCGGACGCCATCACCGCTTCACCCGAAGAGGGTTCGGCGTGCCTGTCCTTGCCGTTTTGGAGCCGTTCTGCCGCGACACGAAATCGGTAAACATGCTCTCATGGATATTCTGGACGGAGGGCAGTCCCTTGAACGATAGATTGCACGATAGCTTGCATGACAATCAGCGTGAGAAAGTCGCACTCATCATCGGCGTCACCGGTCAGGATGGCGCCTATCTGAGTGAACTCCTGCTCAAGAAGGGCTATCGCGTTCACGGTCTGAAGCGGCGTTCGTCCTCGTTCAACACCGGGCGTATCGACCATCTCTATCAGGACCCCCACGATGAAGACGTGCGCTTTCGGCTGCATTTCGGCGACCTGACCGATGCCACCAATCTGTGCCGCGTCATTCAGGAAGTGCGCCCGGACGAGATCTATAATCTCGGAGCGCAAAGCCATGTGCAGGTGAGTTTCGAAACGCCCGAATACACCGCCAATACCGATGCGCTCGGCACGCTCCGGCTGCTGGAATCCATTCGTATTCTGGGCCTCGGCAAAACCAGCCGCTTTTATCAGGCTTCAACTTCGGAGCTTTTCGGCAATTCCTCGCCGAACGCGCAGAATGAGCACACACCGTTCATGCCGCAGAGCCCTTATGCTACAGCGAAGCTCTATGCCTATTGGACCACGGTGAATTATCGCGAAGCCTATGGTTTCCACGCGTCGAACGGCATCCTGTTCAACCATGAAAGCCCGCTGCGCGGCGAGACTTTCGTCACCCGCAAGATCACCCGTGCCGTCGCAGCCATCGAACGGGGTTTGCAGGACAAGCTGCGTCTTGGCAATCTCAACGCCCGCCGCGACTGGGGCCACGCCCGCGATTATGTGGAGGGCATGTGGCGTATCTTGCAGGAAGAAACGCCCGACGATTATGTGCTCGCCACCGGCGAAACGCATACGGTGCGCGAATTCGTCGAACATGCCTTCAAGGCTGTCGACAAGCAGATCGAATGGAAGGGCGATGGCGTAGAAGAAATCGGCGTTGACCGGAAGACCGGCAATTGCCTGATCGAGATTGATCCGCGTTATTTCCGTCCGAATGAGGTGGACTTCCTGTTGGGCGACGCCTCGAAAGCCCATAACCGCCTTGGCTGGCAGCACACGACCGGCTTCGACAGCCTCGTCGCGGAAATGGTGGATTGGGATTTGCGCAATATCATGCGGGAGGCTGGGCGCAATGACTTCTACGGACAATGATATAACCACAGAGCCAGTCTATTCACTGGCCGGCAAAAAGGTCTTTGTTGCGGGGCACACCGGCATGGTCGGTTCAGCCATCCTGCGCCGTCTGCACGGCACGGATTGCGACATCATCACCGCAGCGCATAGCGCGCTGGACCTGACCCGTCAGGGACCGACCGAGAACTTCATCACGGGTCGCAGGCCAGAGGTTATCATCATCGCGGCGGCCCATGTCGGCGGTATTCTCGCCAATGCGCAGTCACCCGCCGATTTTCTCTATGACAACCTCGCCATCGGCATGAATGTCATCCACGCGGCGCACCAGACCGGCGTGGAGCGCCTGCTCTGGCTCGGCTCCAGTTGCATCTATCCACGCGACGCGGCGCAGCCGCTGACCGAAGACGCCCTGATGACCGGGCCGCTTGAAGCGACCAATGAGGCCTATGCCATCGCCAAGATTGCCGGGCTGAAATATGCCGAAGCTTGCGCGCGCCAGTTCGGCGACCGCTTCATGACGGCGATGCCGACCAATCTCTACGGCCCGAATGACAATTTCGATCCGAAGACTTCGCATGTGCTGCCAGCGCTGCTGCGCAGGATCCATGAAGCCAAGATCATGGGCGCTGAACAGGTAACATTGTGGGGCAGCGGTACGCCGCTGCGCGAGTTCCTGCACGTCGATGATCTGGCCGATGCCTGTCTGCATCTCTTGCAGTTTCACGATGGGTTCGAGCCCGTCAATATCGGCTCCGGCGAGGAAATCTCGATCCGGGATCTGGCGCTGCTGATAGCCCGTGTTGTGGGTTATGAGGGCCGGTTCGAGCACGATCTGAGCAAGCCGGACGGCACGCCGCGCAAGTTTCTCGACACATCCCGCATGGCTGCGCTCGGCTGGAAGCCGCGCATCAGCCTCGAAGACGGCTTGCGCGCTGTCTATTCCGCCTGGGTGGAAGAAAACGCTGAAGCCGTCGCGGCATAGCGACCGCGACCGATCCCCTTTCACTGATGTTGGGAGCACCAAGCATTTGGGAGCATCAACACCCCTCATGCTGAGGAGGCGCGCAGCGCCGTCTCGAAGCACGAGGGTTCCAGATGTGAACTGACTTACGACGGCGACGTGTTGATTTTGCTCATATCGAGTTCGATACGCAGAATATCGCCCGGTTTGATTTCCGTCCGCTCGTTACCCGTAATATCCTGAAACGCGCCGTTTACATTGCGGCTGATCGTGAAGATCAGTTTCTTGCGCATATCGGCTGACGAGATATTGCCGGACGACTTGGCGATTTCCGCCATGGTCTGTATCTGCGCACCGCTGCGCCGTTCCATCCGCGCCAGATTGAGATCAACTTCCTGCAAGCTGGTTGCCGCATCGCTGCGCCGGACTTCTTCCAGATTGGCAATCCGCTGCTGCATGGCGAGCTGGTTTTGCCGTGCCCGCGCCAGAAACGACGCCAGCTCCAGCGCATCGCGGCGTGTCGCCGACAGATCGCGCTCCTGATCACGCAGGTTCGACTTGGCCGCGAGGCCACGATCGACCAGCGACCGGCTGGAATCGACATTTTCCTGCAACAGCTGGATTTCCGTATCGTGCAGCTTGATGCTTTCCTGCAGGGTGTTGATTTCGTCGCCGTAGCTTGCGACCTGCGCTTCAAGCGCCTGCCGTTCGGCTTTCATATTGTTGCGACGCACATCGAACAGTGTGCGCTCACCCTCCAGCATATGCTGAACCATCACCTGATCGTCTTTTGATACGTTAGACTGCTGCGATGGCGTGTAGTCGAAATCGGTTCCCTGCAATTCCGCAGCCAAGCGCGCCCGGCGGATTGTCTGGGCGGAAATCTGCAATTGCAGATCGGAATATTCCTGTTGCGCGGCGATCAACTGCATACCGGCAGTTACGGCGGGCGCTTCGCCCTTGCCTGCACCGCCGCCCAGCGCCATCAGTTCCAGCGCAACCATGCCGGGCCGGTACTCATATTTGCCGGGTGCCTTGATATCACCCACGACAAAGACCGGCGCATATTGGTTGATCGTCGCCGTCACCGTCAGACCCGGAATATGTTGCGACAGGGATGCTGCGATCTTCTCGCTGATTTCAGTTGTCGTGAGACCGCGAACGGGAATGCTGCCGACAACGGGATAGCCTATATTGCCATCCACATCGACCGGGTAAAGCCCGGTCAGGGAAGGCTGGCCGTAGACCGTGACCAGCAAGACATCATTGGAACCGATGCGATAAATCTGGCCCTCGGCCAGCGCCATGCTGCCCGCGCCGAGGAACAGCATCGCGGAAAACACCGATGCATGTAAATGGCGGGCGAAACGACGCTTGTATGGAATTTTCGGCATGGCCCCCTCCTAAACTAAACCTGTCCCTGGTTTTGATCCGGCGCCAGATCCGGCGTTCGGCTGCGGCGCTTGAACAGCCCGGAAAACAGGGCGCGGACCGTTGCCAGCGTGCTGGTCACCCGCCCGGCATAGATGGCCGGGGCCTGACTGACGACAGCGAGCGCGGGCTTGCGACCAAAAGATGCCAGCGTCTGCACCAGCGCATTGGTTGCGCTGGAATCGCGCCGGTCATCGCTGACCACAAGAAGCGCTGTATCCGTAGCGCGCGACATCAGAACCGACCGCTTGTCTTCCTTGAAGGGCGGTAAATCCACCAGGATGATCTTGTGATCGGCGCGCAGCTGCGCAATGAGCCCGCTCAGCCAATCGCCTTCCAGCGCTGGCCGATGCGGTCTGATAATATCGATACCGGAGCCATGGTCGTGGATCAGTGCGGCGCCGCTCAGCTTTTTGGCTGTAGCGGGTGGCTGCAAATCGTCGATGGGCAGACCGAAAGCCGCACAAAGGCCTGACTGGCCGTTGGTCGCATCGATCACCGCAATCGATACACCGCTCGCAGCAAACTGTTGGGCGAGCGCGGTGATCACAAGGCTTTTGCTATCGGCATCGGATAGCGAAATCACCGACAAAGCAAGTGAATCGCGCCCCCGCGTCAGAACCCGCAAACGATCATGCACAGACTTGATTGCACGACCAAAAGCGCTCGCCGGGTCCAGTCCGCCATTGATCAACAGCGGTACGGTCAGGCGTGGCGTGTTGGGCAGCAAGGTGGCTGCCGGAATGCCCGGCAAGGCCAGCGATGAGGTCTGGGCCGGTCTGATCCGGTCGAAAGTTTCCTTCAGCATCGTACCGGCAACGGCGAAAAGCCCACCCAGACCGATGCCCAGCAACAGCCAGTTCATCAGTTTCGGGCTTGCCTTGGCCATGGCCGGTTCAGCGCTGGAAATAAGCTGCGCTTCCGCCGAGGCGATACCATCCTGCTCAATCAGCTGCTTGTATCGCGTCAGATAACTTTCATAGACAACGCGGCTGGCATTGGCTTCGCGGTCGAGCTGCGCCGCTGTCACCTGCGCCTGATTGGCGCTGGCAAGGTCAGCTTCTGCGGCCTTCAGCGCCTGTTCAAGACTGATCCGCCTTTGCCGGGCGATCTGGATTTCATTGCCGAGGCTTTGCACGATCTGGTCAACCTGTCCGACAATCTGCTGCCGCAGTGCGTCGCGCTCTGCCGTCAAAACGGGTATCTCGGCGCTTTTCACGGCGCCGTTCGTCTGCAATTCACCAAGCTGGCGCTCAACACGCGCCTCTTCATTGCGCAATTGCTGGATCGCCGGAGATGCCAGAACTTCGGCCAAGGCCGGTGCATCGCTGCTTCCTTTCAGCGCCTGTGCGGTCTGCAATCGAGCCTCTGCTGAAGACACAGCCCCGGTTGCCGCGACAATCTCCGTATTCAAAGCCGCAACGCGCTGCGCCTGAAACGTCATCTGCCCCTGATCGCCCGCCAGACCGGATTTCTGCCGGAAATCTTCCGCAGCCCGTTCGGCTGTTTCGAGATCGTTGCGCAATGTGACGAGCTTTTCACCCAACCATTCGCTGACGCGCTTGGCCGCCGATTGCTGAACATCCACCTGATGGTCCAGATAAGCGTTCGCAAACGCATTGGCGACCTTCGCCGCATAGACCGGATCCGATGCCCTATACGAAATGAAAATCGTATAAGAGCGACCGTCGTTGGTAACCTGCAACCGCGAAAGCAGAAGATCGATCTGATCGCGCTCACGCGCAGCGGCGTCGCTGTTCGGCGTGGCCGCAGGCGGCACCGTGACGCCATCCGCCTGCAGAATATCGATCACCTTGCGCGCCATCATTCGCGAATTGATGATATCCAGCTCTGAACGCAGAACCGGGCTATCCTGCGGCAGCGGCGTAATGGCGCTTTCGCTTGGAAGTGCCTGCAAGCGCCGCATATCCAGAACAACCACCGCCTCCGAAACATAGGAGACGGGGGCATTCATGTAGCCGAGGCAACCAACCCCTATACCCACCAGAACGGGCACGGTCAGCATCAGTTTTCTGCGTTTAACAGTATCCAGAAGGTCGGCAACCGGCTGCCGCGCGCTTCCTGACGAAACGTCGGAGATAATCACAACAGTGCTCCTTCACGGGAAGATCAGCTAGGACTTAACGTTGCTTACAGTTCGGAAAATGAGGTTTCCGAAGGGAACAGCTCGTTAATGATGCAGGCGACTTCCGTGCGGTTCGTGACCTTGAGCTTCTTCATGATATTCCGAATATGCACTTTCACAGTGCTTTCGCGGAGCTTCAGCTCATATGCGATGATCTTGTTGGCCTTGCCGCGGCGCAATGCATTGACGACCTCGGCCTGGCGCTGCGTGAACATGCCGCCCAATGGCTGAATGCGCTGCGCACCTGTTTCGGTCGCATGGCGAAGCGCCAGAACACTGCTCGCTGGCACGAAGGTTCCGCCCGCCATGGCGAGACGCAGCGCTTCGATGCAGACATTGAGATTGACCGACGTCGGGATATAGCCCTTCACGCCATGCTCAAGCGCGCGGACGACCTGCGATATTTCTTCCTTGTCGGCGAGAATGATCACCGGCGCAGGCGCGCATTCGGTGACAAGAGACTTGAGATAATTGCCGACCGCCGGGTCGGATACTTTCTGTCCGCCCACATTGAAAAGCACTGCCGATGCGGTCCGGCTGCGACGCTGATGTTGCCATTGTTCGAATGAACTGAAAGTTGCAATGGCCATATCGGCGCAATTATTGGTCAGTCCATGCGCCAGACACTCGCGATCCAATGCGCGGCTGTCTATAATGACAACCAGCGACTGTTCCCGCTCCTTGGAATAGTCGCGCTGATCAGTAACGCGGCTCGCATACATGTTGCGAGAGTTGAGGCTCTCTTCCTTATCCTTGAACTGTGCAGAAATATTCATTTTAACGCCCTCTGAATTTTTCAAGAACGCAATCCTTCTCCATGTCTAACCTTCATTAAACATGTGGATTACATCGTGTTCTATTTTATGATTGTATTCAGTCGCCCTAAGTTCTTTTATATATCTTATTTTCCTAAATTATTGCCGAACTCCCCCGGGCTGTCATTAACCTAGATTAACGGGCGAATAGAAATATGGTTTAGAGTGTATCCGCTATTCTACCCAATTAGTGGTAGAAAATGCCCCCTTGCCAAATCATTGCCCCTCACGGAAGCTTGTCATCCAATATGACGCGATTTCGTGCAGGATGAGCCGGGCAATCATCCTGATATCCAAACCATGCACCGGGTAACGCCGATGGGGCTGAATAACGAAGACAACACGCTGCTCAATCTTCTCAAGAATCCACCCATCGATGCGACCTTCGAGGCAAATGACCTTAATGTTCTGCGATCGATGCCGGTTTCGACCAGACACTATTCACCGCATACAATCATATCCAGACAAGGTGACTGGACGAATTCGGTGCTCATCATCAATAGCGGGTGGTGCTGCATCTATCGTGATCTGCCCAACGGCGACAGGCAGATTCTCGATTTTCCGATGAAGGGCGACCTTCTGGGTTTCCGCACGGGATTGGGCTTCAACTATTACACGCTGTTTTCCATCACCGATATTTCGGTACTGGAAATCAACCTCGATACGCTGGTTGAAAACATGCTGAAATCGGCGCGACTGGCTATGGCCTTCATGGAGATGACAGCGCGCCAGCGCACCATCCTGCTGGAACACCTGATCAGTCTGGGAAGGCGCGCCTCGGTCTCGCGTGTTGCGCATCTTCTTCTTGAACTCGGCTATCGTGCCCGGGCCAATGGCACTGGCGACGAGAACGGCTTCTATTGCCCCATCACCCAAAGCGAACTGGCCGACGCGCTCGGACTGACGCCTATCCACACCAATCGAATGCTGAGGGAACTGCGCGAGGACAATCTGCTGACATTCCGTAACAACGAGGTGAAGTTCCTGAACCGGACGGCGCTCATGCAGATTTGCAGCTTCGATGAAAGCTATCTGGCGGCCAATATCTTCGCGAGCATTCACAAGTCCAACCGCTGAGTAGCCTCGCCCGTCCGCCTTGCCACCCCATTCCCACCAATATCGGTTCTGTTTATCAAATCTTATCCGGATGGCTGCCATTACTGCAGCATTACAAAGCACTCTTTAGGCAAATGCCTGCGCAATCAGACGAGGAACAACGCATGAGCGGCGCGGAAAGCGAAGAACTCATTCACGTGCTCTATATCACGGCCATCGTTGCCGAAGCGATGACCGCAGCGCTGGCTGCGGGACGTCGGGAGATGGACTGGATTGGTGTTTTCCTGCTTGGCTGCGTTACCGCGCTTGGCGGCGGATCGGTGCGCGATGTTCTGCTCAATCACCATCCACTGTCATGGGTGCAGCATCCAAGCTATCTGGTGATCACAGGTTTTGCGGCTTTGGCCACCATCCTCGTCGCGCGCTATATGCATCGCCTGCGGCAGATGTTTCTTTTTCTTGATGCCATCGGTCTGGTGGTGTTCACGGTGATTGGCTGCGGCGTAGCCCTGAGCATGAACATGCCGATCATCATCGTGATTGCAGCGGGCATGATCACCGGTTGCGTCGGCGGTGTTCTGCGCGATGTGCTGTGCAATGATGTGCCACTGCTGTTCCGTTCGGAACTCTACGCAACCGTATCGGTCGTTACCGGCGGCATCTATCTCGGCGGTCTTTATCTGAATGTCCCGCAAGGCCCTGCCGCCTTCGTGGCGATGGCGGCAGGGCTCGTTCTGCGACTTCTGGCGCTGCGCTTCAATTGGAGCATGCCCAAATTCGTCTATACGAAAGATCTGCACTAACCTTGTTAGCGCGGATCATCGCTCCTTTTTCTGACTGCGCGCGCGCAGCCAGAAAATGACGAAGAAACCCAGCACGAAAACAACTGCGAAGATCGCTGCTGCCACATGCGAGCGCGCGCCCAGCGCCAGCATGATGCTTGGCACGAAATAAGCGAGCACACCGAAACCGATCAGGATGACGGCGGCGGCGATGGCCGGATGGCTTTTCTGCGGTTCAGCCAAGATTGCGGAACTCCTCAAACCTTTTTATCTGCTGGCCGTCACTATCAAAGTTTTCCGGTGCAAGCCATGCCTGATAGGCTTTCTTGAGCGCAGGCCATTCGCTGTCGATGATCGAATACCATGCCGTGTCGCGGTTCTTGCCCTTGGCCACCATCTGCTGGCGGAAAATTCCCTCGAAGGTGAAACCGAAACGCTCCGCTGCGCGCTTGGAAGGCGCATTGTCGTTGTTGCACTTCCATTCATAGCGACGATAGCCAAGCTCGTCGAAGATATATTGCATGAACAGAAACTGTGCTTCCGTCGCCGCCGGCTTGCGCGAAATCAGCGGCCCCCAATAGATATTGCCAATCTCGATCACACCATGGACCGGGTCGATGCGCATCAGGGTCTGGCGGCCAGCCACCTTGCCGCTGGCCTTGTCAATGACAGCATAAAACAGCGGATCTTCGCTTTTCGAAACCTTCTCCAGCCAAGGCTCGAACTCGGCGCGGGTCGCGGGCGGAAACTCGAACAACCACGTGAAACGCTGGTCGGCATCAGTCACCGATGACGCCGCAAAAAGCTCGTCGCCATGCTTTTGCGGATCAAGCGGCTCCAGGCGCACATAGCGGCCTTCCAGCACTTTTCGTTCCGGCCTTGGACGTGGGGTCCAGTTCTGCAAATCACTCATGTCATTATCCCCGAAGGGCCTCCCATTTCGGGAACGACAGGAGCATAAAAGCCGGGCCGCGCAAACCAGATTATTGTAGCCGTTTCATTTTTCTCGAATGGCGGCTCGATCAACCGAGACGGCCTTGACCAGCGCAATCACCCGGTCGCCTGTTTGCAAGCCAAAATCATCCACCGAGCGGCGTGTCAGGCGCGCACCCAGATGTCGCCCCTGAAAATCAAGAGAGACATGCGCATTGGGGCCCTCACCCGCCTCGATGTCCGTAATCGTGACCGGCAGCACATTGCGAATGCTGATGGCATCCGGCGCTGCACGGGCCAGAGAAACATCCCGCGCCCGCACCCGCAGCCGCACATGCATGCCCTGCTTCAGACCCGTATCCGTCAACTGGAACGACGCACCGCCAAGGTCGATCTCGGCCAGCTTATAGTTTTCGTCATAAGACGCGACCGTGCCTTCCAGAAGCACGCCGCTACCCTCGCCACCCATGGCAGGATCTGCCCCGATGCGCGGAAATATTTCTGCTGCCTCACCACTTGCCGTCACCTTGCCGCCCGAAAGCAGCACGATTTCATCAGCAAGCCGTGCCACTTCGTCTATCTCGTGGCTGACATAAACAATCGGCACATGGCTTTCGTCACGCAGCCGTTCGATAAAGGGCAATATTTCCTGTCGGCGCGCATGATCGAGCGAGGAAAGCGGCTCATCGAGCAGCAGCAGCGCCGGATCGGATAAAAGCGCCCGACCAATGGCGACACGCTGGCGCTCGCCGCCCGAAAGCGTCGGTGGACGCCGGTCGAGAAGCGGTTCGATGCCGAGAAGCTTCACCACCTCATCGAAATTACGCGTGGCCTGCCGGTGACCTGCCCAGCGCGCATAGGTCAGGTTGCGCTTGACGCTCATATGCGGAAACAAACGGGCTTCCTGAAACACATAGCCGATGCGTCGTTTCTCGGGCGGCAGGTTGATGCCCTTATCCGCGTCGAACAGCGCAAAATCACCGACGGCAATACGTCCGTTTTCGGGGCGTAGCGTTCCGGCAATCATCTTCAAAAGCGTAGTCTTGCCCGCGCCCGAATGACCGAACAGAGCAGTTACACCACCGCCCGCTGCAAAATCGGCTTCGACGGCGAATTTGCCATTGCGGCCCTTGATGGAAACAACCAATCCGCTCATTTGACGTCTCCGGCAAGCCTGCGCTGCAACCATTCGGACAGCACGACGGCTATGATGGAAATCGCGGCCGAAATGGCAATCAGTCGGAATGCTTCGGCATCGCCTGATGGCGTTTGCATCAAAGCATAAATCGCAAGCGAGAGGGTTTGCGTCTCGCCGGGAATATTGGAAACAAAGGTGATGGTTGCGCCGAATTCACCGAGCGCCTTGGCAAAGCCAAGCACAGCCCCCGCCAGAACACCGGGCAAGAGTGGCGGCAAGATCACCGTGAAAAAGGCTACCAGCCTGCTGGCTCCCAATGTGCGCGCCGCTTCTTCAAGCCCGCGATCCAGCCCTTCAATCGACAAGCGGATCGGACGGACGAGCAGCGGAAACGCCATGACACCGGCGGCAAGGGCAGCACCGGTCCACCGAAAGGAAAAGGACAGGCCGAACCATTCCTGCAAGGGTGCGCCGAATGCGCCTCTTGCACCGAACAGGATCAACAGCAGATAGCCTGTGACCACCGGCGGCAAAACCAGCGGCATGGTCACAAGCGCCTGCGCCAGAGACTTGCCCGGAAAATCAAACCGGGCAAGAATCCATGCGACAAGGAAGGCTACTGGCAGAGCGACGATGATGGCAATTCCGGCAACCCGGAGTGACAGCAGGACAATCGGCCAGACGCCGGCTTCCATCATCACTTACCTGCCTCCGCAGCGCCGACAAAGCCCTTATCCTTGATGATCGCCTGACCGGCATCGCTTTCAAGGAAAGCAAGGAAGGCCTTGGCGGCATCGCTTTCATTCTTCTCAATTAGAGCCGCCGGATATAGGATCGGCGCGTGGCTGGTTGCCGGGAAGCGATAGGCTTCGACCAGATCCGGCGCGGCAGCGCGGTCAGATGCATAGACGATGGCGGCCTTCACTTCGCCGCGGCTGACATATTGCAGGGCAACGCGCACATTTTCAGCGAATACGCCGTTCTTCTCGACGTCTTTCCAGATATCGAGCTTCTCCAGCGCCGCCTTGCCGTATTTACCGGCAGGTACGTTGGACGGATCGCCCATGGAGAAACGGTCAGCGCTCAACAGTTCCTTGGCATCGGCCTTCGGCGTATCCTTCTGCGTGGCGATAACCAGCGCATTACCCGCGATCACCTTGCGCGATGCCTTGTCGATGGCATTGGCCTTCTCGACATAATCCATCCAGTCCAGATCGGCGGAAATGAAAATCTGGGCCGGTGCACCCTGTTCGATCTGCTTGGCCAGTACCGACGAGGACGCAAAGGAAGCGACAACTTCCGTGCCATCCTTGGCCTTGATCTGCTTGGCAGCTTCTTCAATCACATCCTTCATGCTCGCAGCGGCAAATACCGTGACCTTTTCGGCGGCATGCGCGACCGAAGCGGCACCAGCGGCAACTGTGATAAGAAATGCGGCTATAAGTTTTTTCATGACTACCCTCCATATTGCCCGTTTGAACGGACAAACACCATCATCCGCCGGAACGAACCGGCGCGCTTTTTTGCGATGATGGGTATGATGGAGGCAAACGCGACCCGGATGCCGTCAGACCCTTGATGCACGGGCGTCCATGCAAAAGCCGCCCAAAATTCCGTAACGAATTCAGATCGTTCCAGAATCGAAGCCACCATAATGCGGTGCAACTTATTTTGCTAGTCCCGGAAGCCTATCAACTGCCGATATGCTTGTGCTGACCACGGGCTTTGGCAAGCCCGATCTGCTTCTGGCGCTCGGCAAAACGGGCACGGTCTTCCGGCGTGCGCTCATCATAGCAGCCAGCGCAGGAAATACCTTCCTCGAAGAACTTCGAGAGCTTGTCTTCCGGCGTAATCGGGCGACGGCAGGCGCGGCAAAGCTCCACATCGCTTTCGGTGAGGCCATGACCAACGGCAACGCGCTCGTCAAAGACGAAGCACTCGCCATTCCACATGCTTTTTTCCTGTGGGACTTCTTCGAGATATTTGAGAATTCCACCCTTGAGATGGAAGACATCGTCAAAGCCGAGGCCTTTCACAAAGGCCGTCGCCTTTTCGCAGCGGATACCGCCGGTGCAGAACATGGCGATCTTCTTGCCTTCCAGCTTGTCGCGGTTCTGCTCGACCCAATCCGGAAATTCGCGGAAGGTCTTGGTTTGCGGATCGAGAGCACCCTCAAAAGTACCGATGGCATATTCATAATCGTTGCGCGTATCGACAACGACCGTGTTTTCGTCGGCAATCAGGGCGTTCCAGTCCTGCGCGGCGACATAGGTGCCAACACTTTTCAGCGGGTCGATACCATCGACACCCATGGTAACGATTTCTCGCTTCAGCCGCACCTTCATGCGATTGAATGGCATTTCGCTTGCATGGGAATATTTCAGCTCCGGCTGGCTGAGGCCCGGAATGGCAGTGATATGCTGGACAAGCTTTTCAATCGCTGCTGGCGAACCGGCAACCGTACCGTTGATGCCTTCGGCAGCCAAAAGCAGCGTTCCCTTGATGCCATTGCCACAGCAAAGCTGGGCCAGCGGCTCACGCAGGCTTTCATATTGCGGCAGAGGCGCAAAGCAATAGAGGGCGGCGACAGTGAAAGGCAAATTGCTCATCGGTTGTGTCTTCTTTGAAAATCTACCCCGCAACTAATCCCCTGACACGGCGAATTCAAGACTACTTTATCCTCTGGGCCTCGGATGCAGCGAAAATCACCTCGAAGACCACCATCCAAGAGGAGAAATGCATGTTCGACAGACAAACCATCGATGCGATGACCGCCATGGCAAAACAGGGCCAAATCGAGCCAGCTGCCCTGCTGGCAGTTGCGGAAGTGGAAAGCGGCGGTCGCGCGCTCTACGATGTGGATGGACACAAGGAACCGGCAATCCGCTTTGAAGGGCACTATTTCGACCGCAGGCTTTCCGGGCGCATTCGCGATTATGCCCGCAAAGACGGCCTGTCGGCACCAGAAGCAGGCAAGATCGCCAATCCGAAATCGCAAGGCGACCGCTGGCTGCTGCTGGAGCGCGCCATGGGACTCGACAAGAAGGCCGCACTGGAATCCACCTCATGGGGATTGGGCCAGGTCATGGGAGCGCATTGGGAATGGCTCGGCTTTGCTTCAGTCGATGCGCTGGTGGCAGAGGCACGCGTGTCGGTTGCCGGTCAGGTACGGCTAATGTTGCGCTTCATCGAAAAGGCGGGCCTAGCAGATGCCATGCGCACCTGCGACTGGCGCGGCTTTGCAAAGCGCTATAATGGCCCCTCCTTCGCCCGCAACAATTACGATACGCGCATGGCCGCCGCTTATGCCCGCTGGAGCAAACAGATCGGCACACTCAAGACTGCGGCCTGAAAACAAGCTTGTCCCGGCTGTGGACAAGTTCGCCTCATCCATTTAAATCGATTTATCACATTCCGTGCATGTCCATTTTTTCGGAATCGTTGCACATTCCGCAAAATACGCCGAGATACTCAAACAGCCGAGCGAGCCGATGCCTCAGAAAACCGATCTTCTCGTCCCCGTCATGACAGGCCAGCCGGTGATCCCGGTTCTGCTGATCGACAAGGTTGAACATGCCGTGCCGCTGGCGCGCGCATTGGCCAAGGGCGGCCTGCCCGCCATTGAGATCACCTTACGCACGGCTGCGGCCCTCGACGCCATTCGCGCTGTGGCGGATGAAGTGCCGGAAGCCATCGTCGGTGCGGGCACCATCCTCAATGCCAAGCAGTATGAACAGGCAGCAAAGGCCGGTTCGCGCTTTATCGTCAGCCCCGGCGCGACCAAGCAGATTGTCGACGCTGCCGATGACAGCCCCGTCCCGCTTTTGCCGGCCGCCATCACACCGAGCGAAATGCTGGCGCTTCGCGAGGAAGGCTATACGCATCTGAAGTTCTTCCCGGCTGAACAGGCAGGCGGTGCGCCTTTCCTGAAGGCGCTCTCCTCTCCACTGGCCGGAACCTTCTTCTGCCCCACCGGCGGCATCAGCCTTGCCAATGCGAAAACCTATCTCTCGCTGCCAAACGTTGTTTGTGTCGGTGGTTCGTGGGTTGCTCCGAAGGAACTGGTGGAAGCGGGCGAATGGGATGCCATCACCAAGCTTGCAAGCGATGCCGCCAGCCTGAAAGGCTGAGACCCCCAAGCTTACCAATAAAAAAGGGGCCTCGCGGCCCCTTTTTCTTTGCTATCGTTGCAGCAATCAATTGGTTGCGGTAAATTTTGCGACCGTCAGGAAGGTCACAGCATTGCCGCTGAACTTGTTGGCGCGATCGCTTGGCAGATCGCCCTGCTGGAAGCCAGCCGTATAGACCATTGCTGGTGCAGTGCGCATCGCATCGTTGCGCAGCACCGGATTGGTGACCGGGGCCTTCTGCGCCATGGATTCCGACGACATCGCCATTTCCGCATTATGCACGGCTGCCGGTTGCACCACGACATGCGGCTTTGCAGCCGAGGCCTTGGCAACACGACGGGCACCCTTGGCAGTGGTGCGAACGCCGGTATCGACAGCCTTGCCAACTGCGACCGGCTGCTTGGCACGGGCTACAGCAGGTTCAACCGGCGCTGCGACTGGTGCCAGAGAGGCGGTCTGAACCGGAGCCGGTTTCATCTGTACTTTGGCAACAGGCTCGGAATCATAGTCGTCGCTCGGCGGTGCAATCAGTTCGCCAATCTCATCCTTCCTGGACAGCATGGCGAGCTGGGTATTCGGCTCGGCGGCGCGCGGTGCCTGCTTCGGCAGCGGCAAAGCGCCCGCTTCACCAGGATTGGTCGGCGACGAACCTGCACCAGCGACGGCCACAGCGTCGTTCTCATGCGTGTTGACCAGCGCAGCTATCGCATCCTGACCGGAAGCGGCAGGCTGTTCACCCGGGCGTTCCGGACGCTGCGACGGGATGACCGAGGCAACAAGCTGCGCCTGTGCATCATCACCTTCAAGCTGTGGACGTGCTGACGGGATCGGCACGAAACCGTTCATAAGCGGCGAAGCATCGGCCACCTGCGCGGCGTCGGGATCGGCAGCGGCAAGGGCCACGGCATCCTGCGGCGCCATTTCAGGCTTGCGCGCCGGGATCGGCACATTCATCGCCACAACAGCAGCGCCCTGATCGGCAACATTGCCGGTCTGCGCCTGGGATTCGAGCGATTGCGGGTTCAAACCAGTTTCAGGACGCGGAGCCTGCATCGGAACCGGCGCTTCACGCGGCGGCAATGCAGCGACCATCGTCTCACGTGGCTGCGTCGGAGCTTCCTCTTCCGGTGCAGCGGCTGGAGCCTGCTTGGCCGGAGCGGTCGCACGCGCCGGGCGCGCTGTCGCCGGAGTAGCGACATCACCATTATCTTCTTCTTCGTCGGCACCACCGCCAAAGAGCGCGCCAAACAGCGTCTTGCTCTTGCGCGTCGACGTGGAATTGCTGGCCACCATGATGTCGCCACCACCGCCAGCCTTGCGCTTTTCGATCATGGCCAGAGCCTGTTCATAACCCGGCAACGGCTTACCGTCTGCCGGAAGGTGAGCGGTCTTGCCATCCGGGAACAATGCCAGCAATTCGCGACGGCTCATGCGCGGCCAGGAGCGGACATTGCCGACATCCATGTGCACGAAAGGCGAGCCGGAGCGCGGATAATAGCCGACGCCGCCGATCTGGTAGCGCATGCCGATGCCGCGCAGCTTGGCCAGATTGACGCCAGGAATGTAATAGTCCATCGCGCGGCCCAGCATATGCTGGCTCTTCTTGGCGACGCCGCGCGTGCTGGAACGCAGCATGGCGTTGGTCGCCGGAGAGCGATAGGCCGATACAACATTGATATATTCGCGCGAGCCGGTGGACTGATAGACCTGCCAGACCAGATCGAACAGGCGCGGGTCCATCTTGGTCGGCTCATTGCGACGCCAGTCGCGCAGGAAGACATTGAGACGCTTCAGCCCTTCGGGCACATAGCGACCATTCTTCTTGAAGACGATTTCCGCCTTTTCGCCGGTATGGACGTAATAAAGCTTGAGGGAGCGGGTTTCAGCCGAAGCCTGCGTTGGGGTACCCACGAGGGCAATTGCCGCCGCAACAAGGGAAAACGAGAGAGACAGACGCGCCTTCGCACCAATCCGGGCTTTTTGCCAGACATTCGCGAAATGCGCTTTCATGGTCGATATGCTGTTCATCGAATCGTATCGCCTTAAAGTTTTGTCCGCCCCCAGAGGCTACAAGTCCGAAACTCGCGGCAACTGTCAGTCACAACAGTTGCAAATCGTCTCGTCCACAGCTCTCTTTCCAAGTGACCTTTTCTGAGCGCCGCACGAAATCCGCTTCGTTCCGCCATAGATCCAATTGTCGGATTTAATGGTTAATGGACGCTTAGTGAACAACAAATGCGGAAACACCATGGCAAAAAAGACACAGGAGCGCATCTATTTTCGCTATGGTAAAAAAACTATTAACAGTCTTTAATTGGCAACAGTCGACCTAACCTCTAAAGAAAGAGGATTAGAGCTTTATAAAATTCAATAAGTTAAGCTGGTTTTATTATCCTGCGGTGCGCCTGAAAGGGGTGTTATCCCCATCATGACCGTCATCGAATCCCCTGCCGGAGATGGAGGTCACATCAATGCCATATTCCTTCAGCTTCCGGTAAAGCGTGGTCCTTCCGATGCCCAAACGACGTGCGACTTCGCTGATTTGCCCATCGTAATGCGCCAGAGCGAAGCGGATCATCTCTTCTTCGGCAGCAGCAAGCGTGCGCACTTCGCCCTCCGCATTCACGCCACTGATGACGCCGGGCGTCACCTTGCCGGATGCAACGCCGACCGGCATCGCCGTCCTCGGGCCGGTGTAGGATGCGCCCGTCCAGCTGTCTGTATTGCTCACCAGCTCGCCGAAATCCGCCATGGTCAGCTCGCGTGTTTCGCAGAGCAGGACAGCACGGAAAACCGCATTCTTCAGCTCGCGCACATTGCCCGGCCAGTCATAGGTCTTCAGCCGCTCCAACACATGCGGCGCAACGCCGGTGATATGGCCGCGCCGCTCCTCGCTGGCAAAACGCATCGTGAAGTGATGCAGCAGGACCGCAATGTCTTCCTGCCGGTTGCGCAAGGCCGGAACCGGCAGCGTGAACGAACCCAGCAATTGACCTAGCCCGGGGTGAAACCGCCCCATATGGACAAGATCGTTGAGGGGCTGCGTCGTGGAAGCCATGACGCGCGCATTGAATGGGTATTGAATACCCGCTGCTTCGAATTGTCCCGTCTGCATCGCCGAATAGAGCCGCATCTGGGCATGACGCGGCAGGAAGCCGACTTCATCCAGATAGAGCGTGCCGCCATCGGCGCTCACCAGTTTGCCGAAAACGCCCTCCGGCCCCGCAAGCGCAGGCCCCGGCACACGCGCAGTTTCCGACGCACCGAACAGGATTTGATCCACATTGTCCGATGTCAGTGTTCGGCAATCAACCGTAGTGAATGTTTCACGCCATCTCGCACCGCCGCTGCAAATGGCGCGGGCCAGAGTTTCCTTGCCACTGCCCGGTTCTCCATCAAGAAGAAGTGGCGCATCCAGCGCGGCAGCGCGCCTCGCAGCGACCATCGCCCGGTCCATATCCGGACTTCTGGCAATGATATCGGAGAGTGGGAAATGCGTCCGCAGCGAGCGGTTGCGGCGCACCTCATGGGCGAGCGCATCGAGCTTGAGCACATTGGAAATGGAAAGCTGAACGCGCTCAGGCACGACAGGCGTGGTCACGAAATCGACTGCGCCGAGTTTGATGGCCTGCAAGGCCCTGTTAAGCCCATCATTTTGAACAAGCACGATCACCGGAATGGTCACGCCTGCATCGCGCATCTTGGCGAGAACACTCAGCCCATCCATATCCGGCATGGCCATGTCGAGCAGGATGAGCGCAATATCCTTGCGCTGCGTCGCGAAGCTGAGCGCGCCGCTGCCCCCGTCGGTCAGGATGGTGCGATAACCCATGCGCTGGACCATCGCCTCAATGTTGCGTCGGTGAATCGGATCGTCATCCGCTATGAGAATGCGCGTGCCCATTAAAAGCTTTAATCAACCTGTGGAGTTCCCGCGCCCGAACACATTAAACAGTTTAAAAATAGAACAAAGTTTTATGCTCCAGGCGCGCTATTTGGAGCCAGAGCACTAACAATTGCAAGACCTTAAAACAGTATCTGACGCTACATTCACAAAATTTTCGGCTAAAAAACACTCAATGCTTGAAGCGCCCAAAAAGTAATCGCGGAAGTTACTGGCAATTTATTGGTTGCTTACATAACACCGGTTGCACCACTTGATTGTGCCTCTTGGCGATCCCGGCAAGACATGCGAGAAGAAGGCCAACAGGAGAATGCTTATGACCCGCTTTTCAGACTCTGCTTCGTTCAACGCAGTTCTTCACGCGCCTGTTTTGGCCCCGTCTGGCGATAGCGCCGCTGCCGAAAAGACAGCCCTCGGCAAGCTGCCGGAATGGAACCTTGCCGATCTTTATCCCGCGCCCGACAGCCCACAACTCAAGGCCGATATCGAAAAGGCCATGAAGGATTCAGGCTCGTTTGAAGAGCGCTGGAAGGGCAAGCTCGGCGCGGAAGCAGCGAAAGCTGACGGCGGCAATTTTGCCGATGCGATCAAGCAGTTTGAGGCGCTGGACGAGTTGCTGGGGCGCATCGCCTCCTATGCCGGGCTCTATTATTACGGCGATACGACCGATCCGAAGCGCATGAAGCTTTTTGGCGATGTGCAGCAGAAGCTGACCGACGCCAGCACGCATCTCATCTTTTTCAGCCTCGAACTGAACCGCATCGAGGATGCAATTCTCGACAAGGCCATGGATGCCAATGCGTCAATCGGACATTACCGTCCGTGGCTGACCGATCTGCGCAAGGACAAGCCCTATCAGCTGGACGACAAGCTGGAACAGCTTTTCCACGAAAAGTCGATCACCGGCTTCGGCGCATGGAACCGCCTGTTCGACGAGACCATGTCGGGCCTGCGTTTCGAGGTCGACGGTCAGGAACTGGCCATCGAGCCGACGCTGAACATGCTGCAGGACGCTGACGGCGCGGTCCGCAAAAAGGCCTCGGAAGCGCTGGCCAAGACATTTGGTGCCAATCTGCGCATTTTCACGCTGATCACCAACACGCTGGCCAAGGACAAGGAAATCTCCGACCGCTGGCGCGGCTTTCAGGATATTGCCGACAGCCGCCACCTCGCAAACCGCGTTGAACGCGAAGTTGTGGATGCGCTGGCCAAGGCGGTCGAAGACGCCTATCCGCGCCTTTCGCATCGCTATTATGCGCTGAAGGCCAAGTGGCTCGGCCTCGACAAACTGGAAAACTGGGATCGCAACGCACCGCTGCCGGAAACCCCGCAGGCCCTGATTTCATGGGATGAAGCGCGCGATACCGTGCTTTCAGCCTATGGCAATTTTGCGCCGGAAATGGCCGCGATTGCCAAGGATTTCTTCGACAAGAACTGGATCGATGCGCCGGTGCGGCCCGGCAAGGCTCCGGGCGCCTTCGCGCATCCGACCGTCCCTTCCGCGCATCCTTACGTGTTGCTCAACTATATGGGCAAGCCGCGCGATGTGATGACGCTTGCCCATGAGCTTGGCCATGGCGTGCATCAGGTTCTCGCTGGCGGTCAGGGCGCGCTGATGGCGTCGACCCCGCTGACGCTGGCCGAAACCGCCTCGGTCTTCGGCGAAATGCTGACCTTCCGCTCGCTGCTGGAGCGGACGAAGGACAAGCGCGAACGTAAGGCCATGCTGGCCCAGAAGGCCGAAGACATGATCAATACGGTCGTGCGTCAGATCGCCTTCTATCAGTTCGAGCGTCGTGTCCACACCGAGCGCCGCGAAGGCGAATTGACGTCAGAGCGCATCGGCGAAATCTGGATGGACGTGCAGCGCGAAAGCCTCGGCGACGCGGTGCACCTCAATCCGGGCTATGAGACCTTCTGGACCTATATTCCGCACTTCATCCATTCGCCATTCTATGTCTATGCCTATGCTTTCGGCGATTGCCTGGTGAACTCGCTCTATGCCGTCTATCAGAATTCCGAAAAGGGCTTTCAGCAGAAATATTTCGACATGCTGAAAGCGGGCGGCACCAAGCACCACACGGAACTGCTGGCACCGTTCGGCCTCGATGCAACGGACCCGAACTTCTGGAGCAAGGGCTTGTCGGTGATCGAAGGCATCATTGACGAACTCGAAGCCATGGAAGACTGAGGCAAAAGTGACCCGAACGGGTAACAAACCGCTGATCCTGTTTCGGGACGACAAGGCGGGCCGCGACGTGCTTTTCGCGGCTCCCTCGACCATCATCCGCGCCGATGAGCCGGGTGAATTCGATGATGCATGGGAAGCGATGCAGCGCGCCCATGCGGACGGGAAATGGCTGGCGGGCTATCTTTCCTACGAGGCAGGCTATCTTCTTGAGCCGAAGCTGAAGCCCCTTCTGCCGGATGGACGCAAAGTGCCCCTCCTGTGCTTCGGCGTTTTCGACGGGCCGTCTGACGATGACTTGCATCATCGCGGCAATGATAATGCGACCTATCTGCGCGATCCTGTCGCCGAATGGACGCCTGACGATTATGAAACGCGCTTCCAGCGCCTGCATCAGCACTTGCGTGAGGGCGATTGCTATCAGGGCAATCTGACCTTTCCGGTTCATGCGGAATGGGGCGGCGATCCGCTGGTGCTGTTCAACGCGCTCGCCGCACGCCAGCCGGTCCGCTACGCGACCTATTGCGATCTCGCCGGCCCGACGGTCCTGTCGCGTTCACCGGAGCTATTCTTCGAGGTGGATGCGGACGGGTGGATCGAAACCCACCCTATGAAAGGCACCATGCCGCGCGGGGCAACGCCCGAAGAAGACGAAGCGAACCGCACCTTTCTGATGAACGATCCCAAAAACCAGGCGGAAAACCGCATGATCGTCGATCTGCTGCGCAACGACATTTCGCTCATCAGCGAAGTCGGCTCGCTCGACGTGCCTGAGCTTTTCCGGGTTGAATCTTACCCGACGGTACACCAAATGATTAGTCGGGTACGAGCAAGGCTGAAAAGCGATATTCCCCTGCGGTCGCTATTTGCAGCCCTTTTCCCCTGCGGTTCGATTACCGGCGCACCGAAAATCCGCGCCATGGAAATCCTGCGCAAGCTGGAACCCAACCCACGTGACATTTACTGCGGTTCGCTCGGCTGGATTGAGCCAAGCGGACGAATGCGCTTCAATGTCGCCATCCGCACGATCTCGCTTCTCGACGAAAATCGTGCAATCTTCAATGTCGGGGGCGGCGTGGTTTTCGATTCCACGGCGCAAGCGGAGTATGAGGAATGCCTTCTGAAAGCACGGTTCGCGACGGGGCAAAAACCGTCAGTGCGGAGCCAGAGTATCAACTGATCGAAACCATGCGATGGGAGCCTCTGTCTGGGGTTCTGCGTCTGCAATTGCATCTGGCACGACTGGAACAGTCCGCACGCGCGCTTGGTTTCTCCTGCAATATGGACGCCATCCGCCAGCAGATTGAAGAGGCAGGCTCCGGCGACCGCGCCCTGAAACTGCGCCTCACGCTGGCGCCTGACGGCGTTGCCAATGTTGTGGCCTACAATTATGAGCCGCTGCCGCAGCAAACGACGTGGCGCATAGCGATTGCGCGCACCCGCCTCGATCACAATGATCCGCTGCTTCGTTACAAGACGACGCGCCGTCAGGCCTATATCGCCGCCCGCGAGGAATATTCTTCTGCGGAAGTGGACGAAGTTATCCTGCTGAATGACCGCGACGAGGTCTGCGAAGGCACCATCACGTCGATTTTCCTCGATATTGGCGGCACGACCTGTGTGACGCCTGCTCTTTCCTGCGGGCTTCTGGACGGCGTTCTGCGCCGCGAGCTTCTGAAGAATGGCGTGGTCTCGGAAGGGACGGTTTCTGTCGGCGATCTCAAAAATGCGCGCAACATTCTTGTCGGAAATTCGCTGCGCGGCATGATCCGCGCCAAGCTGATTGAAGGCTAAATTCCTAAAATGCGTTAAACACGTCTGCATGTCATAGGGGTGTGACGTTTCTTTCTTTGTATGAAGTTGTGTTATCGTTGCGGTTTCAAACATGCCGACGAACGGTAACGGACCGAAACGCCGCAAATTTAAGCGGCTCACACAGAGGAAGAAAATGGCGAAAGCGAAATGGCAAGTCTATAGCGAGATCACCGGCCCCGTAATCATGATCGGCTTTGGGTCGATCGGGCGCGGTACCCTGCCGCTGATAGAACGTCATTTCAAATTCGACAAATCGCGGATGGTCGTGATCGACCCGAGCGAGAAGAACCGCAAGATCCTCGATGACAAGGGCATTCGCTTCGTCAAGCAGGCGATCACCAAGGATAATTACGCGGAAGTGCTGGACCCGTTCCTGAAAGGTGCGGAAGGACAGGCATTTGTCGTCAATCTGTCGGTCGATACCGGATCAGTCGATCTGATGCATTATAGCCGCAAGAACGGCGCGCTTTATATCGACACTGTTGTTGAGCCATGGCTTGGCTTCTATTTCGACGCCAAGGTGGATAATGCCGCGCGCACCAATTATGCGCTGCGCGAAACCCTGCTGGCAGAAAAGCGCAAGCACCCCGGCGGCCCGACCGCCGTCGCATGCTGCGGAGCCAATCCGGGCATGGTGTCGTGGTTCGTCAAGAAAGCGCTTGTCGATCTGGCGACGGAACTCAAGCTCGACTTCACCGAACCGGCGGCTGACGACCGCAACGGTTGGGCCAAGCTGATGAAAAAGGCTGGCGTGAAGGGTGTGCACGTCGCCGAGCGCGACACGCAACGCGCCAAGGAACCAAAGCCGTTCAACACGTTCTGGAATACATGGTCCGTGGAAGGCTTCATTTCCGAAGGCTTGCAGCCTGCCGAACTCGGCTGGGGCAGCCACGAAAAGTGGAAGCCGAAAAATGCACGCAAGCAGAAGAAGGGCTCGAAGGCTGCGATTTTCCTTGAGCAGCCCGGTGGCAATACGCGCATCCGCACCTGGTGCCCGACGCTTGGCGCGCAATACGGCCTGCTGGTCACCCACAATGAAGCGATTTCGATCTCCGATTACTTCACGGTGCGGGACAAGAAGGGCAAGCTCGATTACCGTCCCACCTGCCATTATGCCTATCATCCAAGCAATGACGCCATTCTCTCGCTGGACGAAATGTTCGGCGCGAGCGGCAAAGCTCAACCTGTCCAGCATGTGCTTGAAGAAGCCGAAATCCTTGATGGTTCGGACGAGCTGGGCGTTCTGCTCTATGGTCACGACAAGAATGCCTACTGGTACGGCTCGCAGCTGACTGTCGCGGAAGCACGCAAGCTCGCGCCCTATCAGAATGCAACGGGTCTGCAGGTTTCCTCCGCCGTTCTCGCCGGCATGGTCTGGGCGCTGGAAAACCCGAACAGCGGCATCGTGGAAACCGACGAGATCGACTATCGCCGCTGCCTCGAAGTCCAGATGCAATATCTCGGGCCCGTCAAAGGCTATTACACCGACTGGACGCCGCTTGAAGGTCGCGGACATCTGTTCGAGGAAGACCTCGACACCAAAGACCCATGGCAGTTCCGCAACGTTCTGGTGCGTTGATGAAACAGAGCAAGGCCCGGCATCGACCGGGCCTTCGCATCTAAGCCGTCCGAATGAAATCGATGTGATTTTCCCAGAATGTCCGGTCAGTTAAAGCGCATAGCGGCAGACCGCTTTCCCGATCTCGTGGCTTTGCTCAGCGGGCTGCTGATCCTGCCGTGGATTCTGGGTGTGCCCGGCCACCCAAGCCAGCCTGTGCAGATTGGATGGACGATTGGCCTTGTTTCTATGGTCGTCTATCTGGCCATCTATCAGGCGGCGAAGTCCCTCGCCTCTTATGGAGCCATCAAGAACAATCCAACACGCAGCGCCTTAATCAGCCGCGCGACCAAATGGTCGGCAAGCCTGCTTATCTTGATGATGCTTATATCTTTTGGGCTAATATTCATGGTGTAACGCCGCCAATCACGGTGATCTGCGCGACGATTTTGCATCATTACCAATAAATTAACAGATCCGGCGGCCAATCCTCACATTGGGGACTTGTTTTCGTGTAAATTTCGATTCATCACAAGTCATTATCCCCATTGGAGAGAGAATGGACATGAAAAGCTTCCGCATCGTTGCCCCACTTGCCGTCATGTCGCTTGTGCTGGCGGCTTGCGAAACGACCGGACCGGTCGGCGGCAATGTCCCAACTGTCTCCCGCGCACCAAGCGGTATCGAAGGCAGCTGGGTCGATCCGAACGGCATCGTATCGTCGTTCAACGGCGGCATTTTCGAAACCCGCACCACCGACACCAACGAACGGCTGGCAGAAGGCAACTACCGCTATCAGTCGCCGCAGCTCGTTGAAATCGATATGCGCTCAATCGTGCGCGGCACTTCTTCCAAGGTCAATTGCGCTCTGGTTTCGCAAAACCAGCTGAACTGCACCTCTTCGGCAGGCTCGCGATTCTCGCTGAACCGCCGCGCAACCAGCTAAAAAGCGACATTAGAGCGGTTCCGGTTAAAACAGAATCGTGGAACCGCTCTATCTATTTGTTTTGACGCATTATCCTACGCATCGAAGCGGGATCAGAAATCAGTCCAGTGGACTGATTTCCCCGCGTAGGCGCTACGCACTTTTGCTGGAAATGCTCTAACATCCATTCAAGTTCAAGCGGCGCGGGCTATGCTCGCGCCGCTTGAATTTTTTGTTGTCTGTAATTGTCAGGATTGCAATTTGTCGTTTTTTCTGGCCTTTGCTTCCTACGCATTTCCCGCGTAAAACCGTTTCACACTTTTGCTGGAAATGCTCTATTTTCCAGCGGGATAGGAGTCGGCTCATGAGCAAGATTGACACAGTGCACCAGAACCCAAATCAGTCCGCGCAAGCGAAACTGCCCAAAGTCGGGGTTCTGCTGGTCAATCTGGGAACGCCGGACGGCACGAGTTACGCCCCGATGCGGCGCTATCTTGCCGAGTTTCTGTCTGACCGCCGCGTGATCGAGTGGTCGCGCCTGTTCTGGTATCCGATTCTCTACGGCATCGTGCTCAACACGCGCCCCAAGCGTTCGGGCAAGCTTTACGACCGTATCTGGAACCATGAAAAGAATGAATCGCCCCTGCGCACCTATACGCGCGCACAGGGTGAAAAGTTGGCAACCGCACTCGCAGACATTCCCAACGTGGTCGTGGACTGGGCTATGCGCTATGGCCAACCGTCCATCGAAAGCGTGACTGACCGCCTGCTGCAACAGGGCTGCGAGCGCATAGTCGTGTTCCCGCTCTACCCGCAATATTCGGCCACCACGACCGCGACGGTGAATGACAAGTTTTTCGAAGGGCTGATGAAAAAGCGTTTCATGCCTGCAAGCCGCACCATTCCGTCTTACGAGACGGAGCCGGTCTATATCGAAGCGCTGGCACGCTCCATTGAAAGCCATCTCGCAACGCTTTCCTTCAAGCCGGAAGTGATTCTGGCCTCCTATCACGGCATTCCGAAGAGCTATTCCGACAAGGGTGATCCCTATCGTGAACAGTGCCTGGAAACCTCGCGCCTTTTGCGCATCCGGCTCGGCATGGACGAAAACCAATTCCGCTCCACCTTCCAGTCGCGCTTCGGACCAGAGGAATGGCTCCAGCCCTACACGGACGAGACTGTGGAAAATCTGGCGAAACAGGGCGTCAAATCCGTCGCGGTGCTCAATCCGGGGTTTGTCGTCGACTGCCTGGAAACGGTTGACGAGATCGGCAATGAAGCCGCCCATCTTTTCCACGAAAACGGCGGCGAGAATTTCAGCCACATCCCTTGCCTCAACGACAGTGAAGAAGGCATGAAGGTCATCGAAACGATGGTACGGCGCGAATTGCTGGGATGGGTGTAATATATGGGAATAGGGGAATAAGGCAGTAAGGGAACAGGTTTTCATACTCCCTTATTCCCCTACTCACCTATTCCCCTAACGGATGAGGGTTAGACAATGACAGGTTTCGACATCACGCTGCTTATACTGGCTGCGCTGGTTCTGGCGACACTCTTTGCGGGCATCAAGACGGTGCCGCAGGGTTTCAACTATACGGTGGAACGTTTCGGCCGCTATACGCGTACGCTCAATCCGGGCTTGAATCTGATCGTCCCGTTCTTCGACCGCATCGGCGCGCGGCTCAATATGATGGAGCAGGTGCTGGATGTCCCGACGCAGGAAGTCATCACCCGCGACAACGCCATTGTCGGTGTCGACGGTGTTGCCTTCTATCAGGTGCTGAACGCCGCGCAGGCTGCCTATCAGGTTGCCAACCTGCAATATGCGATCCTCAACCTCACCATGACCAATATCCGCACGGTCATGGGTTCGATGGATCTTGATGAATTGCTCTCCAACCGCGATGCGATCAATGATCGCCTGCTGCGTGTGGTTGACGAAGCAGCCCACCCGTGGGGCATCAAAATGACCCGCGTAGAGATCAAGGACATCAATCCGCCGGCAGATATCGTCACCTCGATGGCCCGCCAGATGAAGGCGGAACGCGACAAGCGCGCACAGGTTCTGGAAGCCGAAGGCGACCGCAATGCGCAAATTCTGCGCGCAGAGGGCCAGAAGCAGTCGCAGATTCTCGAAGCCGAGGGCAAGCTGGAAGCAGCAAAGCGTGAAGCAGAAGCCCGCGAGCGTCTGGCCGAGGCCGAAGCAAAGGCAACGACACTGGTGTCGGATGCCGTTTCCAACGGCAATGTGCAGGCGCTCAATTACTTCGTGGCGCAGAAATACACCGAAGCGCTTAGCAATATTGCCAGCGCCAAGAACCAGAAGGTCGTGCTGATGCCCCTGGAGGCAAGCTCGCTTATCGGTTCGCTCGGCGGTATTGGCGCCATCGCGCGGGAAGTGTTCGGCGACGGCAACAAGCCTGTCGATCCGACACCGCCATCGCCGGGCCTGTCGCGTCCGCGTAGCGTTCCCCCAACCAACCGAAGCTAAAGCAAGGACGGAGCGCCATGATTATCGAACTTCTTTCCGGACTTGGCATCTATAGCTGGCTGGTTCTTGGACTGGTCCTGCTCATTCTGGAAATTCTGGCGCCCGGCATTTTCTTCATCTGGTTCGGCCTTGCAGCACTGGTGACCGGAGGCATTGCTTTCCTCCTGTCATCGACCACCGGCTTCGGCTGGCAGTTCCAACTGGTTATCTTTCTGGTTCTGGCCGTCGTTTTTGCACTGGCGGGCCGCCGTTTCTTCGGCTCGAAGAGTGACAATCAGGACGAGCCTCTGCTCAACCGGCGCGGTGAACAGCTGGTTGGCCAGCGCACGACATTGACCGAGCCTATTATCAATGGGCGCGGGCGCATTCGCATCAACGATACGACATGGCGTGTGAAAGGACCGGACCTGCCCGCAGGAACAGAAGTTCGTGTCGTGGCCTTCGATCCGGTTTCGCTGGAGATAGAAGTGGCGGTTTAGGGGAATAGGGTGCACGGCATCCGTTTCAAGTAAACTGAAACATACTCCCTTACTGCCTTATTCCCCTACTCCCTTAATTTCCCCTACTCCCTTAATCAGGCAGCCCCAATCCGCAGCAGATCGTGGAAATGCACGAGGCCGACAGGGCGGTTGTCCTCGACCACGATCAATGCGCCGATATGGTTTTCGTTGATGGCGTTGAGCGCGGCAGTCGCCAGCATATTCTGGTCCACCGTCTTGGGCTTGCGGGTCATGATGTCGTCGACCGCCAGCTCCGCAAGACTGCGATGCAGATTACGCGAAATATCGCCGTCTGTGACGATACCGGCCAATGCGCCGCCGTCATCAACCACGACCACGCAGCCGAAACTCTTTTGCGCCAGCACTTTCATTGCGTCCACCATCGCTGTGCCAACCGGCACCAGCGGAATGCGGTCGCCGCGATGCATGATATCGCGGATATGGATAAGGCTTGCGCCCAGCGAACCACCAGGATGGAAAGTCTTGAAATCGCTCGGCGTAAAGCCGCGGGCTTCCAGAAGCGCTATCGCCAGCGCGTCGCCGATGGCGAGTTGCAGCATGGTCGATGTCGTGGGTGCCAGACCATGCGGGCAGGCTTCCGCCGTCTTGGGCAGTATAAGCGCGATATTGGCTGCGCGACCGAGCGCCGAATCTTCGCGTGAGGTTATCGCAATCAGCGGAATGCCGAAGCGCTGCGAATAATTGACGACGCCTTTCAGTTCTGCCGTTTCACCAGACCAGGAAATCGCCAGAATCACGTCGTCGCGGTCGATCATGCCAAGATCGCCGTGATTGGCTTCCGCCGAATGCACGAAAAACGCCGCGGTTCCCGTCGAGGCAAAAGTGGCAGCAAGCTTCGCGCCGATATGGCCGCTCTTGCCGACGCCGGTGACGACAAGACGCCCCTTGGCGGCAATGATCTGATTCACAGCCTCCGTGAAAGGGCCGGACAAGCCGTTGCCAAGCGCTTCTTCGAGCGCGGCGAGGCCTTCGTTTTCGGTTCTAATGGTCCGGAGCGCCGAAGCGATGGCCGCTTCCGCACCCGTTGAAATCTGGGTCTGATCGAGCTTTTCCATGGCCGAAAGCGTTAGCCTCTTCGCTGTCCGTTGTCCAAGCTTTTATTGCCGATAAATAATTGCTTTCGTTCGGCAACGCGGGCAATGGCAACCAAGAATTAACCATGTGCCTTTACCGTTCATCTACCACGTTGCAACGGTTTGAAATCACATATGCCATTTGCCATGCCCCTATCCGGCGGTTCGACGCCCATTGCCCGCAGGCTGAGAAGCCTGTTTCTGGCGGGTGCGGCGATGGCTATCATCCCTTCCCTCTCGCATGCTCAGGACACCTATCTTCGCGGCAGTGTTCCGGAAGACGTGCTTTCGGCCTCTTCACCGGATACGCTCGCCACGCGGGGGCTCGCCGCACCGGGCCGTTCCGATAGTACTGCCGCCACCAGCAGCGATGACGGTTCCGACGCATTTTATGCACCAACACAAGACAATGCTGCTGCGGCCGATAATCAGCAGCAAGCGGCCCCGGTTGCGCAGACACAGGATCAGCAAGCTCTCCAACCCGACACCATGCGCGTCGGCGCGATAACCAGCGAAGCGGATAGTGATAGCGGGCGCGTACAGCGTGAAAACACGCGTCAGGCACCGGAACAGGGTCGCGGCCCCGCACAAGAGGCAGATCCATTTGCGCCGGTCGGCATGCGCGCCGGATCGTTCGTGTTGCGCCCGTCGCTTGAACAAGGCATCCGCGCGACATCGAATGGGGACAATAGCCCAAGCGGCTCCAGTTCGGTCCTCTCGGAAACCACGTTGCGCCTGAATGCGCAGTCCGATTGGGCACGGCATCAGGCGACGCTCGATGCATCGGGCACGTTGAGCAAATCTATTTCCGGTCAGGATGTGAGCGAACCGCAGATCGACATTCAGGGCAATCTGCGCCTCGATCTGACGGATCAGACCACGGTCAATACCGGCGCGGGTTACAGGCTGCGGCGTGAAAGCGCCTCCAATCCAAACGGCGTTGTCGGCGCCCTGAAGCGTCCGCTGGTTCACACATTCAACGGCAGCCTTGGCGTCGAGCACGATACGGGGCTTGTTTTCGGACGTGCGACCGCCCGCGTCGAACACGATATGTATGGCGATGCAGAACTGTCGTCCGGTGGCACTGTCAGCCAGAAGGATCGTGACAATACCTATGCCAGCATCACGCTGCGCGGCGGTTTCTCCATGTCGCAAGCTCTCAAGCCCTTTGCCGAAGTCGAACTTGGCAAGCGCATTTTCGACGAGCGTATGGATAGCAATGGTTATGAACGCAGCGGTTCGCAATTTGCGCTGCGCGGCGGCCTGATGGTGGATATGGGTGAAAAACTGAACGGCGAATTCGCCGCCGGTTATATGCGCGCCACCAGTGACGATGACCGGCTTGGCGCGGTCAGTGGGCCGTCGATCAACGCCGCGCTCAACTGGTCGCCATTGCGCGGCACCGATGTGCGGCTTTATTCGCAAACCACTGTGGATATGTCCACCACACCGGGCATTGCGGGATCGCTGCTGCAATTTGCGAGCCTTGACGTCACGCATCGCATCCGGTCAGACCTGAGCCTCAATGGCAGGCTCGACGCACTGGTTCGCGCCAACAAGGATGGCACCGGCACGGATTATACGCTGGGCGCACAGATCGGCGCGACATACTGGATCAACCGTTTCGTGGGGATTGATGCGCGCCTGCGTCATGAATTCCTGACGAGTCAGATTTCAGAGCGCGAGTATAAATCCAACAGCATTTATCTCGGCGTGAAAGTGCAGCGCTAAACGCTATTTGCTTTTACGCATTGTCCTACGCACTTTTGCTGGAAATGCAGGCTTGTTTCGCACCGCATTATCCAACGCAAAACCGCTTCGCACTTTTGCTGGAAATGCTCTGGATGCAAAAAACCGCCCTCATCACTGAAGGCGGTTTTTGATTTTCAGCTGGCGATCTCAGGCAGGCTTGATCGTTTCCAGCAATTCGCTGATCGAGACTTCCACCGACGGGCGGATATCCTTGCGCCACAGGGCGAAAGCGACGTTGGCCTCGATAAAGCCAGCCTTGGAACCGCAATCGAAAGTGCGACCCTGATAGTCGAAGCCGTAGAATTTCTGCGCATCGGCCAGCTTCAGCATGGCGTCGGTGAGCTGGATTTCGTTGCCAGCGCCCTTTTCCTGCTTGCTGAGAAGCTCGAAGATTTCCGGCTGCAGAATATAGCGACCGTTGATGTAGAGATTGGACGGAGCGGTGCCCTTGGCGGGCTTTTCGACCATCTGGGTGATCTCGAAGCCGGAGCCGATTGCATTGCCCTTGCCGACGATGCCGTATTTATGCGCCTCTTCCGGGTCGCATTCCTGCACCGCGATGACATTGCCGCCGGTCTTTTCGTAAAGCTCGACCATTTCGGCCAGACAGCCCTTCTTCGACTGCATCACCATGTCCGGCAGCAGAAGCGCGAATGGCTCATCACCGACCAGCTCGCGGGCACACCAGACGGCGTGACCGAGGCCCAGCGGAACCTGCTGGCGGGTAAAGCTCGTCGTGCCCGGCTGTGGCTGCAAATCCTGAAGATGATCAAGCTCGGCCTTCTTGCCGCGCTCGGCAAGCGTGGCATACAACTCAACCTGCGCATCGAAATAATCTTCGATGACCGCCTTGTTGCGTCCGGTGACGAAAATCAGATGTTCGATGCCAGCCTCACGCGCCTCATCGACCACATACTGGATGACGGGCTTGTCTACGACCGTCAGCATTTCCTTTGGAATGGATTTGGTGGCGGGAAGGAACCGGGTGCCGAGACCGGCAACAGGGAAAACGGCTTTGCGGATTTTGCGGATCGAACTCATTCGTCTCCTCGATTTTCACTAACGCTACTTTGCTATCAAAGCATTGAAGCAACTGAATTTCAAATAAGGCTATTTCATTAAAGAACGACGAAATTACACAAGTCATACCATCACATTAAATGACCCATTCTTAATGTTGCTTGATTCAAAAATTTTTCCAATTTTCCGGCAATTTTTACCTCCCACTCTCCATGGTAAACCAAATGCTAACCGACAGGGTTTAATTTGAACGTTCAACTGGTCGATGTCCAATTTTACACTGCCAAATTTCAACGGTGGATGGTATTAGTTAGCGTATGCAATCTGAACCGAGCGGCATCGACATTCTTAAGACACGCGCCGGAAATAAAAAATATTCCGGCATGAAGACGATTGCAGAAGGGAAACACAGAATGCTGCGATTTCCATTCACACTGGGACAGACGCTGAAGCTCAAGGCAACCGCGACGGTTGCTGTTGCGGTGCTGGCATCCGCCCTCTCGACCGGTTCGGCTTTTGCCGACGCGAAATTCCGCCAGTGGGTGGCGAGCTTCCGTCCGGTTGCCATCAACGCCGGTGTTTCACCGTCGACCTTCGACCGCGCGTTTCGCGGTGTCGACGCGCCCGATCCCGTCGTGCTGGAAAAGGCCCGTTATCAGCCGGAATTCACCGAGCCTGTCTGGAACTACATCGACAACCGCGTGAACGAGGATTCGACCGGCGTCGGCCAGAACATGGCGCGCAAATGGGGCCCGTGGCTGCAACGCATTGAACAGCGTTTCTCGGTTGATCGGAATATTCTGCTGGCCATCTGGTCGATGGAAAGCAATTACGGCGAGATTCTCAAGCGTGACGACGTGATGCGCGATGCGGTTCGTTCCCTCGCAACGCTGGCTTATGCCGATCCGAAGCGCGCCAAATATGGGCGCACGCAGCTGATCGCCGCGATGAAAATTCTCCAGACCGGCGATATTGATCGCGGGCATCTTTCCGGCTCGTGGGCAGGCGCCCTTGGCCACACGCAGTTCATCCCGACCAGCTATCAGGCTTATGCTGTCGATATGGACGGCAATGGCAAGCGCGACATCTGGAATTCCATTCCCGATGCGCTGGGCACTGCGGCCAATCTCCTGCATCGCAATGGCTGGCAGCCGGGCCGGACATGGGGTTATGAAGTGGTGCTTCCCGCTGGCGGCAAATTCCCGTCCGGTTCGCTGAGCGTTGCGGAATGGCAGAAGCGCGGCGTCGTGCGCGCCAATGGACGCGCGTTCCCCGACCCGAGCGAAAAGGTAACGCTGAAGGTGCCGGATGGACGTCAGGGTCCGGCCTTCCTGATGACCAAGAACTTCTTCGTCATCAAGCGCTATAACAACGCCGACAAATACGCGCTGGCTGTTGGCCTCCTCGCAGACCGCATCAGCGGTTATCAGGGGCTTCGTCAGGACTGGAACCGTCCCTTTACGCCGATCACCATGAACGAGCGTCAGGAATTGCAGACGCATCTCAAGGCGCTCGGCTATTATGACGGCAATATCGACGGCAAGATCGGTTCAACGTCCCGCAAGGCCATCGAGGCATTCCAGCAGCGCAACGGCTTGCAGCCGGATGGACACCCAAGCAAGGAAGTTCTGTCTGTTCTGCGTCGCCGTTAAGACAACAGGCTGATTTATCGGAGCGCGTTTCCCATGAAGCGCGCTCCATTTTATTTTTGCGGCCGACCGGGTTACTGTGGCTTTGCAACGAAAGCGGAATGGATGCGCAAACCTCGGATTGCAGGCAATATGTTGAAAGCTGCCAGTGTCATGCTGGCGGCATTTGCGCTGCTGCTTTCCGGTCTGGCCAGTGCTTCGGCACAGGATCGCCCGCGCACGCTTTTCGATTTGCTGTTCGGTTCGCGGCAACCCCAGCGCCAATATGAGCAGCCCCAGCAAAGCCGGCCAAAGCCGAAACGCGCGCCCAAGACAACATCGCCCGTCTCACGCAAAGCCGCTCCGGAACCTGCCGCGCCCGCAGTGCCTGTGGTGGAGAAAAGCCCGGATGCGAAGAAGGTTCTGGTTGTTGGTGACTTCATCGGCAGCGGACTGGCAGAAGGCCTCGATGTGGCCTTTGCATCCGACCCGGACCTGACGGTTGCGAGCCGTATCAATGGGTCATCCGGTTTCGTGCGCGACGACCATTTCAACTGGCCGGACAATATCGGCAAGATACTGGACGAAGAAAAACCTGCCGCAGTTGTTGTGATGATCGGCTCCAACGACCGTCAGGCGATCACGACCAACGGTGCAAGCCTCGCAGCCCGCTCGCCGGAATGGACCGCCGAATATCAGAAGCGCGTGACGCAGTTCGTCAAGGTGATCAGCGACCGCCACTATCCGCTCGTCTGGGTGGGCCAGCCGTCGTTCCGTCCGAAAGGCATGTCACAGGATATGCTGGCGTTGAATGAAATCTACCGCAACACCACGGAAAAGGCTGGCGGCAAGTTTGCCGATGTCTGGGATGGCTTCATCGACGAGGACGGCAATTTCACCCAGACCGGCTTCGACATTAACGGTCAGACAGCGCGCCTGCGCGGAAACGACGGCATCAACATCACTTCGGCGGGCAAGCGTAAGCTCGCCTTCTATGCCGAAAAGCCGCTGCGCGCCTATCTGGGCGGCGGCAAGGAAGAAGGCCAACCCCTGCCAGCCGCCGGGGCGCAAGACCCTTCCAAGCCAGTTGACCGGATCGCGCCTGTCAGCCTGCGTGACATCAACAAGGATGATAGCGGTGTTCTGCTCGGCGGCAATCTTGGCGTCCGGCCACAAACGCCACGTCCGGCACCGGTCGAGAAGAAGCCCGCTCCCGGTCGGGCCGACGACTTTTCGTGGCCTCGACCAAGCGCAACCCCCTAACTGATAGCCCGCTACTAGATATATCGATCATATATTAGCGTTATGATTAGCGGTTTCCCCGTCAAATCTTAGCCTAATTATTATATTCCGCGCTGTTCCCATCACCGTTCTCATCGTTTATCAGAAAACACCGTTCGCCTGACCCGGCGGACAATCGCGGATGCGATTTACCGGCATCTGCCTGATAAAAAGAGGCGTTTGAATGAACATCGCATCCAAACCTTCTGTCGATTCCGATCGGGAGGAGGATACCCACCTTGCGCGCAATCTATCCAACAGACACCTGCAGCTGATCGCCATTGGCGGTGCCATCGGCACCGGCCTTTTCATGGGCTCGGGCAAGACCATTTCGCTGGCTGGCCCGTCGATCCTGCTCGTCTATGCGGTGATCGGCTTCATGCTGTTCTTCGTGATGCGCGCGCTCGGCGAAATTCTGCTCTCCAACCTCGAATATCGTTCCTTCGCGGATTTCGCGGGCGATTATCTGGGCCCTTGGGCGCAGTTCTTCACCGGCTGGACGTACTGGCTCTGCTGGATTGTGACGGGCGTGGCTGACGTGGTGGCCGTGTCGGGCTATGTGTCGTTCTGGTTTCCGGAACTGGCGCTCTGGATCCCCGCACTCGGGCTAATCTTCACGCTTCTGGCACTCAATCTGCCCACCGTGCGTAATTTCGGTGAAATCGAATTCTGGTTCGCCCTGATCAAGATCGTTGCCATCGTCGGGCTGATCATTGCCGGTGTGTATATGCTCTCAACCGGCTTTACCCTGCCCAACGGCAGCCAGGCATCGGTTGCGCATTTGTGGAACCATGGCGGTTTCTTCCCCAACGGTTTCCTCGGCTTTGTGGCTGGTTTCCAGATCGCTGTTTTCGCCTTTGTGGGCATCGAACTGGTCGGCACCGCCGCCGCCGAAACCAAGGACCCGGTACGCAATCTGCCAAAGGCAATCAACTCCATCCCGATCCGCGTGGTGCTGTTCTATCTCGGCGCGCTGTTTGTGATCATCACCGTGATCCCGTGGGATCAGGTCGATCCAAGCTCCAGCCCGTTCGTCGCCATGTTCTCGCTGGCCGGTCTTGGCATTGCCGCGCATGTGGTCAATTTCGTCGTGCTCACCTCGGCAACGTCGAGCGCGAATTCCGGCATCTACTCGACCTCGCGCATGATCTATGGCCTTGCCACTTCGAAGCTGGCACCGAAGGCGCTTGGCAAGCTCAACAACCGCAAGGTGCCGGTCAACGCGCTGTTCTTCTCATGCATCTTCCTGCTGGCAGGTGTGGTTCTGCTTTATGCGGGCCAGAGCATCATTGAAGCCTTCACAATTGTCACGACGATCTCAGCCCTGCTTTTCATCTTCATCTGGTCGATCATTCTGGCGTCTTATCTGCAATATCGCCGCAAGCGCCCCGATCTGCATGAACAGTCCACGTTCAAAATGCCGGGTGGACGTGCCGCCGTTGTCATGGTCTTCGCCTTCTTCGCCTTCATTCTGTGGGCGCTGGCACAGGAGCCGGACACCGCAGCGGCCCTGAAGGTCACGCCATTCTGGTTCGTGTTCCTCGCCATCGCTTATCTGGTGATGAAGTCACGGCGCAGCGAAAACTGATCCCCAACAGACACAAAAAATCCCGGAGAAAACTCCGGGCTTTTTCAGTTTTAATCTCTTATCTCTTAACGAGGGAGGACGGAACTACCCATCAGATCAGCATCGATGGCATGCGCGGCCTGACGGCCTTCGCGGATTGCCCAGACGACCAGCGACTGACCACGGCGCACATCGCCTGCGGCATAGAGCTTGTCGACATTGGTACGATAGTCCTGCTCATTGGCCTTGACCGACTTGGAGCCGCGACGATCAGTTGCGACGTCGAGCTTGTCGCCCAGTTCCTTGACCACACTGTCTTCACCCGGACCGGCAAAGCCGATGGCGATGAATGCAAGATCAGCCTTGATGAAGAATTCCGAACCGGCAATCGGCTTGCGCTTTTCATCGACCTGACAGCACTTCACATGGGTCAGGCGGCCTTCTTCGCCGATGAATTCCAGCGTTGCGACCTGAAACTCGCGCGCGGCGCCCTCCGCCTGGCTGGAAGAGGTGCGCATCTTGGTGGCCCAGTAAGGCCAGACGCTCAGCTTGTCTTCCTTTTCCGGCGGCTGCGGACGAATATCGAGCTGCGTAACGTTCACTGCACCCTGACGGAAGGCTGTGCCCACGCAGTCCGATGCGGTATCGCCGCCGCCAACCACGACGACATGCTTGCCGCCAGCAAGAATCGGAGCCGAAGCCCAGGCGACGGATTCGATGTTCTCGCGGCCGACGCGGCGGTTCTGCTGCACCAGATAAGGCATGGCGTCGAAAACGCCTTCCAGATCGGCGCCGGGAATGCCTGCCGGGCGCGGGCTTTCGGAGCCGCCGCTGTAAAGCACGGCATCATAGGTATCGAGAAGACCGCGCAGCGGCTTGTCGACGCCGATATTCACGCCGCACAGGAAGCGGACGCCCTCACCTTCCATCTGCGCCACGCGGCGGTCGATGTGGTGCTTTTCCATCTTGAAGTCAGGAATGCCGTAACGCAGCAGACCGCCCGGGCGGCTTTCGCGCTCATAGACATCGACCATGTGACCGGCGCGCGCCAGCTGCTGTGCAGCAGCAAGGCCAGCCGGGCCGGAGCCGATGATCGCAACCGACTTGCCAGTCTTGTTGGCGGCTGGCTGCGGCACGATGTAACCCAGCTCAAAAGCCTTGTCACCCAGAGCCTGTTCGACCGTCTTGATCGCAACCGGCGTATCTTCGAGGTTCAGCGTGCAGGCTTCCTCGCAAGGCGCCGGGCAGACGCGGCCGGTGAATTCCGGGAAATTATTCGTCAGATGCAGGTTGCGGATCGCCTGATCCCAATTGTCGTTATAGACAAGATCGTTCCAGTCCGGGATCTGGTTGTGCACCGGACAGCCCGTAGGCCCATGGCAGAACGGAATACCGCAATCCATGCAGCGCGCAGCCTGCTTCTGCACTTCACCATCCGTCATCGGAATGGTGAACTCGCGGAAGTGGCGGATACGATCCGAGGCTGGCTGGTACTTTGCTACCTGCCGGTCGATCTCTAGAAAACCAGTTACCTTACCCATTCTTCTACTCCCCTCGGCCTGAGACCAGCGCATGGTCTGCTTTGCCGGAAGTTGCCCTGTCTGCCGCGTCATTCTTGAACGCGCAGGCATGTCAGAGCGTTGTTATCTCTTCATGTGGCGAAGGGCGCCCGACCCGAAGGTCGGGCTCCACTTGTCAGGATCACTCAGCCGCGACACCGATCTGCATGCGCTCCATCTCTTCCAGAGCGCGACGGTATTCGACCGGCATGACCTTCACGAATTTGGGACGATAGCTCTCCCAATTGTCGAGAATATCCTTCGCCCGTGTCGAGCCTGTGTAATGCAGGTGGTTGGCGATCAACTGCACCAGACGTTCCTCATCATGATGGGTCATATTGGCCGAAACGTCCACACGGCCCTTATGCATGAGGTCACCGCCATGGTGATGCAGCTTTTCGAGAATGTCGTCTTCTTCCGGAACCGGTTCCAGTTCGACCATTGCCATGTTGCAGCGCTGGGCGAAATCGCCTTCCTCGTCAAGCACATAGGCGACACCGCCCGACATGCCCGCCGCGAAATTGCGACCCGTCTGACCGATAACCACGACGACACCGCCGGTCATGTATTCGCAACCGTGATCGCCCACGCCTTCGACAACCGTGACTGCGCCGGAGTTACGGACGGCGAAACGCTCGCCTGCAACGCCGCGGAAGTAGCACTCGCCTTCAAGCGCACCGTAGAGCACCGTATTGCCGACGATGATCGAATCTTCGGCGACGATACGCGTATCTTCCGGCGGGCGGATAACGATGCGGCCACCCGAAAGACCCTTGCCGACATAGTCGTTGCCATCGCCGATCAGTTCGAACGAAATGCCGCGCGCCAGGAATGCGCCGAAGGACTGGCCAGCCGTGCCGCGAAGCGTAACAGCGATGGTTTCATCCGGCAGGCCCTTGTGACGGAACCGCTTGGCAACCTCACCCGACAGCATGGCACCGGCAGAACGGTCGACATTCTTGATGCCGATGTCGATCTTGACCGGCTTGCGTTCTTCGAGCGCAGGCATGGCTTCCGCGATCAGCTTACGGTCCAGAACGTCCTCAATCGGATGATGCTGACGCTCGGTCCAGTAGATCTCGTGCTTCTCAGCCTCAGGCTTGTAGAAGATGCGGCTGAAATCGAGACCCTTGGCCTTCCAATGGTCGATCATCGTCTGCTTTTCCAGAAGCTCGGTCTCGCCGATGATCTGTTCCAGCTTGGTGAAGCCCATTGAAGCCAGCAGCGCGCGCACTTCTTCCGCCAGATAGAAGAAGAAGTTGATGACGTGTTCCGGCGTGCCCTTGAAGCGCTTGCGCAGAACCGGGTCCTGCGTCGCCACGCCCACCGGGCAGGTGTTGAGATGGCACTTGCGCATCATGATGCAGCCGGCAGCAATCAGCGGAGCCGTCGAGAAACCGAACTCGTCGGCACCCAGCAGCGCACCAATGACCACGTCGCGACCGGTCCGCAGACCACCATCGACCTGCAAGGCCACGCGGGAGCGAAGCCCGTTCAGCACCAGCGTCTGGTGGGTTTCTGCAAGGCCGATTTCCCACGGGCTACCGGCATGCTTCAGCGAGGTGAGCGGCGAAGCGCCCGTGCCGCCATCATAACCCGATACGGTGATGTGGTCGGCGCGTGCCTTGGCAACACCGGCGGCAACCGTGCCGACACCCACTTCCGACACCAGCTTGACCGAAATATCGGCAGCCGGATTGACGTTCTTCAGGTCGTAGATCAGCTGTGCCAGATCTTCGATCGAGTAGATGTCATGGTGCGGCGGCGGCGAAATGAGGCCAACGCCCGGGGTCGAGTGACGGGTTTTCGCGATGGTCGCATCAACCTTGTGACCCGGCAGCTGGCCGCCTTCGCCGGGCTTTGCACCCTGCGCAACCTTGATCTGGATCAGATCGGAGTTGACGAGATATTCCGTCGTGACACCGAAACGGCCCGATGCAACCTGCTTGATCGCAGAACGTTCCGGGTTCGGCGTACCGTCCGGCAGCGGATAGAAGCGATCCGGCTCTTCGCCACCCTCACCCGTGTTCGACTTGCCGCCAATGGCGTTCATCGCCCGCGCCAGCGTGGTATGCGCCTCACGGCTGATCGAGCCGAAGGACATCGCACCGGTCGAAAAGCGCTTGACGATATCGACCGCCGGTTCAACGTCATCGATAGAAACCGGCTTGAGACCGCGATCTTCGGCAAAGCGAATATCGAACAGGCCGCGAATGGTCTTGGCCTGCGCCGACTTGGAGTCGAGCATGCTCGTATATTCGGTGAACGTATCCGGGTTCGAGGTGCGCACTGCATGCTGCAGCTTGGCAACCGCGTCCGGCGACCACAGATGTGCTTCACCGCGCATGCGGTAGGCATATTCGCCGCCAACTTCCAGCGAGGTCAGAAGAACCGGGTCATTACCGAAGGCATCGGTGTGACGGCGCACGGTTTCTTCCGCGATTTCGTCCAGTCCAACACCTTCGATGCTGGTGGCCGTGCCGAAGAAAAACTTGTCAACGAAGCTCGACTGCAAGCCGACCGCATCGAAAATCTGCGCACCGCAATAGGACTGGTAGGTCGAGATGCCCATCTTGGACATGACCTTGAGAATGCCCTTGCCGATCGACTTGATGTAGCGCTTGACCACTTCATACTCGTCAACTTCCGGCGGGAATTCGCGGCGGCGATGCATGTCGAGCAGCGTATCGAAGGCGAGATACGGGTTGATCGCTTCGGCACCATAGCCTGCAAGGCAGGCGAAATGGTGCACTTCGCGCGGTTCGCCCGATTCGACCACGAGGCCGACCGAAGTCCGCAGACCCTTGCGGATCAGATGGTGATGCACGGCAGCCGTCGCCAGCAGAGCCGGGATCGGAATGCGGTCCGGACCGACCTGACGGTCGGACAGAATAACGATGTTGTAGCCGCCATGAACGGCCGCTTCGGCACGGTCGCACAGACGTTCAATGGCGCCATGCATGCCAGCTGCGCCCTCACCCGTATTATAGGTGATATCGAGCGTCTTGGTGTCGAAACGATCTTCCGTGTGACCGATGGAGCGGATCTTTTCCAGATCGCCATTGGTCAGGATCGGCTGGCGCACTTCCAGACGCTTGCGGCGCGAATTGCCGATAAGGTCGAAAATGTTCGGGCGCGGACCGATGAACGAGACAAGGCTCATCACCAGTTCTTCACGGATCGGATCAATCGGCGGGTTGGTGACCTGCGCGAAGTTCTGCTTGAAATAGGTGAACAGCATCTTCGACTTGTCGGACATGGCCGAAATCGGCGTATCCGTACCCATCGAACCGATAGCTTCCTGACCGGTGGTCGCCATCGGGGACATCAGAAGCTTGGTGTCTTCCTGACTGTAACCGAAGGCCTGCTGGCGGTCGAGCAGGCTCACATCCTTGCGCAGCGCACGCGGTTCGACCGGGCTAAGGTCTTCCAGAATGAGCTGGGTGTTGCCAAGCCACTGCTTGTAGGGATGCTTCTGCGCGATCTGCGACTTGATTTCCTCGTCGGAAACGATGCGGCCCTCTTCCATATCGATGAGCAGCATGCGGCCCGGCTGAAGACGCCACTTCTTGACGACCTTCTTTTCTTCCACCGGCAGAACGCCAGCTTCCGAAGCCAGGATGACGAAATCATCGTCAGTCACAATGTAGCGGGCCGGACGCAGGCCGTTACGGTCCAGCGTGGCGCCGATCTGACGACCGTCGGTGAAGGCCACGGCGGCAGGACCGTCCCATGGCTCCATCAGGGCAGCGTGATATTCGTAGAATGCGCGGCGATCATCCGACATCAGCTTGTTGCCGGACCATGCTTCGGGGATCAGCATCATCATCGCATGAGCGAGGCTGTAGCCGCCCTGATGCAGGAATTCCAGCGCATTGTCGAAGCAGGCCGTATCCGACTGGCCTTCGTAGGAAATAGGCCACAGCTTGGAAATGTCGTTGCCGAACAGTTCTGAGTCGACCGAAGCCTGACGCGCCGCCATCCAGTTCACATTGCCGCGCAGCGTGTTGATTTCGCCGTTATGCGCGACCATGCGGTAAGGGTGAGCCAGACGCCAGGACGGGAAGGTGTTGGTCGAAAAACGCTGGTGAACCAGCGCCACCGCGCTTTCAAAGCGCGGATCGCGCAGATCCTGATAATAAGCGCCAACCTGATAAGCCAGGAACATGCCCTTATAGACGACCGTGCGCGCCGACATGGAAACGACGTAGAAGCCGTTATCGTCGCCATCGTTTTCCTGATAGATGCGGTTGGAAATGACCTTGCGCAGCACGAACAGGCGGCGCTCGAACTCATCGTCGGTTTCCAGCATCGGGTTGCGGCCGATGAAGACCTGAACATGGAAAGGTTCGGTCGCGGCGATATCCGGAGCCTTCGACAGGGACGCGTTGTCGACCGGCACCTCACGGAAGCCGATGAACTGCTGGCCTTCGGCAGCGATCACTTCCTTGACGATTTCTTCGGCATGAGCGCGCAGCTGAGCGTCGCGCGGCATGAACAGATAGCCCACGCCATAATGGCCCGGCTGCGGCAGGTCGATGCCTTGACGCGCCATTTCCTCACGGAAAAAGCGATCTGGAATCTGCACCAGGATGCCTGCGCCGTCGCCCATCAGCGGATCAGCGCCAACGGCGCCGCGATGGGTGAGGTTTTCCAGCATCTTGAGGCCGTTTTCCACGACCTCATGCGACTTCTTCCCCTTCATATGGGCAATGAAGCCAACGCCGCACGCATCATGCTCGTTGCGCGGATCGTAGAGACCTTGAGCTGGCGGGACACCCGCCGCCTTAGTTTTTCGCGTCGTTCGGGTGGAAGCGGTCGTCGCAGCTTTGACCGTTCCGTTCTGTACGTTGTGAGAAACCACATTCGATACAGATGGCGTCAAATGCGTCATCGTCATTCCCTCCGTTTGGCCCTCTTCATGAGGCGCGCGATCAGTATATACCGAGATGGTGACAACCATCTCGCTGGTGCATTCATTCTATGGAAAGCCTTATCGACAAGGCGTTGGACGAGGTTCCAGGCAAATGGCAGAGCCAAGCGGGCAAAGCCGGTGCGAGGAACGATGTTTAGCGCCTTATTCTCATCAGGCTCGGACAGACAACACACAGCCCGCCAGATAAAGGCGCACTCGAATCTCCCCTGTCACAGTCGGAGCGCCAGTGACCGTCAAGCCATTGGCCTGCCAGCACAGCGCTTTTATTTCTGAAACCGACGGCACGGTTCTATGCGTGTTTTCCGCCTGCATCAGCTTTTAATTGGACAGCATTGCTGTCCTAATTACGTATGACAGAATTCAAATTGCCTCACAAGATGGAAACGCAATTTTTCTCAGCCACTTCCGTAATAAAATGTCGCATGTGCATACCATTGAGACTTTTAATTGCGTATAGCGCCAATTGCGTCAGTTTGGCGCGGCTCTAATACAACGCACAAAGCATAGAAAAGTGACAGGCAGCGTCGGTTTTTTCACCATTTTCGGTATTATCGCCTTTCTCAACTCCGGTTATAGACAACCGACAGCAGCTATCGCTGCACATACTGGAATCGTTGCGAGTGGAGACAGCCGTGCATTTTGCTTCAGACAACTGGGCGGGCGCCCATCCGAAAATCGCCGAAAGCCTTTCGCTGCATGCAGCCGGTTTTGCCGCCGCCTATGGCGCAAGCGAACTCGACAAGCGCGTCGAGCAGCGTTTCAACGAAGTGTTCGAGCGTGAAGTGGCCGTCTTCTTCGTCGGCACAGGAACGGCTGCCAACTCGCTGGCGCTGGCCAGCGTCAACCGCCCGGGTGGCGTTTCGCTGGTGCACCGTGAAGCACATGTCATAGAAGATGAATGCGGCGCGCCCGAATATTTCACCGGCGGCGCACGTCTTCACCCCATTGATGGCGCGCTCGGTCGTATCGACCCTGAACTGCTCAAGCGGGAATTGAAGCGCTTCAACCCGGCTTTCGTCCATGCCGGACAGCCAATGGCTGTCAGCATCACGCAGGCTACGGAAGTCGGCACGCTCTATCAACCGCAACAAATCGCCACCATTTCCAAAATCTGCCGCGATGCCGCTCTGCCGTTACATATGGATGGCGCACGTTTTGCCAATGCTCTGGTCACGCTCGGCCTGACACCCGCCGAAATGACATGGAAGCAAGGCGTCGATATCGTCTCGTTCGGCGGCACCAAGAATGGCTGCTGGTGCGCGGAAGCGCTGGTCTTCATGGACCCGGCGCGCGCAAAGGATCTGCCGTTCATTCGCAAGCGCGCAGCGCAGCTTTTTTCCAAGACCCGCTTTGTGGCAGCCCAGTTCGACGCCTATCTGCAAGACGATCTGTGGCTGGAACTCGCACGTCATTCCAATGCACTGGCAACCCGCCTTGCAGGCCACGTCAACGCGTCCAGCCAGATGCGCCTTGCCTGGAAGCCGGAAGCCAATGAAGTTTTCGCCATCATGAAACAGTCGGTCTATGACCGCCTGCGCAATGCCGGAGCGATCTTCTACGACTGGAACCCGCCGCATTCGGAAGAAAACCGCATTGGTGAGGGCGAGATTTTCGCCCGCTTCGTGACCAGCTTCGCCAACACGGAAGAAGATGTGGACCGGTTCGGCGACATGATCGCTTAAACACAAAAAGGCGGCGCTTTGCAGCGCCGCCTTTCTTATTTCTACAAGCTGATCAGTGATTAGTGAATTTCCAGCAAAAGTGCGAAGCGGTTTTGCGTAGGATAATGCAAACAAACACTTAGTGCGCGGTTTTGGCTTCGATCTGCTGAGCGCTATCAGAACCAGCCTTGGCGACTTCGATCTTGCGCGGTTTCATCTGTTCAGGAATCTCGCGCTTGAGGTCAATGTGCAGGAGGCCATTCTTGAGGCTCGCACCGGCGACTTCAACAAAATCGGCAAGCTGGAAGCGGCGCTCGAAAGCACGCGAAGCAATACCGCGATAAAGCACTTCACCGATATCGGATGCATTTTCGTCAGCCTTCTGACCCTTCACGGTCAGCTGGTTGCGATGGGCTTCGATTTCGAGTTCGCTGTCGGAAAAGCCCGCAACGGCCATGGTGATGCGATAGGTGTTCTCACCCGTGCGCTCAATATTATAGGGCGGATAGGACTGGGTGCCCTCCGGCGAAGCGAGCGAATCAAGCATGGTGAAAAGCCGGTCGAAACCAACCGTGGAACGATAAAGCGGGGAAAAATCTACGTGACGCATGTGTTAGCCCTCCTTCAGAGCGACATGATGCATGGTTCGGCATAACCCCTTTCGAAAACCGCTCTGCGGCTTCAGGATCATGCATGGCGGCGAAACTCCCTTAATGGCGAATTCCTTGGTGCCGGCGGCCCCTTTTTGGCGACCGCAAAACTCATTTGGGAATGGCTGTTTTGCTTTTCAAGACCGTTTTCAAACAACAATCTCTCTGACTTCGCCTACACGGCATGTCACTTCGCGTAACAACTCCTGATCCATAGGAGCCTACATTTTTGGGAGCAAACCCACAGTGAACCCAAAATGAACATCATCTTCCGCGAGCGTTCATCTGCTTGGGGCTAATAAATGTCCCGTCATGCCTGTCGCTCGACAGGTTTTATTAAGGATCACGGTTATGAAAAAAGCTGTTCTCGCTTTTGCCGCACTTGCCACTGTCGCTACCGGCTTTGCGACCCCTTCCCTCGCTGACAGCTCGGGTTTGCGCGTCCAGGTTCAGTATTACGACAACAATGATGGTTATCGCCCACGCCCGCCGCGCCCGGATGCTCCGCCTCCGCCGCCCGGCTATGGTCGCCCGGATCGCCGCCCCGACTGGGGGAATCGCGATACGCTGCGCCCGCGTGAAGTCACCCGTATGCTGGAACGCCGCGGCTATGCAGTCGGCGACATGCGCCGGGATCGCGACACCTATATGGTCCGCGCCACACGTCCGAATGGTCGTCGCGTCATCGTTATGGTCGATGCCTTCTCCGGTCGTATCGTCGGCGAACGCCGCCCCGGCGGTTACTAAAAGTTTGAGAAGTCGGAACGTCTGGCCGCAACGTCCCTTGCACCTGACGATCCTTTGGCCGGAAGTTCGGAAGCGAACTTCCGGTTACTTTTTGTCATCATTTCGCGCATAATACTCGAGACGATCAGGGCATTATCATTCGGGAAAGGCTGCGCAACGGATGTCGGAACTACTGTTCGAAACCGATGCGAATCCGATTCCGCATGGAATAAAGTCGGGCTTTTTCACAAGCCATTCCGACCATCCCGACCGAACCCTGCGCTACAGCATCCTGAAGCCCGAAACAGGCCCGGTGCGCGGCACCGTCATTGTGCTGCAAGGCCGAAACGAATTCATCGAAAAATATTTCGAGACGATGAGCGAGCTGACGGCACGCGGCTTTGTTGCCGCCACCTTCGACTGGCGCGGCCAGGGCGGCTCCCACCGGTTGCTGCGTGACAGGTTACGCGGCTATGTCCGCAGTTTCGACGATTATCAGGAAGATCTAGATCATTTTCTAACCGATATCGTTCTGCCCGACTGTCCCCCGCCTTTCTATATTCTCGGCCATTCTTCCGGCGCCATGGTGGCATTGGCCTCGATGGGCAGTCTCTCGTCCCGCATCACGCGCATGGTGCTGTGTGCGCCCTTCATGGGGCTTGCCACGCAGAAACTAAGCGACGACGTCGTGCGCCGTTTGGCCGCCACGCTGCGGCGCGTCGGGCTTGGAACACTCTATGCTTCCGGCGGAAAAAGGCTGACCGCACGCCCCTTTGCCGGAAACCCGCTGACCAGCGATCCAGCACGTTTTATGCGCAATACGGAAATCACGCGCCTCTTCCCTGATCTGGCACTAGGCGGACCGACAGTGCGCTGGGTGTGGGGTGCGCTTGAAACGGCGCGCCGCATCAATCAGCCAGACTTTTATGAGGAAAGCCCCAGCGTGCCTGTGCTGATCATTGCAGCAGGCGACGAACGCGTTGTCTCAACGCCGGTGCTAGAGCGCTTTGCTGCGCGCACGCGAAATGTCTCACTGATTACGATTGACGGCGGACGCCACGAATTGTTGCAGGAAGCCGATTTTTATCGCGAGCAGCTCTGGGCCGCATTCGACGCCTTCATTCCCGGATCGTCGGATGTCGAAACCATGCCGGAAACCATCGAGCCGGAGTTCTCCGGCGTCTGACAAGCAGCGATGGGGAATCAGCCGAACACACCGATTCCCCGTAGAGATTTAGCCGTTCAGCAAATCGAGCGCAGCCTTGTGCAGTTCCGGCGTTGCGGCTGCAACAATATCGCCAGCCTCTTCGGCAGGGCCGCCATCGCGACGGGTGATCACGCCACCGGCCTGCTCAATGATCGGGATGAGCGCGACGATATCGTAAGGCTGCAAGCCAGCCTCAACGACAATATCGACATAACCGCCTGCGAGCATCGCAAAGGCGTAGCAATCGACACCATAGCGCGAGAGGCGCACGGCACTTTCAAGCCGGTCAAACCCTTTGCGGTTATCTCCTTTGAACATCGCTGGCGTCGTCGTAAACAGTGTCGCATCCGCCAAGGTGGCTCCCTTGCGCACGGAAAGACGGCGCGGCTCATCACCATCGCCTTCGCGCAGCAAATAGGAGCCCTCGCCGTCGCTATAGAACAGCTCTCCTGTAAACGGCTGCGACATCATCCCGGCGCGTGCATCACCATCGACCGTCAGGCCGACCAGCGTGCCCCAGACCGGCAGACCGGATATAAAGGCGCGCGTGCCGTCTATCGGATCGATAACCCAGACATGGCTGCGGTCAGTATTTTCCGGGCCGTATTCTTCGCCCAGAATGCCGTGTTCCGGATAACGATGGCCAATAACGGCACGAATCGCCCGTTCCGCAGCCCGGTCCGCTTCGGTAACAGGGTCGAATCCGACACTGTATTTGTTGTCCACCTCGTTCAACTGACGAAAGCGCGGCAAAGTTTCAGCCGCTGCTGCCGTTGCCACTTCGGAAAAAAATGCCTTGTCGATGAGCAACCCTATTCTCCTGTTTCCAAGACATGGCTGCAACTTGTGCATCCATGCTAATTTTGCTCAATTATTGAGCAAGAAAAAATTCGCCCAAAAAAGATGCGCATTTTCTTGACGCAACCAGCTTTAGCGCGTAGCTTAAAGACTAGACAGGTCTTCCTGTCGATGCCTTTCGGGGCATTTCCTCCCTAGTCTTTGGCCGCGTTCGTATCGTACGAGCGCGGTTCTTTTTATCTGCATGCCGACTTGGATTGCCTAGACTTACCATAGGCTTGTCGCATTTGTGCGACGCCGCGCCCGCATCTCATTCGGCAGCGAGCGGCGGTGCGATAAACAGATCGTCCGGCAAGGATGTGAGATCGCTCAGGAACTGATGCAGATCGCCACATAATGTATCGAAGCCCGCAAGCTTGTGCAGCGATTGCTCGTTTACATAGAGACTGCGATTAATCTCGATCTGCAAGGCATGGCACGCAACGGCGGGCCGGCCATAATGCTCGGTGATAAAACCGCCAGCATAGGGCTTGTTATGCGCAACCGTGTAACCGAGATCCCGCAACAGCTCGATAGCCGCCTGCGTGAGGCGCTCGCTGCACGAGCGGCCGAACCGGTCGCCGATAATGAAATCAGGGCGCGAAGCGACTTCTCCCGGACGCACGCCGCCCGGCATGGAGTGGCAATCAATCAGAACCGCATAACCGAACTGCTGGCGGGTCGATTGCAGCAGACCTTCAAGCGTGCGGTGATAGGGCTTGTAGAGATCTTCAATGCGGTAGAAGGCTTCGGCAAGCGGGATTCGCCCCGCATAGATCATCTGCCCTTCGCCCACCAGACGCGGCACCGTGCCCAGCCCACCGGCGACCCGTGCCGACTGGCTGTTGGTGAAAGGCGGCAGCGTTTCGGTGAACATGCGCGGATCAAGTTCATAGGCTTCACGATTCACATCGAGAAATGCGCGCGGGAAGTGCGCCTTGAGCAAGGGCGCACCGAGTCGGACGGCGGAAGCGAACAACTCGTCGACATAACAATCTTCCGAATGGCGGATGCTGAGACTGTCGAGACGGGATAATTCCAGAAAGGATTGCGGATAATAGCGACCGCTGTGCGGCGAGTTGAATACGAACGGAATTCGCTGCTCTGCCGGAGCATTCACCTCGAAAGGCGGTATCAGGCTGAAATCACGCTCCAAACTCATATTTTGATCCGTTTATGCATGTCATCTTTGCGGTGGCTGGACACAGCACACCGCCGGGCTCGACAAATTACGTCAACCGCCGCGCCGGTGCAAATACCAACAATTGCCGCCGAATTCGATCATGAACCGAAAACTGCGGCAATCCCGTCACAAATGACAGGTTGTTGCCAAATGCATGCCATAACAATTAACATTCGCGCGAGCATTCATTTCATATTTACCAAAGAAGCGTTTTCTAGAGTGGAAAATTGAATCGTTCACGCTGCCCGAGCACTGGAGCGAACGATGGGAAATTCGGACGGACCAATGAAAAGAATTCTTCTTGCTGAAGACGACAACGATATGCGCCGCTTCCTCGTGAAGGCACTGGAAAAGGCGGGCTATCACGTAACACACTTCGACAATGGCGCCAGCGCCTATGAACGACTGCAGGAAGAGCCGTTCTCACTGCTGCTGACCGACATCGTAATGCCGGAAATGGACGGCATCGAACTCGCGCGCCGCGCCACGGAAATCGATCCCGACCTGAAAATAATGTTCATCACGGGATTCGCTGCCGTTGCTTTGAACCCTGATTCTGACGCCCCGCGTGACGCAAAAGTGCTTTCCAAGCCATTCCACCTGCGCGACCTGGTGAACGAAATCGAAAAAATGTTGATCGCCGCCTAAGGCGATCACCAACCAAGTCGCAGTTTTCCGGGCTTTTGAAAAGTCTTCAACAAAAAGACGAAAAAACTTCAAAAAAGGCCATTGACGGGCGCAACGCGATATGGTGTATGCGGCACATCGAATGGGCGTATAGCTCAGCGGGAGAGCACTACATTGACATTGTAGGGGTCACAGGTTCAATCCCTGTTACGCCCACCATTCGATCCTCCAAACAAATCAATGGCTTATAGACCGGAAGCGTTACACAAAAGTAGTGCTCTTTAGGTTCGTTGAACCTGTCTTGAACATAGCTATTGGTACTTCAATCAGCGATTACAAAAACGATAGAATCCCCCCCTCAACGAGCGGAAAGCTCTTTGAGCACTACTGCGATGCGAAGGCTGCAAAGCGTGGAGATCGTTCGGCTACAAGACCGCTACGGCTCAGCTCTGGTTCTGCCGCGATCATAAACAGGAAGGCGAAGACGCCTTGGCTGGACGCAGAAAATAAGCCGTGACTGATTTTACACGAAAATATAAGTTCCCTCCTCAGTTGGGAGGGGCGACATGAGTGACATTTGGAAAATTCGTTTGCTAGCGGCGGGGTTTATACCGGCTGGCTTGCTTGGCATTATCTTCGTCGATCCAACTCAAAGCAACGCGCCCTTGGGTGTTTTGGTCCTCAAGCTGTTTGGCACGACCGGAGCAATCTGGATGTTTCGTATAACTTGCGCGGGAATCATTATGCTTCCCATTGCGATTTATTGGCAGCATCACCGCAGCGAACGCCGCTTCGACGCCTACTTCAAACGCCAATCGATGCTCGAGCCAAAATCCGACCACACAACTAGACGCCAACAGTAAGCGCCCTACTTTTTTGCAAACGAGGAGGCGCTGCATGTGCGGACGGTTTACCTAGACCTATGCGTGGGTCGAAATCCACGCGATGTACAATCTGACGGCGGTAAGCCGAGCCCTGCCTTTATAGTATCGTGTAAAACCATATGACTGGCGCTACGATCAGTGCCGCCAACGCGATCCACGCCAGCCGCCAGCCGATGCTCTTTGTTCCAAGAAATGCTGTCACGACGATCGCCGCTGCTACCATCACGGTAACCGGCCAATAGATCGACATGATAACGAGAATGGTAACCCACCAAGGAAATGAAATCATATTGCGCTTCTAGCCAGCGACAATTGCATCGGCAAGGGATAGGCGCGCTCCGTGTCTGACGGAGCGATATTTATAAGCGTAATAAATGCGCGCTAAAACGGGCGCTTACGTTCCGCCTTTTTCGCTGTTCTTCTTCTTTTTATCTTCATCATAATGGAACTTGATGGCGAAGAACATGGCCGCGCCTAACACGAGAACCTTGAACGCTATCAAGAATACCGGAATCCATTCCATTTTTTGAATATTTCCATACTGCTATCGATGGTGAGGTGCATTAGCACAATCTGTCCGCTTCAACAGTTCATTTTATTTGATCATGACACTCGAGCTGATTAGGCGGCGTGGACGAATTGGTTGACGAATTGATCGAAGCTTGATTCAAGACTGCTTTTTGGAGGCAGTCATGAGCCGAGGCGATCTGAGCGAAT